>JAIPJX010000021.1 GCA_021733945.1 Verrucomicrobiota bacterium | reverse complement strand
GGGCGAACGGGACGGAAGCATCGGCTTGGCCTTTATCTGGACGGGGCCTGGTACTCGCTGGAGATCCGGTCGGAGCACGCTGCATCCGCCGATCCGAAGGAGCAATTGGATGTTTCCCTGCTTCAGAAGCATGTTTTGGGTCCGGTTTTTGGAATCGACGATCCCCGTACCAGTCAGCGGATCTCGTTTGTGGGAGGAATTCGGGGCACGCGGGAATTGGAACGAATTGTTGATTCGGAAGAGTATGCCTGTGCGTTCTCGATGTATCCGACCGGGATCGACGATCTGATGGCGATCGCCGACGCGGACGGGATCATGCCGCCCAAGAGCACCTGGTTTGAACCGAAGTTGCGGGATGGAATGTTCACGCACCGGTTGTGAATCTTCTTTTCTATTCACTCGGAATGGCTTTTAGTCGTTAGCAAAATTTGAAATTGTTCCGCTAAATTGAATATGAGAGTTGTGTTAGCCTATTCGGGGGGGCTTGATACCTCGGTTCTGTTGTCTTGGATCAAAGAGAAATACGGGTGCCAGGTTGTCGCGTTCTGCGCCAACGTGGGCCAGGGCGAAGAACTCAAAGGTCTGGACAAGAAGGCGAAGAAAACGGGTGCCGAGAAGATTCTGATTGAGGATCTTCAGGAAGAGTTCGCCAGCGATTTTATATTCCCGATGATTCGTGCCGCCGCGATTTACGAGGGGCAATATTTTCTGGGAACGAGCATCGCACGCCCGTTGATCGCCAAGAGAATGGTCGAGATTGCGCGGGCGGAAGGGGCTGAATACATCGCGCACGGAGCCACGGGCAAGGGCAACGATCAGGTTCGCTTTGAACTCACGGCTGCGGCGCTCGCGCCGGAACTGCAGGTGATCGCGCCGTGGCGGGATGCTTCGTTCCGGGACCAGTTCCCGGGTCGGGCCGAGATGATCAAGTATTGCGCGGATAAAAAAATCCCTGTGGAAGCCACGGCCAAGAAGCCGTATTCCACGGATCGGAACCTGCTGCATATTTCGTTCGAGGCCGGAATCCTGGAGGATCCCTGGCTGGACGCCTCGGCACCGGCTCATCGGGACATGTACCGGCTGAGTGTGTCTCCGGAAGAAGCTCCCGACAAAGCCGAATACGTGCTCCTGGAGTTTGAGAGGGGCGATTGCGTGGCGGTGAACCGGAAACGTCTGGATCCGCTGGGGGTGATGAAGGCATTAAACAAGTTGGGTGGCAAACACGGCATCGGGCGGGTGGATTTGCTTGAAAACCGTTATGTGGGCATGAAATCGCGTGGGGTGTACGAGACTCCCGGAGGGGCGATTCTTCAGTTTGCCCACCGGCAGATGGAGAGCATGACCATGGACCGGGAAGTGATGCACCTCCGTGATTCGCTGATTCCGAAGTATGCCGAACTGGTCTATTACGGTTACTGGTTTTCGCCGGAACGTCTGGCTCTGCAGGCGCTGGTGAATGACACCCAGAAGAACGTGAGTGGCACGGTGCGGTTGAAGCTTTACAAGGGAAACATCATCACAGCCGGTCGCAAGTCGCCTGTCAGCCTGTATGACCCGCACATTGCCACGATGGAGGCGGATCCGACCCGGGCTTACGATCAGGACGATGCGACCGGTTTCATCCGGTTGAACGCCCTGCGTCTGAAGGTGGCTGCCCAGGTGGAGGCTGCGAACAAGCAGGGGGGATCGACGGCGGTTCCTGCGGCAAGGAGCGCGAAGAAATCGTCCAACTCGAAATAGAAGAACCACCCTATGATGACGTGCAGTGAACTGTTTGGATTTATGTCATCGAATCTCTCGAATGAGATTCTGGAACATGCCTACAACTCGGATCGGGCGCTCTACAAGACGGTGCTGACAGCCGTTGCGGAGGCGATGAAGCTGCGCCCGGCGTTCTTTGAGCGTCAGCCCCGGCAGGATCGGCATCGCACCATGCTGGAAGTTCTTGCGCGTCCCAGGTTCGAGGAGGTGTCCGGCAACCTTCTGGGGACCTGGTTGCTCAAGAGTGAGACTTCGATGCTCGCGGATTTCCTGGACACGTTGAAGGTGACCCACAACGAAGGTGTCGTGCAGGATTTTCCGAAAAAAGTGGAGGACGCGGCGCTGCACGCGGCGGTGGACAAGATTCTGGCGTCGCATTCCCAGGAAAAGGTGATTGTGTATCTGAATGCCCTCTGCTCCATCAACCATTCCCCCTGGAAAAACCTTGAAACGATGTTGAGAGAGGACCCGCGCCTGCAGTTTGCGTGAGGCAGGGAAGTGCATGGCTGTTTGCCGCGGATGTCCCCGACCCGAACCCACAATTCTAATACCATGAAAAACGTGAAACGGACTCGCTCCCAATTTTCCATCCTGGCCGGTTTGTTCTCGGCAGCCATTTTGCTGGCAGCCGGATGTGCGACCCACCAAACGCCGATGGACACCGGCACAACGGCAGTGAAGGTTCAGAACTGGGGGCACACCAAGGCCGGGCAGCCGGTCAAGTTGTACACGTTAAGCAACAGTCAGGGAGTCACTGCGAAGATCACCTCGTATGGAGCCCTGCTGACCGAGTTCTGGGCCCCCGACCGGAATGGGACCTCTGGGGACATCGTGCTGGGGTTTGAGACTCTCGAAAAGTACGAGGCCGGGCATCCGTATTTTGGAGCCACGGTCGGGCGCGTGGGCAACCGGATCGCGAAGGGACGTTTTTCGCTTGATGGCAAGGAATACACCCTCGCGGTGAACAACGGCCCGAATCATTTGCACGGGGGGCTGAAGGGATTTGACAAGGTTGTCTGGGAATCAAAGATCGTACGCCAGACGGATGAGGCCGTGGCGGTTGAGTTTTCCTACCTGAGTGCTGACGGCGAAGAAGGGTATCCTGGCAATTTGTATGTCACGGTGGTTTACAGCCTGAACAATCGGAACGAACTCCGTATCGATTACAAGGCCACGACGGACAAGGCGACTCCGATCAATGTGACCAACCACAGTTACTTTAATCTTGCCGGTGGCGGGGATGTGCTGGGTCATGAGCTTTTCCTGGCGGCTGACGCCTATACACCAACGGACGAGACACTGATTCCGACGGGTGAAATTGCCAGCGTGAAGGGCACTCCGCTCGATTTTACGCGTCCGACCCCGATTGGTGCGAGAATTGACAAACTCAAGGAGTTCCCGGGTGGCTACGATCACAACCTGGTTTTGCGCAACAGCGGGGGCGGTCTGGCGCTTGCCGCGCGGGTTTACGAGCCCAAGAGCGGTCGGGTTCTGGAGGTCCTGACCACGGAGCCTGGTATCCAGTTCTACAGCGCAATTCATCTGGACGGATCCCTGAGGGGCGTCGGTGGGGTTGTGTACAACAAGTTTGGGGCCTTCTGCCTTGAGACTCAGCATTTCCCGGATTCGATCAATCACCCCGCGTTTCCCTCCACTGTGCTGCGTCCAGGTGAAACGTTCACGAGTGCGACGGTCATGCGGGTGTCTGCCAAATAGTCTGGGCACCGGAATCGCCCGGCATTCCAAGTGAAACGGTCTGTTTCCCGTCGTGGCTTCCTGAGCAAAGCTGCAGGGGGCGTTTTCCTTGTTTCGATGCAGGGATGTTTGAGTCCCTGGACGGGGAAGGGCCGGCCGCCGGAGGAACTGGATGGGACCGGGTCCGATTTGTCCGGTTTGGAGGAGTTTGATGGCACGATGCGGCGGTTCATGTCCGAACGGCGGATCACCGCGGGTTCCCTTGCGGTGACGTGTCGAGGGCGTTTGGTGCTGGCGCGAGCGTATTCGGATCCGGCGCAAGACGTTCGCGTGGCTCCGGCTTCGTTGTTCCGAATTGCGAGTCTTTCAAAACCACTGACGGCGACCGCTGTGCTGGGATTGGTGGAGGATGGGTTGCTGGGGCTCCGGACTCCGATTCTGGATGTGCTCGACTTGCGGCCTGGGGCTGGGCTGGATCGCGAGCCGAGGATTGGTCAGATCACGGTGGAACATCTTCTTCAACACCTGGGGGGATGGGATCGTGATGTGGCGTTTGATCCGATGTTTCGCGATCACGCGATTGCGGAGGAACTGAATCTCCCGCTTCCGATTGCACGGAGTGACATCCGCACCTACATGGCTTCGCGACCGCTCCAGCACGCACCGGGTGCGATCCGTGCATACAGCAATTTTGGATACAGCCTTCTGGGACGGATCATTGAGCGAGTGAGCGGCAGGCGTTACGAGGCGTTTGTGAGGCAGCGCGTGTTTGAGCCGCTCGGGGTCTCCCGTCCGGCGCTCGGGCGAACCCTGCGGCGGCATCGGCTGCCGGGCGAAGTGGTCTATCATTCCGCGCATGAGGGGCGTTCGGTGTTTGAACCGGGCGATGTGCGGGTTCCCGCGCCCTACGGTGCCTGGAATCTCGAGAACATGGACGCACACGGAGGCTGGGTTGCGTCCGCGATTGATCTGGTCCGGTTTGCCGCCGCGTTCGATGTTCCGGCTGAGTGCCCGATCCTTTCCGAATCGATGATCCCGACGGCCTTCGGGTTGCCCGCGAATCTCGGCGACGGAGAGATCAGTCCCGGAGCCTCCTATTATGGATGTGGTTGGTCGGTGCGTGACTGGGGCGAGGGCCGAAGGAATACCTGGCACACCGGAAGCCTGCCAGGAACGTACGCGTTGCTCGTGAGACGCTGGAAGGGCGGCCTCAACTGGTGTGCCCTTTTTAATCAGCGGGACGATCCATCCGGGATGAGTTATTCGGATATTGATCCGATGCTGCACAGGGCGGCGGACCGGGTGGAGCGATGGCCGGACCACGATCTTTTCGATGTGTATCTGTAATCGTTCGCAAGCTGGAATACGACCGGGAAAATGCGGGTTCCCGACGCGATCGTTGATCCCTCCGGCACGCCGGGCGGCGCGGAGCCGGGGGCTGGTGCCGGGTTGTCTTGGGAAGGGGGATCAAGGCTTGTCCTGCAGACGGAGGGCTTTTCGCAGGTGCGGTTCCAGTCCGTTTGCGCAGAAATAAAACCCGATTGAATTTGCATGCACGCCGTCCACGAGTCCTTCGACCTGGTCGGGAGACAACATCCCGAATCCGTCGACAAAAGCGATGGCTGAGTCGCCTGCCTCGCGTCTGGCTTTGACAAACTCACGTGCGATCGTTCGTTTCTCCTCCTGTCGAGACTTGGTTTTGGGGTCAACCGCTTCGGCGGGGAAGTAGTAGGGACCTGGAATGAGGATGGGGGTTTGGGGGTGTTTCGCGCGGAGGGTCTGCACGAAACCGGGCAATGTCTGGCGGTAGACTTCGGGGCTGGGGTTTGCCCAGTAATCGAGCACGAAACAGGAAGCGTCAATCTCGGCGATGGCCGTTGCGACATCCGGATCCCCGAGGCCGTTGCCGCTGAAACCGAGGTTGATGAAATCGACGTTCAACCGTCGGGACACGATCGCCTGATAGCTCAGGCCGGGGTTTTCAGCGCATCCGCCCTGGGTGATGCTCGAGCCGTAATAGACGACGGGACGGATTTGAGAAAATGGTGTGGCGGGACGCAGGGTGCTCCCGGGTTCAATCACGATTTCCTCAAGCGCGATGCCCTTGTAAAGAGGGAGGTAAAGGGTGATCTCGCGGAAGATGCGATCCTCTCCGACGGTCCATTCGCGTGCGATCCTTCCCTCCTTGTCGGGCCAGGCGCTGTTCAGGTAACGGCCGTTTACATAGAGATCCAGTCCGCTCTGACCCACAAGCGTCATGTGATGCATGGTGGACGTGTCCGGATTCCGAGCGGCTACGGCAATCGTTCGCGAGTCCGTGGCAAACCGGATCCGGCCCCCCGAGGGTTGTTGAGCCTGGGACCAGACGGCAGGGCGAAAACTCTCCTTCAGGCGGGCGGGCAGGCGGCGCAGCACCGGCGCGTCCTCGGAGAACCAGGCGAGGCCGCTGACCGTCAGTCGTTCATCGGGAAACGGGATGTGTTGATCGGTGTTGGCATCGGCGGCTTTTGGTGGCGGAGTTGTCAGGTTCAGCGCCGTGGTAACCAGGAGAAGAACCACCGGGATCAAGGTGCGATGTTTTGTAGTCGGAAGGTGTGGGTTCATTGGGTGGATGGGATCGGTTTAGAGTGCCCGGTCCGTGAGGATCCGAGGCTGTGGTTTCGAAACGGGCCCGGAGACACGGACGTCAGTCGTCGTCGTTGATGGGAGGCAGTGTCTCCACATATTTCTTCCACAGTTCCAGCTCGACATAAAGCTCGAAAAAAGTGCCGGGACGCAGTTCGGATATCCCGACCATGAGCCATTTGCGTTCGGATCGATCGTCGAGACGTGCTTCCAGTTTTGTGGAAACCGCCACCAGGGGAGAGAAGGGATCATTGGGAAGAGTCTCGTACCAGCCCACGTTTTGGAACCGGCGCAAATACCAGGGAAGCGGCCAGTAATCGCTGTCCGGTGCGACCACTTTAAAGACCGTGGCGAAACGATCGGGCGCAACTCTGGCGACTCGCTCGGCGGTTTGGACGAGGTTCAGGATATCCGGAACGGTCTGGGCGTAAACGTAGGGATTACGGCGGTCCGAGGCGTATTCGAAGCTGGCGCTCCGGGATTGCCAGGTGAGTTGAATCGTCATGCCCAGCAGGAGGGTGAGTACGATCGCTCTCGCTGTTCGTGCGCGGAAAAACTCCACGATCGCCGCCGCGCCAATGCCCGCGAGCAGGATCATGCCGTGAAAAAAACTCAGGAGGCACCACGGAGTCTTGTAGGAAATGACACTGTAGATCACGGTCAGGAGAATGGTGTAGAGCGCGAGGAAACGATGGAGGGGCGATGACCTGCCCGCGAACGAAACGACGATGCCAATCGCCGCCAGAACGAGGATGAGGGCCTCGGACCAGACGGGACCCTTGACGGGATGAAACCAGGCCAGCCGCTGGAGGTAGAAGCTCCATTCATGGATGTGGGGGGATGCTCCCCCCGCGCGTTTCAGCCAGGGAAGGTAGGTTCGCGCCGAGTCGGCAAGGCCATCGAAGTTGGTGAAGAAGGAGCTGAAAAAGACAAACCAAATCACACCGGTCGCGCCCAGCGCCACACTCAGATGCTGCCATTCCTGACGGGTCGGCATCCGGAGTTTCCGGTGGTTCCAGAGGGCCGTCAGTGCGCACGCCAACACCATTGCGGCGACGGTGAGCACGAAGGTCTCCTTGGTTGCGAACATCAGTCCCAATCCGACGCCGGTCAGAGCGGCCCAGCGGGTCAGGCGTGTCCGTGTCCAGCGCCATCCGGAGGCCAGCGTGAGCAGGGTGAAGAAAACCAGCAGCATTTCATGAATGAAATAGCGGCTGTAAAACACCATTGCCGGTGAGACGGCGGTGAGGAGGGCGGCCCAGGCAACCGAATGGCGACCCAAGCCATCCGAAAAGAAAGGGAGAAGGAGGATTAATCCGACGCCGAAGAGAACCGGTGCGATGCGCAGGGTGGCATCCGGGAGCTCCCCGGGGTTGCCGGCACCACTGAGCCAGAGAAACGGGAGGGTTGCGTAATGGAGGGTTGGCCCGTGGTATTCGTCCGGATCATACACATACCGACCCTCCTGCCAGAGTTCGGTGACCTTGACGGCGTTGACCGCCTCGTCGTTGTGAAGGGGTCGCTGGTCGAGGTGGGGCACCCGGAGGGCCAGCGCACCGGCGATGACCAGCAGCATCGCCAGTGCGCTCTGAAACTTCATTTGGCCGGGAGGGCGTAGACCTCAATCTCCTGCCAGCAATTCAGGGCGCTTTGGCTGCTGCCCCGGGTGTAGCCGCGCACATAACGGGCTTTGATCCCCTTGACCGGGACAACGCGTCCGAACTCAAGTTCGAAATATTCGCGGTCCGTTCCGACGCCGAGTTTCGCTGTGTTGTCGATGTCGTTGTTGTACAGGGTGGTCACGCCCGATTCGAACTTGGGATCATTGGACGCCTGGAGGATGACATCGCGCATGACCTGCACGTAGCGATGGTCGTGCCACATGGCGGCGGCGTGGATTTCATATTCTTCGCCCAGATCGACCTGCACCCATTGGACACCTTTACGGAATTCCACGGCGTCGTCGTCGATGGGTTCCTTCTTGCCGTCGGTGATTTGTGCGAGTTCTCCCAGGAAGGGAGAGACACTGCCGGTGACGGTTTTACCGGCGGCGACGTTCTTGACCCCCTTGGGGACGGAGATTGGCGGGGGGGCTTTGTCCGAGGGCGGTTCGATGTTGGGACCCGTGGGAAGATCTTCCGGGGTTCCCTTGAGCGTGTGCAGCGGGAGGTTCAGCTTCAGGGGTTCAACCTCCTGGGCAGCCTGCGTGCTGAATTGTGGGGCAAGGAGAGCGGCTGTCAGTGCAGCGGCCATCAGCGGTTTTGAAAGAGTGTTTTTCATAAATTAGTTATGCGGAAAAAACGGGAACCAGCCGCGCGGACGGGTCCGTGCGACCCCTTAACACAAGGTGCTTCGACTGTTTGTGTCAACAATCAAAATGCGCTCAGGCTGAAAAATAAATTCTTTGGTGTGGGAAAGGGTGTCGGAGCGTTGCGAGAAAGTAAGGTTGTGATTCGCTGCCGCCTTCAAGCGTGAAAAAAAAACGTGCCCGTGGTTTCCCATGGGCACGTTGTTGATCCAGTCAGACTGAGCCGGATCCCGCCAGTTGACGAGAATCCGGTCCGTCCCCGGAATAAGCTATATTTCCCAGCCGGTCCGGGTCTTGCGTCGCACGAACTGCTCGGCGGCGGGTTCGTTTGTGGCGCGCATGTTCGGTCCGTCCCAGTCGAGTTTGTGGCCAACACCGACACGCAGCGCCACGCAACCAAGCAGGATGGTTTCGGTGAGGTAGGCCGCGATGTCGAAGTTTGAAAAAGAGGGACGCCCACTCTTCATCATTTCGAACCACTCCTCTTCGTGGCCGGGCGAGCGCGGGAGGGTTTCGGGAACTCCGACGCAACTGGGATGTTTGTCGCCGCTGACGAATTCACTCTCGCCCTTGAGGACAACCTGGAAACGCGAGCCGTAATCATCGGCCGCAAACAGCTTGCCCTTCTCGCCGATGACGAGACAACCGCTGGCTGGGAGTTCGCCGCGTTGCGCCACGATTTCCTGGGTTGTTTCGGCCGGTGGACGCAACGGATTTACAAAGTTTCCGGAGCTGAAAATTCCATGCTTCGGGTTCGGATTGCCGTCGTACCACCAGAATTTGCAGGGCGGCAGACCTTCACGTTCCGGGAATTCGAACCGGATCCGAGAGGTGAGGGGGAAGGTTTCGGGATAAATCCGCGAAGCGACCTCCAGCTCGATGGCAGTGGGGTAACCGAGTTTCATTGCCCGGAACGGCATGTTGACGGTGTGGCACGCCATGTCGCCAAGCGCGCCCGTTCCGAAATCATACCAGCCGCGCCAGTTGAAGCCGTGGTACACGTCCTTCTTGAAGGGGCGCTCCTTGGCAGGCCCGAGCCAGAGGTCCCAGTCCAGGTTTGAAGGGACGGGATCGCTGCCCATTGGCCGTTCGAGGCCCTGCGGCCAGACTGGACGATTGGACCAGACGTGGAGTTCCTGCGGTGCGCCGATGACTCCGGCTTGAATCACTTCGATTGCCCGGCGCAGACCGTCGCCCGCGCTGCCCTGATTGCCCATCTGAGTGGCGAGAAGCCTGCCGTTGTGTTTGATTTGGGAGAGCCGCCGCATCTCGCGCGCTTCCCAGAGCGTCTGGGTGAGGGGCTTCTGGCAGTAGACATGCTTGCCCGCTTTGAGGGCCGTGATGCCGACCGAACCGTGCAAATGGTCGGGGGTGGAGATCGTGACCGCGTCGATCGTGTTGCCCAGTTGTTCAAACACCTTGCGCCAGTCGCTGAACAGCTTGGGGGCGAATGTTCGGTTTTCCTTCTTGGCACGAGCCTGGAGCGCGGCGTTTTTGCCGTTCAGAGTGTTGGAGTCCACATCGCAGAGAGCGACAATGTTGCCGCCCAGTCTGAAGGCGCTGTCGGTGTCGCTGCTCCCTTTTCCCCCAACGCCGATGCAGGCGACGTTGATGCGTTCGTTGGCACCCTGAGCCCTTAGAAAGTAGGGGGCGCTCACGGCCGCCGCGCCGGCAAGAAAGGATGTTGATTTAAGAAAGTTACGGCGATTGCCGTACTGGAGAGTTTGCTTTGGCATGTCATTTATCTACATCCTGGGAGTCTTTCAGACAAGGTTATTTGCTGGTCGAAATTTGCCTTTTTGGAAGTTCGAGCTTGCGGATTCAGAAAAGCGGTGCTCCGACCCTACAGGTTGTTCCGTGGTTTGACGGCACCCAAACCGGACTCGCTTCGGGGGGGGCCGGGAGGAAGGTGATGAGGGGATCAGAGTTGACGCGCGCCGATTGCAGGGGCAACCATGAGAGGGTCGCACCCGGATTCAAATTGCAACCTAGTGGAATCTTTCGAACATCTCGCTTTGATCGCGCTGGGATCAAACCTGGGCGATTCCAAAGCTTCCCTGCTTTCGGCCATGGCGCGTCTGGAGCTGCTCTCCGCAACGCCAGTTCTCTTGTCGTCTGTTTGGGAGACCGATCCGATTGATTGTCCACCGGGCGCCCCGCGTTTTGTCAATGCAGTCGCGGGGATCACCCCGTTGCCGGATGAGACGCCGGAGTCCCTGCTGAAGCGGCTGCAGGCACTCGAGAGGGAGTTTGGCCGGGTTGCCAAGACGACGCACAACGAGTCGCGGGTGCTGGACCTTGACCTGTTAACCTTCAAGAGTGAGACCCGCGATACCCCACAGCTTTGTTTGCCCCATCCCCGGGCGCATCTGCGCCGGTTCGTTCTGGAGCCGCTCGCAGAGATCCTACCCGAGCTGATCCTGCCCGGGCAGTCCAAAACGGTCGCCTGCCTGTTGAGTTGCGTGGGGGACCAAGGGCACCTCCGGCGTCTGCCGCAGTTCTGAGCCAAACATCCGCACGGAACGGGTTGGTTTCATCCGCCGGAGGAGCAACAACAGCGATCAACGGCGCGGTTCTGAGGAGCGGACACCGGTCTTGGCGCTGCAGGGCAATGCCCTGAACGTCGATCGGCCATACGCTCAACCAGATCCGGGTGCAGGCTTTCCTGGTCCCGGGTCAGAGACTCCATCCCTCGCGGTACACGGCCTGGATGAGGCGGTTGGCTTCCGGGAGGTTGGTCACTTTGAGCTGTTCGGCATTCCATTCGATGCGTTGCCCCGCCCGGATGGCGACATTCCCCAGCAACACGGCTTCGGTCATCGGTCCCGAATAGTCGAAGTTTGACAAGGCTCTGGGGCCGCCTTTGCAGGCGTTGATCCATTCCTGATAGTGGTTCTTGTCGAAATCCGGGAGACGGGGAAGTGATTGAGGGATGTTCTTAAAATCGTCCACCGCAGCGCCGGATAAAAAGCTGCCCGTGCCCCAGTAGCTCGGCACATAGAGCGTATCCTTGTCGCCGATGAAGATCATTCCGTTGCCGGGGAGTCCGGTTTGTTTGACGAGTTCCGGTGATGGTTTTTTGGCACCATCGTACCAGGTGAGCTTCACGGGGGCCCGCCCGTGGAGTTCCGGGAACTCATAGGTGACCACCGACCATTTGGGAGCTGATTCGGAGGTGACTTCCGAGGACATGGCATACACGCTGGAAGGATCCCGGAGGTTGAGCGAGAAAAACGCCAGGTCCATGTTGTGGCAGCCCATGTCTCCGAGTGCGCCTGTGCCGAAATCCCAGAAGCCGCGCCATTTAAACGGCACGTAATCCGGGTGGTAGGGGCGCCACGGCGCCACGCCCAGCCAGAGATCCCAGTCAAGGGTGTCCGGTACCGGGGGCGTGCCGGTCGGACGCTGGATTCCCTGGGGCCAGATTGATCCGGGGCGGTCGGTCCATACGTGGATTTCGCGCACGCTGCCAAGTATTCCGGCCTGGATGAGTTCCACGAGACGGCGGCTGTCCGGGTTGGAATGCCCCTGATTTCCCATTTGTGTGGCGACTCCGGCCGCCCGGGCCACTTCGGTCATCTGCCGTGCTTCGGACACCGTATGCGTGAGCGGTTTCTGGCAGTAGACATGTTTTCCGAGTTTCATTGCCCGGATGGCGGCGGGTGCGTGCATGTGGTCGGGGATGGAAACCGTGACGGCGTCGATCCGGTTGCCTTCCAGATCGAGCATTTTCCTGAAATCCTTGTGACGTCGGGCCTGTGGGAATTTTGCGAAGGTTGCCGCGGCATTCTGCTGGTCCACGTCACAGAGCGCGACGATGTTCTCATGGCCAACGCCGTTGATATCGACCGCCCCCTTTCCGCCGGCACCGATTGCGGCGATGTTCAGTTTGCTGTTGGCACCCAGGACCGGCCGGGAGGATACAAACGGAAAGGAGAGGACGGCGGCGGCGGTGCTGGTGGACTTGATGAACTGGCGGCGTGTGAAGGTTGGCGGTTTCATGATGCGGCGAACGGTTTGAATGTGGTGTCGGTTGATGCTGGTGTGTCCAAGGTAGTCGGACCCATGGTTGGAGGCAAGGGTGCAACTTCCCGGGGCGTTGGGGGCGTGGCGGAGCGGGATCGATCCAGGGCACTCTGATACTCTTCCGCTGAGAGGATCTTCGGAATCGCCCGGCAGGTTTTTTCAAAGCCCGGGAAATTCCACAGGTTCGGGAAATCACGGCACTGCTGTGGTTTGACCGGTTGCACCGAACAATCTTCGCCCTTCAAAAAGATGCATTCCCCGTTTTGGTTGTCGTTGAGCACGAGCCCGCGCCGGTCCGTCGCCAGACGGGTGTACTGCTGGATGAACTCGAACTCAGTCAGTTCATGGAAGCTGGCCAGGCGGGTGATCTCCAGGTCGCTCAAGCGGACCACCCCCGGCCATCGGCAACAAGCCGTGCAGCGCTGACATTCGTAAAATACGGGCACGGCCAACACTGTAGTTGCCAGCGGGTGGCTCGCAAGCGGGAATGGTCCAATGAATCTGTTTCGACAGGTTCTGGACCGCGCCAGTCCTCGGGTGCTTCCGGGGGAAAGGCCGGGGAGGACTTTGATCCTCCGTGGTTGAGTTTGAACCTGGATTGTGGCGGCGCGTGACCGTTTTTGGGGAACTGTTTCATCCTCTCCCAATCGGAGCCTGGCCCGCCCGATCTGTGCCTTCAAAAGCACACTTGCCAGAACGGAGCCGGCAACGTAGAAGTCAGCTCGGGTCGGGCCTGGACGGGCTCCCCGAAAGCATCCTAACCCGTGTTCCAAAAAGAAGAATCTGATATTATGCGCCGATCCAATCCCAATGCCGCGCCGCAACACCGCCGATGGTTTTCGAACCGCGCGTTTACGCTGATTGAACTTCTGGTGGTCATCGCGATCATTGCCATTCTCGCGGGCATGTTGCTCCCGGCACTTGGCAAAGCCAAAGCCAAGGCTCAGGGGATCATGTGCCTGAACAATCACAAACAGCTGACGTTGGCCTGGCGGTTCTATTCGGACGACAACAACGACGGATTGATCGGGGCTTCGGGGTGGACACCTCCCGGCGGGGGAGCCATTCCAAACTGGTCTGGGGGCAGCTGGCTCACTCTCGCCAACAAAAGGGATGCCAACAACTGGAATCACGAATTGTACACCCACAAAAGTGCCCTCTGGCCCTACTGCGGTGGGTCCGAAGCGATCTGGAAGTGTCCGGGGGACAAGTCCACAGGCATCAATGCGCAGGGTGCCACGGTGCCACGCATCCGGATCATGTCGATGAACAACTGGGTGGGCGGTCCGGCCTGGGGAAATTCGGGGCCCTCACGGCCCGGAGCAGCTCGGGGATGGCAGACATTCATCAAGGCTTCGGACATGAACAATCCGGGTCCGAGCATGACGTTTGTATTCCTGGACGAACGGGAAGACAGCATCAACGACGGCTATTATGTCGTGGACATGGCGGGGTATGCGGATCAACCGAATCGCTGGAAGATTGTGGATTATCCCGCCAGTTATCATAACGGGTCGGGTGGCCTTTCCTTTGCTGACGGCCATTCCGAGGTCAAGAAATGGACCGATCCACGCACCACGCCACAGTTATCCAAGGCGAACATTCCCCTGGATCAACCTTCGCCCAACAACCGGGACGTCTTTTACCTGCAGGAACATTCCACCCGGCAGTCCGGGTTCTAGAGACTGGACGCACGGTGCCGATTCTCAAACCCGCCGGGTTCCTGCCTGGCGGGTTTTTTTTCGGGTTTCAACCCGGCTGGCGCGCGGTAGGATGGTTTTTGTGAGAAAGAAGATTTTTTTGCTGACCTGGGGGTTGGCCTGGTTGCCTGCGCTCTGGATCGGTTGTGAGGGCGATCGTTCGGGTTCGGCGAAGCCGGGAGCCGGAACCCAAGTGTGGACACAGGGGATTTCTGATCTGGACGGAAAGGAGGTTGATCCGTTCGCCGCTTCGGAAGCCTCGGGGAATGTATATCTGCTCTACCATGGCCGGATCGACGATCGATTTGTCGACTTCGGAACGGAGCGCCCGGCCGCCACGCGGCATGAACTGGAGGAAGTCCTTGAAGCGGTCGCGGCCGATGAACCGGTGGTCACCGCGTCCGCGCCTGGAGTGGGATGTTCCATCGCTGATTTGCGAAGAAACACGGAACCGTGAAAACGAATGGCCGTGACGTGAACGCGATGTTGGTGCGGCTGACGGGCTCTTATTGAATGCAGACTCCAAAATCGATCGTATTGGTAGTGATCTTCCTTCTGCTGGGATTTGCCGCCTGGCGGATGGCCCGGGAGTCGGGCGATGTTCGAAACTTTGTCGTTGGCAGCCGGGAGCCCGAGGATTCGGGGTCGCAGACCGGTGATGTCGCGAAGCCGCCGACGTTCAACCGGGAGATTGCGCCCATCCTGTTCGAGCATTGTGGCGAATGCCATCGCGCGGGCCAGGCGGCCCCTTTCGAGCTGCTGACCTACGCGCAGGTCAAACGGCATCGTACCCAGATCCTGGAGGTGACGCGCAGCAGGTTCATGCCACCCTGGTTGCCGGGCGACGGAGTGGGGGAGTTTCAGGACGCACGAGGGCTTGGTCCCGCGCAGATTGCCCTGATTGAACAATGGGTTCTGGAAGGTGCGGTGGAAGGCGATCCCCGGGACCTGCCGCCGATGCCGGTGTGGAAGGATGGTTGGTCGCTTGGAGAGCCGGACGCCGTGTACACGATGTCCGATCCGTATCAACTGGGCGCGGACGGGCAGGATGTGTACCGGAGTTTTGTGATTCCGACTTCCGAATCGGGCACACGGTATGTCTGGGCCGCCGAAATCCGCCCTGGGAATCCGAAGGTGGTCCATCATGCGGTGTTGCAGGTTGATCGCACCCGTTCGTCGCGGAGTCTCGATGCGCGTGACGCCGAGCCCGGGTTTGGCGGGATCATGTCGCTGGGGCAGGCGCAACTTCCGGACGGTCATTTTGTGGGGTGGACGCCGGGTAAACGGCCGCATGCGGCTCCCCGGAATCTGGCGTGGCGCCTGGAGAGTGGGGACGACGTGGTGTTGCAGCTGCATCTGAGGCGAAGCGGCAGGGAGGAGGCCGTGCAGGCGAGTGTGGGTTTCTATTATACCGATCAACCACCGACCGCCTGGCCGTATGCGCTGGTGCTCCGGTCCAAATCGATTGACATCGCTCCCGGTGAGCCGGCGCACCGCGTCGATGCTTCCTTTCAATTGCCCGTCGATGTGCAGGTGTTGAGCGTCTATCCCCATGCCCACTATCTGGCCAACCGGATGGAAGCCTGGGCGATGCTGCCGGATGGGGGACGGCGGGACCTGATCCGGATCGAGAACTGGGATTTTAACTGGCAGGACGAATATCGGTATGCGCGGCCGTTGGGGTTGCCGGCCGGGACGGTTGTGTCGATGCGATACTGGTATGATAATTCGGCCGACAACCCGCGCAATCCAAACAGTCCTCCGCAGCGGGTGGTCTACGGTCAGAACTCGAGCGACGAAATGGCGGAGCTGTTGCTTCAAGTGTTGCCCGGGTCCGATGCGGATCTTCAGACGCTGCGCAGCACGGCCGCCCAACGCGCCATTTTGGATCAGATTGCATGGATCGAGGAGAAGCTGCTGCTCTCGCCGGGGGACAGCGGTCTGCATGTGCAGGCGGCGCTGCAGTTGCTGAGGCTCCGGCAGCATGCGCGCGCGGAGATTCACCTTCGGCGCGCGCTCGAGCTGGAACCTGGTTCCGCGGGAGTGGAGAGTCGGTTGGCGGATCTGTTGGCGGAAACGGGCCGGTTTACTGAGGCTCTGGCGCATTTTGAAGCGGCCGAACGGTTGGCACCGGACGATCCGGAGGCTCTGCAATCCCTGTCGCAGCTCCTGGCCAGGCATCCGGATCCGTCTGCCCGTGATCCGGAGCGGGCGGTTCGGCTGGCTTTGCGGGCGGCGGAGTTGACGTCGTTCGGCGACCCGGCGGTTTTGGAAACCGTGGCGGTGGCCTATGCCTCGGCGGGGCAGGGGGCCCGTGTCATCGAATACTCCGAACGCGCGATCGCGGTCGCCAGGGAGAAAAGAGATTTTAAGCTCGCGTCCCAAATCGAAGGCAGGCTCAATACCTTTCGAACCTCCGGTGCCGGAGAGGCCGGCAGGAGCCCTGCGAATCCGTAGCCGGCACCCAGGGTCCGCGTGTCATGTCCAACAAGTACAGTTTTCGGCTCAAGAGCCAGGATCCCGCCCGCAATCTTCCTGAAAAGGTCGTGATCGGGCAGCAGGACACCGAGACGGTGGCGCATGTGCTGCTCAAGATGTTTGCATTTATCCTGTTCCACCGCGAGCGCATCCAGATCGAGCAGAATCTGCACATGGACACGATTCCGTTCGTTCCCGACATCGTGCAGCTGGATTACCAAATGCGGCCGAAACTTTGGGTGGAATGCGGCGATTGCAGTGTGACCAAACTGAACCGATTGGCGGTGAAGGTTCCGGAGGCGGAAATCTGGGTTGTCAAACGCTCCGAAGAGGAGGTTCAGCATCTGATGAAAGCCATGCGGAAAGCGGAACTCCGCAAGGACCGTTACCGGCTGGTTGCTCTGGATTCCGAGATGTTCGATGAGGTGTGTGGCACGGTGGCTGCGCGCAACGATGTGTTCTGGGTGCAGGGAGAGTTTGAACCGCCTGGCATGCAGTTTGATTTCAACGGGCTTTGGTTTGATTCTGCGTTCTCGGTTTTTGATTTTTGAGATGCCCGGACTTGGTCCTTCTTTTCGTGGGTGGATGCGCGAACGGCATGAGAAGTGCTTTATTTTTAGCTGTGACTCAACCTTCAAGAGAGATGAATGGGAAAGAACGGCGCACATTCCGGGCGATGTGCCGATTGATCGGGTGCGCGATCCTGTTGTGTTTGCCAATCCGGGGGGAGGACCTGGGGGTTCTTGATTTTTCAATCTCCGGTGGAACCAAGCGCCTGTCCTTCAGCCCGCTTCCGGCGGTGGAAAAATACAGTGTGGTCCGTGCGCCAAATCTCCTGGGACCTTACGTCGAGGCATCCACGGGTGTTTTGTCCGGGTTCGAATGGCTGGAACCGGTGCAGGCGGAGGCTGGAACCAGTTTCTTCAGGGTGCGCGCCACGCCGGTTGATCCTGCGGAGCTGGTGGTTTCGACGGTGTTGAATCGGATTGCGTTCGGGCCCACGCCGGACGAGAGCGCCCGGGTGCGGGGCATGGGGCCCGATGCTTATATCGAAGAGCAGCTGGCACCGGAATCGATTCCCGAGGAGTTGGAGATCGACGTCGTTGCCACGCCGGAAGGCTGGCAGTATGTGACAGCGACGGGCACCGGATCGAGCTCGACGCTTTACGTGTATCTGAGGTCGCCGGGGCGGGGGTGGTTGGACGATCTGACTCTGGTGGCGGGCTCGGTGCCGGAAGTCGGGGTGAACCTGATTCGGGACGGTGGATTTGAAGGGTCGCTGGATCTCGAGACATGGACGGTATCCGAAAACCATGAGCTGTCTGAGGTCACCGATGAGGTCAGCCATTCGGGAAATTCGTCACTGCGTCTGCAGGCGTCGAGCGGCGGCACGACCCAAGGCTCCTCGATCTGGCAGGTGCTCCTGCCTGGTTTGTCGGTTTCACGGACTTACACACTGAGTTTTTGGTATCTTCCCGATCCGGCGAACCTGAGCGAACTGACCGTGCGTTTGTCCGGTCGGGGTATTGAAGCAGCGACGACGCCATTGACCCCGATGACCCGGTTGATGAACGGAGTGGCGGGGATCAGGGATCTGCAGGAATGGACCGTTGATCACGCGGTGCAATCCAGGCGGCAGTTGCTCGAAGTGCTCACGCAGTTTGTGGACAATCATTTTACGACGTACTACGACAAGAGCCGGGATTATCTGAACGGGAAGTTGAAGGAGCGGACCGAAGGGCAGGCGGCGACTTCTCTGGAGTTTCAGGAGCTTCGGAAATGGCGGGAGGTCCTGATGAATCCCAACGGGACCTTTTACGATCTGCTGAAGATCAGCACGGAAAGTCCGGCGATGATCATTTATCTGGATACCGTGACCAACACGCGCAAGGCACCCAATGAGAATTTCGCGCGTGAGCTGATGGAATTGTTCACGATGGGGGTCGACAACGGTTACGATCAGCGGGACATCGAGGAGTTGAGTCGCGCCTGGACAGGCTGGCGTGTGGAGAAACTGCCCGTTGGAAAAGAGAACGATCCGTATGCGGCGCGGGTGAACGACCGGGACAACGATCCGGGTGTCTGGAGCCTCCAGTACGATCGCACCGTGCACGATATCGAGGCGAAGGTTTTGTTCGCGGGTAAAACAATCGACCCGCGTTTTGGTCCACCCCGCGCTGGAGAATCGTATGAACTGCGGATTCCGGCCCGTGGTCCGAGCAGCGGGCTTCTGGATGGATACGATGTCATCGCCCATCTGGCGGATCTTCCCTACACGCAGGAATTCATCAGCGTTAAACTCTGCCGGCTCCTCGTGAATGAGAGTTTCCGACACGGTGTCTATGATTACACCGCCCAGGAGATCAGCCCGGAGGCGGCGTTGATCCGGGATTGTATGGCGGTCTGGGAGAAGCCGGCGGCCGACGGTCGCAGGGGAAATCTCAGGAACGTTGTTCGAACGATCCTTGGCTCCGCTCTGTTTCGCGACCACGCCGCTTCGAGGCAAAAGATCAAGACCCCCTTTGAATACACGGTGAGCGTGGCGAGGGCCATCCGTACGGGCGTTGCCGGCCGAAGCGCATCGAGCGACGTGCCGGCCAAGGATCTGCTGGATGCGATGAGCCGGATGGGTTTTGAATTGTACCGCCGTGAGGAACCCGACGGGTGGTCGGAGTTTGGCGGCGACTGGATCAACACCTCGGCACTGGTCGAAAGAATGCGTTTTTCTCAGCGGGTGTTGACTGCCGGCAAGGGCTGGTCGAATCCGGTGGACCTTGTGCAAGCGCATCTTCCGGCGGATCAATGGTCCGATGCCGGGGCCGTCGCCGGGTTTTTCTGTGACCTGTTGTTCCCGGGAGAGGGGGCGGCCAATCTGGATCTGGATCGCCAGGCGGCCATTCAATTTCTGAATACCGACGAGAATGGCGCAATGAGTCCGCTGGACAAGTTCTCCGTGGCGTCCGTGTCCTACGGTGTCAGGGTGCGCGGGGTCGTCGCCATGCTGATGGGTTATCCGCGGTTTCAGGAACAGTAAACGTCTTTGTATGCAGTCTGGAACAGTCACAGCCCCCTTGCAATTCTCCGTGTGCGTGGAGAAGGCACCTGGTTTGAAGCGTCACGGTGTTCCTCGCGCGACCTCGGGCCGGGTGCCCGCAAGTGGGCCTGTGGCAGTCGCCGGTTTGCGGGTTGAACCGAGGTGCCGTTGACGCGGCGGGAAAACGAATGAAATCATGAATCTACTCACACGTCGGAATTTTATGACCCGGAGCCTCCAGCTTGCCCTGGGTGCGGCGGCAAGTTCACAGCTCGGCATCCCGGCGTTTCTTCAGCGGGCAATGGCCGCTGGTGAGATCCCTGTTCGGAACAAGAAGATCCTGTTCATCTTCCTGAGGGGGGGGAACGACGGAATCAATACGATAGTTCCCTGGGCGGATGACGCTTACAGCGAGGTCAATCGACCGAGTCTTTATTTGGAGAAACCCGATCGTTTTGCAGTTTCGGCGGGACGCATGCCCGAACAGCCGGATTTGCAGCGGACGATCGATCTGGGCAACGGGTTTGCAGGGGTTCATCCCGGGCTTGTGGATGCCGCTCCGGTGTATAATGCCGGCCAGTTGGCGCTGATCCATCGTGTGGGTTATCCCAAACAATCGCGGTCGCATTTCGATTCCCAAAGGTATTGGGAGAACGGAGTGCCCCGGGACAAGTCGATCGGCAGCGGGATTCTCTACCGTGCGATGATGGCAACCGGTTTGAACCGCGACCGTCAGTTTCCCGCAGTGTCGGTTCAGAGTGACGCACCCTTGATGCTCCGTGGGGGGCAGTCGCTGGCGATCAACCTATCCGACTACCGAAACTACGATATTCGGGGTGTCAAGGGAAACGGCGCGGATCGATCCAAACTCCTCGAAGCGATCACGGCCGGTCACTCGATTCCGCATCCGGAAAAGCAGAACCGGGAGCTGCTCTTCAACACGGGTCGTGGCCTGAGCGATTCGATCGATGCGCTCAAGAGTGTTGGTTTGGAAGGGAACGAGTTTTACGACACCGATGGTTCAACGCATCTGTTTCCCATCGATGCGGCCTCGAACCAGAAGGGGTTTTCCAATTCGGCCTACGGCTTCTTCAGAAACCTCAAGGTTTCGGCGCAGATCCTCGCGCGCACGGACGCTGTGATCGCGGGGACGGGGTTGGGTGGCTTTGATACCCACAATTCCCAGGGCGCGCTGACGGGCGGGCATCCTTCGCGAATGCAGTGGCTGGGGTGGGGGATGCAGGCGCTCAAGAAATATTTCACCAATATCAGCCCGACAGTGTGGGACGACACCGTCGTGGTGATGATGTCGGAGTTCGGTCGGACGAGCAAGGAGAACGGAAACCAGGGTACGGATCACGCCGAGGCCGGGGTCATGTTTGCGGCGGGGGGCAAGGTTTCGGGCGGGGTCTATCAGTGCGACAACGAATCCTGGACCACGGGGCAGGAGGGATCGATGTTCCAGGTCAACGGGCGTTACCTGCGTCGGAGCGTTGATTATCGCTCCGTGCTCGGGGAACTGATCCGGGATCATCTCGGGGCTTCGCCCGAACAGTTGCGGACGATTATCCCCGGATATGCGGACGCCCGCGAGAGCCTCGAGTCCGGGGGGCTGACCCTCGACGGAACTCGAATCGTTGGCGAACTCGGGCTTGTCTGAGCCGATGGGCTGGCCCTACTGCTTGGCTTCGATCCCGAGCAACTCCACGTCGAAGATCAGGGTTGCGTTCGGCGGGATTGGGCCCTGTCCACGTTCCCCGTAAGCGAGGTTCGAGGGAACGTAGAGCTGCCATTTGGAACCGACCGGCATCAATTGCAGCGCTTCGGTCCAGCCCGGGATCACGCCATTGACGGGAAACGTCACGGGTTCGCCGTCCGTGTAGGAGCTGTCGAATTCCGTGCCGTCGATGAGTGTGCCCCGGTAGTGAGTACGCACCGTGTCCGTCGCGGACGGCTTGGCCCCGGCACCGGCTTTGGTGATTTTATATTGAAGCCCGCTCGGGAGGGACTGTACGCCTTCCTTGGAACCGTTTGCCTTCAGGTAGGCTTCGCCCTCCACTTTGTTGGCCGCCGCCAGTTCCTGACCCTTGTTGGCCATTTCCGCCTGCAGAGCGGTCAGGGCAGCGCGGATCTCCTCCTCGGACAATTGACGTTTTGCACCGGAGAGGGCGTCCTTGACGCCCTGGGAGAGTGCGTTCAGGTCCAGCTGCAACCCCTGCTGCTTGAGGCTCGCACCAATGTTCAGTCCGATCCCGTAACTTGCCTTCGATTTCTGGTCCTTGAACGGAGTTGTTTCCTGTGCCTGATTGCCGATCACTCCAAGTCCCACTGCTGCGATCCCTGCCATGATTCTGAGGTTCATAAATGCTGCTCTGATGAATGATTTGTCGGGACGGGTCTTTGCCAGTCACCGTTTTATCCGGTTTTTTGGGTAAGCTACCGGTCCGGGAGGTGAGGTCAATGAGATAAAGGGGGGAGCCCCAATGTCGCTTGCCAAAAGGGTGCGTTTCGTTAGCTTCAAAGGAATGGACAGCTCATTGCCGCCCCCCTATGACAGGCCTCCGCCTGTGATGCCACACGATTTACCCGTCCGGACGCGGCGTGGGGGGTGGGGATGGATCCTGACCTCGTTGATTCTGGCTGCCGTCGTGGTGTTTCTCCTGCTTGGGAGAATGATGGACTCGCTGCTCGGACTGGGAGGAGGCGGTTGGGAGAGCGGCGAAGATTTGGAGGAGGTGGTTGTCGAGCAGCATCGTTCGCCCAACAAGATTGCCGTCATCGAAGTCAGCGGGGTCATCAGCAGTCAGGCTTGGGATGGTTCGGGCCGCAACATGGTCCGGTTGATCAGGGATCAGCTGAAGATGGCTCAGGAGGATCCGGATGTGCGGGCCGTCGTGCTCAAGGTCGATTCTCCGGGAGGGGAAGTCATGGCTTCGGACGACATTGCCCGAAGTGTGCGGGATTTTCAGGAAGACGGATTGGACGGTGGTGAAGGCAAACCGCTGGTGGCGGTGATGGGGGGGGTTGCGGCGTCCGGTGGTTACTACGTATCGGCACCGGCAAGATGGATTGTAGCCAATGAAATGACGATCACCGGGAGCATTGGTGTCATCATGCACAGTTTCAACTATCGGGGGTTGCTGGACAAAGTGGGGCTCTATCCACAGGTGTTTAAGAGCGGACGACTCAAGGATATGTTGAGTGGATCCAAGAAAATGGAAGATGTCGATTCCGAGGAAAAGCAGATCATCCAGGACATGGTCAACGCCACCTATGAACGATTTAAAAGCGTGGTGCTCGAAGGCCGGACGAAAGCCTGGAAGGATAACTCCGGCGACGGCCGTGAATTGATTTCCGATTGGGTCAAATACGCCGATGGCCGCGTCATCACGGGGGCTCAGGCATACGAATTTGGATTTGTCGATGAAGTGGGCACCACGGAAACAGCGGTGGATCGGGCCATGCAGTTGGCCGGAATCTCTGAGGCGAATCTCGTTGAATACCGTGAGCCGGCCCGGTTGTTCAGTTTTTTGAATCTGTTGGGGGAAAACCGGGCCCGGGGTGTTACGCTTGATCTGGGCCTGGATCTGCCGCGTTTGGAAACCGGGCGCCTCTATTTTATGTCATCGACGGTCCTGTTCTGAGTTGTTCCCGGATCCTGGGACCAGCCCGGCAAAGAAGGGAACCGGAACGGTTTGGGCGGCGCTGTTGATCCTGAGTTGAATCCAGGATTGGCGGTGAGAGACTGATTGGAGATGGGACACCGGATCAAAATGTCTCACCTTTTGGTCCGGGGCCGCGCCGTCTTGGCACTGCTGTTTTTTCTGGGTATTGAATATTAAGTGCTTGCGAAACGGGAAGACTTGGCATTGAAATGGCTGAGGGAGGTAGGGCCTGGCATCTGTGCTGCGCGGATTCGGACGTGGCGAATGTCGGCAACAACATCCATGGAGTGGTTAGGAACCTATAGAATTGAGGTTTTATATGTTTGGAATGATGATTCTCGATCAGTACTGGTGGTTTGCGATCCCCGGCTTGCTGCTTGGGTTTTATGCCCAGCAGAGGCTGTCGTCGAATTATTCCCGGTTCAGTCAGGTGGGGCTTGGTTCCCGGATTTCCGGTGCCGAGGCGGCGAGGGAAATTCTGGACAACGCCGGGTTGTATGGAGTGCCCGTAAACGAGGTGGAGGGACATCTGACCGATCATTATGATCCGATGAAGCGGGCGTTGTTTCTTTCTTCGGAGAATTATTCGGGGCGTTCGGTTGCCGCCGTCGGGGTGGCCGCCCACGAGGCCGGGCATGCCCTTCAGCATCAGGCCGCGTACGCGCCGCTGAAGATTCGCATGGCGCTGGTCCCGATCACGAGTTTTGCCAGCACGGCGGCGACCTGGATTTTTATGGCTGGTTTTTTCATGAACCTGTCCAAGCTGGCGGTCGCGGGAGTGGCGGTATTCCTGATTGTGACCCTGTTTCAGCTGGTCACCCTGCCTGTGGAATACGATGCCAGCCGGAGAGCGAAAAACGAATTGCTGCGGCTTGGTCTGGTGCGGACCGAGGAAGCGGGTGGGGTGGGGCGGGTGCTGAATGCGGCTGCGTTGACTTATGTGGCGGCCATGGTCAGTTCGTTTCTGACCCTGCTGCATTTTGTGATGATCGCGCGTGGGGATGATCGGGAGTGAGTCCAGGTGGGAATGAAACGATCGGGTCTTGCGCTGCGGGGACGGGAGTCTGGAGACTGTATGACGAAGAAAATCAAGAAGGCGACGACGGGATCTGTGGTCGCCCGTGAGACTCGGGCCCTGGTGAAACCGGCCCGAAAGCCGATCGCCATCCCTGTGAAGCATGGGCCGGGGGGCGGAAAGGCCCCGTCCAAAACCGTGCGTGCATCGACTGCAAAGCGGCCCGTTCGGACGATGTCGTCCGTGGCGGAGATCCCCGAGACACCCACGGCCGAGGATCTGCCCGAACTCGTGCCCGAACCCGCCGCCGCCCCCTCCGCCCCCAGGGAGCGGTCCAGTTATGATGCCGACTCGGCGATCAAGCTGTATCTGCGCGAAATCGGTCTGGTAAAACTGCTGACGCCGGTGGAGGAGATTGAGCTGGCTGCGAAGATCAAGAAGGGGGACAAGAAGGCCCGGGAGCAGATGATCAAGGCCAACCTTCGGCTGGTGGTGAAGATTGCCCACGACTACGAGGGATTGGGCCTGCCGTTGCTTGATCTGATCAACGAAGGGAACATTGGACTGATGAAGGCGGTGGAGCGTTTCGATCCGTCCAAGGGCGGCAAGTTGTCGACCTACGGTTCCTGGTGGATCAAGCAGTCGATCAAACGGGCGCTGGCCAATCAGTCGAAGACCATTCGGTTGCCGGTGCATCTGGTGGACAAGATCTCCAAGATGCGGCGGACGGCACTCAAGCTGCAGGAAGTGCTCGGCAGGGAACCCAGCGATGAGGAGTTGGGAGAGGAGTTGGGCATGACCGGATCCCGCGTGGCGCAACTGCGGACAGCCGCCATTCGCCCCGCGTCGCTTGATGCGCCGATCGGGGATGACGACTCGAATAATTTCTCCGAAGTGGTGCAGGACGAGAATGCCGAGACGCCGTATGAGCAACTTGAGGAGAAGACCGTGACACTGATGCTCAACGACATGGTGGCATTGCTCGACACGCGCGAAGCGACCATTCTGAAATACCGGTTTGGTTTGGATGGAGACGCGGAAAGGACCCTTGAAGAGGTGGGTGAAAAATTTGGGGTGACTCGGGAGCGCGTGCGGCAGATTCAAAACATGGCCCTGAACAAACTCAGGAAAATGATTGAAAAACTGGAGGCGGTTCGCAAATAATCCGGAGCTTCTCGAAAGCGTCGCGATCATGAACAAAACTGCAACCCCGAGCGAGCTGGCTGCCGCCATTCGTAATGTCCCGGACTTTCCACAGCCCGGAATTCAATTCAAGGATATCACCCCCGTTTTGGCGGATCCGAGGCTGTTTGCCAGCTCCATTGAGCATCTGGTGGCGAATGTCGCGCCCGGCTCCGTGAGCACGGTGGTTGGAATTGATGCCCGCGGGTTTATTTTCGGGGCCGCGGCGGCTCTCAAACTTGGGGCTGGTTTCGTGCCGATCCGCAAGAAGGGCAAGCTGCCCTACCAGACCTTTGAAGAGAGCTACGATCTGGAATACGGCTCGAACACGGTTGCGATTCATACCGATGCGGTGCGTCCCGGGGATCGGGTGATTGTGATCGATGACCTTCTCGCAACCGGAGGCACCGCGCAGGCTTCGGCCAAACTGCTCAAGCGCATCGGTGCCGAGATTGTCGAGATCGTGTTTCTCGTCGAGCTGGCTTTTCTCAACGGACGTTCCCGTCTGGAAGGTTTCCCGGTGCGTTCGCTGATCGTTTACTGAGGGAGGGTCCGCTTGTTTCCCGCCCTTGGCCCCCGGGTTTCCTGAAGTCCGCACAGTGTTTTCCCTTCATCCAAATCACGATCTGCATCCGGAATGAATGACCGGATTCGATCGATCGATCGCGCGCCCCTCCCGCGCAATGCGTCTGCCTTGAGCTCCGACGCGAACGATTCCCGCTGGTTTCGGATCGGGTATCTTCTGATAGGGCTTCTGCTCCTGGCCCGGCTGATATTCGTGGCCGGAAGCACGATCGAGTTGAGCGAGGATGAGGCTTATCAATGGTTGTGGTCCAAACATCCTGCATTGTCCTACTTCAGTAAACCGCCACTGATTGCCTACACCCAATGGCTGGGCCGCAGCCTCTGGGGAGATACGGCATTTGGGGTTCGTTTTTTTTCTCCGGTGATCGCCGCCGGACTCAGCCTGTTGATGTTCCGCTTTATGGCCCGGGAAGTCAGCGCCCGCGCCGGGGTTTGGTTGCTGGTGATCATTGCGAGCACTCCGTTGATGATGGTGGGAGCGGTCCTGATGACGATCGATTCGGTGTCGGTGCTCTTTTGGACGGCAGCGATGGTTTCAGGTTGGCAGTCGGTGCGGACGGATTCGATGAGATCGTGGTGCTGGACCGGGCTGTGGGTCGGGATGGCATTCCTGTCGAAATACATGCTGCCGTTTCACCTGTTGTCCTGGGTGGTGTTCTTTGCCCTCTGGAAACCAGCCCGGCCCCTGCTGCGTCGCCCGGGACCCTATGTGGCGTCGTTGATCGCGATGCTGTGCACGATCCCCGTGTTGGTGTGGAATCAACAGCATGACTGGATTACGCTCACGCACTTGAAGGACCGGGGAGGGTTGGATGAGGCCTGGGTGTTTACCCCGCGGTTTCTGGCGGAATTCACGCTGGCGGAAATCGGCCTGTTGAATCCGGTGTTTTTTCTGGGAATGCTGTTGGCTGCCGTGGCTGTCTGGAAAGAGCGGCGGGACGGGCTCACGGTCTTCTGTTTCAGCATGGGCGTGCCGATGTTCCTCTTCTACTGGATCTACACGTTGCGCGCCCGCGTCCAACCGAACTGGATCGCACCAACGCTCCTTCCCCTCGTGTGCGTGATGGTGATCCATTGGGAAAACCGATTGAAGGAGGGTTGGAGCGGTTGGAGACGCTGGATGGCCAGTGGGCTTGCATTTGGGTTGCTGGTGGCAGGGCCTCTGCACAACACAGGAATCATCAAGAAGGTCACCGGTATTTCGGTGCCTGCGGCCAGCGATCCCAAACGGCGTGTGAGCGGTTGGAGCCAGATGGCTGCGTTGGTGGAGAAGGAATTTAAGGAACTGCAGGCCGATGGGGTGCCCGCATTCGTTGTCGGTTCGCACTATGGCATCACGTCCCTTCTGACGTTCTACTGGCCGGAGGCGCGCCAGAGAGTGCCGGTGGATCCCCTGGTGTTTTACCGTTCGTCCGATGTTCCCATGAACCAATTCTATTTCTGGAAAGGGTACTCGGATCGAAAAGGCCAAAACGCGCTCTTCGTGGCCCGAACCGTCCGCCCTCAATCTCCGCCCGAACGCCTCGTGAGTGAGTTTGAGTCTGTGACGGATCTGGGAATGCGCGAGATTTCCGTGGAAGGTCGGGTGCTGCACCGATTGCAGCTGTTCAAATGCGTGGGGCTCCGGTAGATGAAACGAAGCCAGGGTTCAACCAGTTTCCCTGTCGAGGATTATGATCTGGAGGCGACCCTGACCTCCGGTCAGGCGTTTCGCTGGGAATCCTGCGGTGATGCCTGGGTAGCGGTGGTCGGAACCCGGTGGGTTCGGTTGCGCCAGTCGAAAGGTGGGATCCAGGCGGAGACCGTTGGGTCAGGCGGCGACTGGAAGTGGCTCTCCCATTATCTCCAGGTGGACCTTTGTTTGAAAACGGTGGTCGACACGTTCCCTGATGATCCGGCGCTTCGTGCCGCGGTGGTGGCCTGTGGCGGACTGCGTCTTCTTCGGCAGGATCCGTGGGAGTGCCTGGCATCGTTCATCCTGTCATCCACGAAGCGGATCACTCAGATTCGGCAGATCGTGGACCGGCTCTGCCGGCAGTACGGAGTGCCTGCGACGGGGACGCCTGAGGGAGTTTCGGCCTTTGTTTTCCCGACTCCCGCGCGACTGGCTCAGGTCTCGGAAATGGAACTGCGTGACTGCAGGATGGGGTTTCGGGCGCGCTATCTCAGGGAGGCGGCCGTGCGCGTTGCCGAGGGGAGCATCCGCCTGGATCAGTTGCACGCCTGCCCGGTGGAGGAGGCCCGCCGCGTGCTGATGGAGATTCCCGGCGTGGGCCGCAAGATTGCCGATTGCGTGCTTCTGTTCGGGTTTGGTTTCCAGGGGGCTTTTCCGATCGACGTCTGGATCGCGAACGGACTCCGGGAACTCTATTTCCAAAACCAGCCTGTGAGTCTGAGGCAGCTGCTCGAGTTCTCGGCCGATCACTTCGGACCTTTTGCGGGATACGCCCAGCAGTTCCTGTTTCACTACCTGCGCACGGGACGATAGGAGCGGACCTACCGGTGGCCCGACTGTTTCATCCTCTCCCAGACGAGAGGGAAAGCGTCGGCGAAGTCCCCCGGCGCCCTCGCAATCCATTCGGTGATCTCCTGGGGGTGGAACCAGTCGCCGCACTCGACCTCATCGGGAGCCAGATGGAAGGGGCCCTCGGACTGGAAACGGTAGATCCAGACAAACTCCTGGCCGGTACGGCTGCAGGCGTCGATCTTGAAGAGCGGTTCAAGAGGGTGTTCGGGAGTGATGCCGAGTTCCTCGCGCAGTTCGCGCACGGCGCAGGTGTCGTAGGTTTCCCCAGGGGCGAGGTGACCGGAAGCGGAGGAATCCCAGACGCCGGGGAAACAATCCTTGAGCATGGAGCGCTTCTGAAGAAACAGTTGGCCGGCCTGGTTGAAGGCCAGCACATGGACCGCTCGGTGGAGCAACCCACGGGCATGGACCTCGGCGCGGGGGAGGGTGTCGATCACTTCGTCCCGTTCATTGACGACTTCAAATAGTTCTTCGTTCATCGTGGTTCTGTTTTGCCTGCATCAATCCTTGGGTCATTCGGACAAACTGGTCGAGAGAAACCTGCTCGGCCCGAACCTTCGGGTCCAGGCCCAGCTCGTCCAGAAGAGCGCTGATCCATTCGATGTTCCAATCGGCTTTGAGCAGTTTGATCATCATCTTTCTGCGTTGGGAAAAGCCTCTTTTGACGATCTTGCTGAACGTTGGGAACTCGCCCGGTCCGAGGATCGGGTTTTTCCGGCGATGCAGGGTGATGCAGGTGGAATCGACGTTGGGTGGGGGGAAAAAACAGGGGGGCGGAATCTTGAACGATTCCCCGGGCTCGAAGTGCGCCTGGATCAACAGACTCAGAATTCCGTAGTCGCCGGACCCGTGCGGCGAGCGTATGCGCTCGGCTACTTCCGTCTGCACGGTGGTCACAATCCGTGCGGGCGGCGAGGGGTGGGTGGCCAGTTCCACGAGAATGGGCGATGCGACGGAGTAGGGGAGGTTGGATACGCATTTCCAATCCTGCCAGCTGCCGGAGTGTTCCCGAAGATACCGCAGGGCGTCGGCATGCACGATTTGCAGCTGCGGATTCGATGCATAATGCCGGGTGAGAAACTCCACGAGTCGATTGTCGGTTTCAATCGCCATCACGGTCCGGTGCCCCCCGAGGAGATGACTGGTCAGGCATCCCAGGCCGGGACCAATCTCGAGAACCGAATCGGTGTCTCCCAGGTCCGCCGCCTGTGCGATTCGAGCGAGTTGATTTTGGTCGTGCAGGAAATTTTGACCGAGAGACTTGGTCAACCGGATGCCTTCGGTGTCCAGGATGTGCCTGATTTGAGCCAGCTTCATTGATTTCAGGTTGGGAGATTGAGGGTGGGAAAGGGGCGGATTCGTTCTGAAATTGTCCGGGAATGCGTCTTGAATCTGTGAATGGCCTGGATTGTGCTATCTGAAAGTATGTTGATCATGCAATTCTTAAACAAGAACTCGTTTGGTGGTCCTCGAAATATGCCCCTGCCGAGCGTTGTCCTTCGCGAGGACACCGACTCGAACCGGCGGATGGATTTTCGAAGTGCCTCCAACCATCAGGGCCAGAAGAGCCCCGGAGACTACCTGATCCAGCTTCGGTCTGAGATTCGCCGGCAGAACACCCGCATCAAATCGGTGTTGCTCGGTTAGTGCCGAACCTGGGTTCATCGGTTCCTCCGGTGATCTGAATACTCTGCAAAGAGTTTTTGCAGAGTATTCAGCGCGCGGTCCAGCTCCGCCTCTGTAATGATCAATGGTGGCGTGAAGCTCAGGATGTTCCCGTGTTCGCCTTCGGGCAGGAGGAGAATCCCGCGTTGGAGCATTTTCTGCATGATTTTAATGGCCGTTGCGGTGGCGGGGGCTCCGTCCGGTTCTGTGATTTCCAGACCCGCCATCAACCCGATGCCCCGGGCCTGGAGTTTGCAGTGACCCGGAGGCGTTAATCCTTTTAATCCAGCCAGGAGGGTTTTTCCGATTCTTGCGCTGCGCCCCGGCAGTCGGCCATCGCGCAGTTCCTTGATCTGGGCCAATGCCATGGCGCATCCGACTGGGTGGCCCAGGAATGTACTGGTATGGATGGCCTCTCCGTTTGACGCGGGCCAGGCACGATCCATCAGCTCCGCACGTCCCACGCAGGCCGACAGGGGAAAACCGCCTGTCAGGGCCTTCCCCAGACAGATGAGATCCGGCACCGTTTCGAAGTGTTCGCAGGCGAACCATGTTCCGGTCCTTCCGAATCCCGTAAGTACTTCATCCAGAATCAGCAGTGCACGATGCGCATCGCAGACACGGCGCAACATCGGTAGGAAACCAGGCGGTGGGATGTGAATGCCTCCGCGTCCCTGGACGGGCTCGACCAGCACGGCCCCGATCGGGTGTTTTTCCAGGGCACGGCGTATTTCCTCCTCGGTTTTCTTGAGGTCCCCTTCGGTTTTTGGGAACGGGGCGAACCGTCCGAAGGATTTGAGCTGACTCCTGAATGGGGCTCGGAAATGGTCCCGGTGGGTGGCGCTGAGCGCACCGTAGCCCAGTCCATGGTAGGCCCCTTCGAAGGCCAATACTCCGGGCGAGCCGGTTGCCAGAAGGGCCGTTTTCAGTGCCGATTCCACCGCTTCGAAGCCTGAATTGCAGAAAATGGTTTTTCCGGTTGCCGGTGAGGATTTATGGTTGCCGGTCCGATTGGCCTTCCGTGTCCAGCGTTCAAAGGTGATCCGGCTGAGTTCCCGCGCAAGCAGCGCCTTCAGTGGGTGGGGGTGAACGTCTCCCATGGCGTGCACCAGGGTCGCCATCTGTTTCTGGCCGGCCCGGACAACCCGTGGGTTGCCATGACCCGTGGCGCACACCCCGAATGCGGCGGTCAGATCCAGATACCGCCTGCCTTCGATGTCCCAAACCTGGCAGCCCCTGCTCTTTTTCCAGACAACAGGCCACCCGGCGTCCGGATCCAGGAAGGTGACGTTGCGGGATTCGTACCGCGCCAGTAGGTCCAGAGTTTTTCGGGTGGAGGTGGGGGCCATCGGGGTGGGAATCGGATGCAGGATGAAGTCACACGCCCCGAGCCGTCGCGTTCCAGATGATCTTGTGGGATTGAATCTGGAACCGGACGGGGAGGGCGTCGGCGACGATGGCTTCGGCGAGTTCTCGTCGTGAGAGCGGGGTGTGCGCCTCTGGCACCGGTTTGAGGGATTTGTGCCGCTGAGCCGGTTCCAGTGGGGCCACCCAGGAAAACAGGATCGCGCAGGGCAGCCTGCGGGTGGTGAGTGTTTCTTTCGCCCAGTCGTAGTCTTCCCGTGTGCCGATCACAAACTTGACTTCGTCCAGCGCTGTCAGGTGCCCGAGGTTCTCCCATCGGTTGCGTTCGCATTCACCGCTGCTCGGGCATTTGATGTCCATGATGCGCCGTACCCTGGGATCGATCCGGGAGATGTCATGGGCGCCGCTGGTTTCGATCAGGACGGTGAACCCGGCATGACAGAGCGATTCCATCAGTTCCAGGCTTGCCGGTTGGAGCAGGGGTTCCCCTCCGGTCAGTTCCACGATTGGCAGGCGCATGCCCTCGACCGTTGTGCCGTAGGGGGCGGCGAGTTCCTTGATGCGATTCTCGATTTGATCGAGGTTGGACGGTGCGCCTTCTGAAAATGCGTAGGCGGTGTCGCAGTAGGAGCAACGAAGATCGCAGCCGGTCAGTCGGATAAAGACACAGGGCAGACCTGCAAAGGTGCTTTCGCCCTGCAGACTCAGATAAATTTCGTTCACGACCAGTCGTCCCGGCATTCCGGTAATCTACGGGCGAACTTCTGCGGGGGAAAGCGCGTAAAACAGACCGCGGATTTTCCTAGGCCAGGATTTCTTGAATGACGTTGCCATGCACGTTGGTGAGGCGGCGTTCGATTCCGTTGTGGTAATAGGTCAGGCGCTGGTGATCCAGACCGAGCAGGTGAAGGATGGTGGCGTGGAAATCGTGCACGGTCAGGGGATTCTCCTGGGCGCGGAACCCGAAGGGGTCGGTGGCACCGTAGCTGAACGGTGCCTTGACACCCGCCCCGGCCAGCCAGCAGGTGAAGCCGTTGGGGTTGTGGTCTCGTCCAAACGTGCCGGCCTGAAACATCGGCATTCGGCCGAACTCCGTGCAGAACACGACCAGGGTCGAATCCAGCAGTCCTCTTTGCTTGAGGTCCATCAGGAGACCGGCAACCGGTTGGTCGAGGATCTCGCCGTGCACGGCGTATTGTTCCTGCAGCTGGCTGTGTCCATCCCAGTTGAGCTGGCCGCCGGAGGCGTAGGCCCCGTTGAACAATTGCACGAACCGGACCCCGCGTTCGATCAGACGACGTGCCAGGATGCAGTTTGTGGCGAATGCAGCTTTTGTTTTGTTAGGGCTGTCCGCTCCGTACAGACGCCGGATGTGGTCCGGTTCCGCAGTCGCCCGGGTCGCTTCCGGGACAGAGAGCTGCATGCGGGCAGCGAGTTCATAGCTTGCCATTCGGGCCATGAGCCCCTGATCCCCCGGAAATCGTTTCCCGTGTTCTTCATTCAACACCGCCAGGGCGGACCGCGCAGCGGTGTCGGCCTGTAGGTCCACGGAATCGGGTCGGTTCAGATAGCGCACCGGCTTTGTGCTGCTGAACGGAGTGCCCTGGAACGAGGCGGGCAGAAATCCGCTGGCCCAGTTGTTGGGCCCGGACTGCGGCATGCCGCGTGGGTCCTCGATCGCGACAAACGCCGGCAAATCCTGGTTTTCGCTTCCGAGCGCGAAGTTGATCCAGGCCCCCATGCTCGGGAATCCGTCAAAGGCGAACCCTGTGGACATGACGTTCTCGGCCGGGCCATGGGTGTTGGACGTGGTGGTCAGCGAATGGAGGAAGCAGATGTCGTCCGCGCGATCCCCAATCCGGGGCACAAGATCCGAGATCATTTTTCCGGATTTGCCCCGCGGCCGGAAGGTCCAGAGCGGACGGGTCAGATTGCCGTTCTCGCCCTGAAACGAAATGAGGCTTTCGTTTCCGGGCATGCGCTGGCCGTGTCGCCGGATGAGTTCGGGTTTGAAATCAAATGTATCGACGTGGCTGATGGCTCCGGCGCAGAAGACCACGATTACATTTTTCGCGCGCGGCGGATGGTGCGGGGGGCGGGGAGCGGACGGCCGGGCGGGGTCAATCGTTCCGGCTGGTTCTGCTGCGTGGTTGCGGGCGCTTTCCGCCTGGAGGAGTGAGGTCAGCGCGATTCCCGCAAGACCGTTGGCGGTCTGGGAAAGGAACGCACGACGGTTCAGCAGGCGCAGGGCGGTTTGAGAAAGATTCATGGAATGTGGACAAATTCGTTCGCGTTGAACAGCACCCGACAGACCTGCTCAAGCCCATGTTCCCCTGCGAGTTCTTTCAGGGATAAAAGTTCTCCCGGCGACGCCGGGCGGCCCAGTGCGTGGTCCATTGCGAGAGTTACCTGCGTTTCCAGATTCGTTCCGGCGTCGTGGCGGATCCGGTTCGCGAACAGGGACGCCTGGTGATTGACGAAGGGACTGTTCATCAGACCCAACGACTGGATCGGGGTGATGGACCGTGAACGGGTTGGTTTCATTTGACCCGCGTCGGGACAATCGAAGGCACCGAAGATCTCGACCGATTGCATTCGGATCTTGGTGGCGTAAATCATCCGCCGCAGCCCTTCCGCGGGAAACGTCTCGTGAGGTGTGTAGTCGGAGAGCCCCCCTTTCTGCTTGAAAAAATCAAAACCCACTCCGCCCATCTTCCTGTTCAAGGTCCCTGCCACGGTCAGGATCGAGTCGCGGATCGCTTCGGCATCGAGCCGACGCGGTGGAAACCGCCAGAGCAGCCGGGTGTCTGCGTCGCGGGCAATGCATTCTGCACGGGGAGTGTTCGCCTGCCGAAAGGTGTTGGATTCGAGAATCAGGCGGTGCAGCCGTTTGAGGGAACCGCCGGTTCTCAAAAACTCTGCCGCGAGCCAGTCGAGCAGTTCCGGGTGGGATGGGCGACTTCCCATTTTTCCAAAATCGGACGGGGTCGTAACCAGTCCGGTGCCAAAGTGGTGCTGCCACACGCGATTGACGATCACCCGCGCGGTCAGTGGATGCCCGGGATTCGTCAGGTGCCGGGCGAGAGCGATCCGGGCGTCCGGTTCCTGGGAGTTGTTTCCCAGGCTCCAGTTTCCGAGTGCAGCCGGGGCCGATGGCGGGACGGTTTCCACCCGCTGCATGGGGTCGCCGCGATTGATCAGCCACGTGGGTTCCGGGGTCGAGAAGACAGCCCCATACACCTGGGGCCCGGCGGCAAGCCGGGTTTTTCGGGCCTGGGCACTTCGCAGATCCGCCAAGAGACCGGCGAGTGTCTCCTGTTGTTCGGGGGACACATCCTCGAGAGCCAGGTCTGCCGGTTTGCGTTGATCATCGCGTCTTGGAAATCGTCGGCGTGTGTTGGCAACCGTCTGCCAGGAGCCCTGCGAATCCTGAATCTGGATCTCGTAATCGACCGGAACACTCATGCCGCGGGACCAGGTGACGCGATCAATCCGGGTCGGTTGCTTCAGATCGATCTGAATCCATGCGGATCCGCCCTTGGCCGCTTTCCAGGGAAAGGCCAGGCGTGGATCGGACGTGCCATCGTTCAGGTTGTCAGGATGACGGGTCTGGTTTTCCAGCGCGAAACTGGACGCGGACGACCGGCCTCCGTTGGCAACGAGAGCCACGTTGACCGGAGGCTCTCCGGGCGTTGGCCGGTTCCAGACTTCGAACTCGTAGAGAGAGGGTTCCGATCCGTTGGCCGTGGCGTTGATCCGCATGCGCACCGCGGTGGCAATCATGGGACGGAACTGTTCCTCCTGCTGATCTGCCAGGGAAGGGAGCAACCCGAGCGAGCACTGGAGGCCGCCGAGTTCATTTTCGAGCGCCGCCACCTTCCGCGCGGCTTCGGGGAGCTCGGCGGTCCAGCGATCGTTTTCTGTGCCGCGCCATCGGCGATCGCCGTATCGGAGGCCCGCGAAGATCGCCTGCATGGAGTAATAATCACGTGCGGTGATCGGATCGAACTTGTGATCGTGGCAACGGGCGCAGCCCAGGGTGAGGCCGAAGAACGCCTGACCCACCGTGCGGATGACTTCGTCGAGTTCATCCTGTCGTGCCTGACGCATCGATTCTTCATCGCGTCCGATCTGTCCGGGCAGGTTGGCGGGACCGGCCACCAGAAACCCCAGGGCCGCATCTTCTCCGACGGTGTCTCCGGCGAGTTGTTCGAAGAGAAACCGGGCGTATGGTTTGTCAGCATTCAACGAATCAATGAGCCAATCGCGATACGGCCATGCGTTGGGACGGGGCGAATTGGTTTCGAACCCCACCGTCTCGGCCCATCGGATCACATCCAGCCAGTGTTGCGCCCAGCGTTCGCCGTAGCGGGGGGATTGCAGGAGAAAATCCACCAGATCCTTCGTGTCGGATTCCCATCGGATGCGTTCGTCGGGCGAGGGCGGCAGCCCGTGCATCACCAGGAACATCCGCCGAACCAGCGTCTGCGCATCGGCGGGAGGTGAGGGGGGCAACCCTTCGGAGCGCAACCGGGCCAGGATGAAGGCGTCGATCGGGTTCGCAATCCACGGATCCTGAAGGTCCGGGACGGCGACGGGACGGAGCGGTTGCAGGGACCAATGCGTCTCGGTCTCCGCGGCGAACCCGGAGCAGAGCATAAAAAGCAGAATCCCCAGCCAATGTCCCGGACGAAACCGTGCGGGGTTTGTTTGCCAGGGGGGGCGATGGACGTGGGTTGTGTTCATGGTTGCCCGGGAGGATGGTCAGGGGGGCTGACCCGTGTAATCGCGTCCGGTCATCCGACGGGGTTCGTGGGCTGGGTTTGTTTTCTAGAGTTTCATTTTCAGCGCGTGCGCCAGGAAGGTGTAGATGTCGGCCGCCTCCTGGATGATCTTGGAGGTGGGTTTGCCGGATCCGTGCCCGGCACCGGTTTCGATTCGGATCAACACGGGATTCGATCCAGTGTGCACATGCTGCAGTTGAGCGGCGAATTTAAAGGAATGCCCCGGTACCACCCGGTCATCCGTGTCGGCGGTGGTGACCAGCGTGGCGGGATACGCGGTGCCCGGTTTCAGGTTGTGATAGGGGGAATACCCGTGCAGATACTCGAACATGTCCGGAGTGTCCTTGGCGGAACCGTAGTCATCCACCCAGAATCGTCCCGCGGTGAATTCGTCGAACCGGAGCATGTCCATCACGCCCACCTGGGGAACGGCTGCGCCAAAAAGGTCCGGACGCTGCGTCATGCACGCCCCGACCAACAGTCCGCCGTTGGATCCGCCCTGGATTCCGAGCTTCTCGGGGCGGGTGTATTGGTTGGCGATCAGGTATTCGGCTGCGGCGATGAAATCATCGAATACGTTCTGCTTGTTCTTTTTCTTTCCGGCTTCGTGCCATTCCCGGCCGTATTCACCACCGCCCCGGAGGTTTGCAACGGCGTAGATCCCCCCCAGTTCCATCCAGCCAATCCGGGAGACGGAAAAGGAGGGGGACACCGAAATGTTAAAACCGCCGTAGCCGTAGAGCAGGGTGGGCGCGTTGCCGTCGAGGGCCACGCTCTTCTTGCGTGTGATGAACATCGGGATCCGCGTGCCATCCTTTGATTGGTAGAAGACCTGTTCGGTCAGATACTCCGTGGGGTCGAAATCAACCCTGGCCTGTTCCATCAGTGTCGACTGGTCTGTCACGAAATCATACCGATAGACGGAGGGTGGGGTGGCATACGATTGGAACGAATAAAAGGTCTCCGAATCGGACCGTTTGCCTCCGAAACCGCTGGCGGTTCCCAACCCCGGGAGTTCCAGGTCTTTCACGGGGTGCCCATCCAGCGAGAACAGTCGCACCCGCGTGGTGACATCCTTCAGGTAGGAACAGACCAGGAGGTTATGAATGATGTCGGCACCCTCGAGAGGTTCGTTCGACTCGGGAACAATCTCCCTCCAGTCCGCAGGATCGGGCTTGCGCACGTCGATCGCCACAATGCGCCCCTTCGGCGCGTCCCGGTCCGTCCGGAAAAAGAAGATGGGACCTTCATTGTCGATGAAGGTGTAGTCGTTCTCGAATTGTCCGATCAGTTCCACCGGCATCGCGTACGGATGATTCAGATCCCGGTACAAGACCATGTATTTGTCATCCGTGCCCACCCAGACCGTCAGGATCAGGTAACGCCCGTCGTCGGTCACCTTCACCTGGTAGCCCCATTCCGGGTGGTCCGGCCGGTAGAAAACCACCGCATCCTGATCCTGCCGGGTCCCAAGCCGGTGATACATCACCTTCATGTCCTTGTTCAGGCTCTGGAATTTCTGGGCCGGATCCGGATCTGGGTATTTGGCGTAGAACAATCCCTGCCCCTGTTTGTCCCAGGCCACGGAGGTGAACTTGAGATAATTGAGTTGATCGGGAAGGTCTTCCCCGGTTTCGATCTCGCGAATCTTCCACGTCCGCCAATCCGAACCGGCTTCCTGGATGGCATAGGCCGCATAACGACCGTCGTCACTGAACACCGCGCCGGCCAGCGCCCGGGTGCCGTCCTTCGACCATTGGTTGGGATCAAACAGGACCTTGCGTTCGCCCCGCACCGTGTCCATTCGATAGAGTACAAAATGATTCTGCAGCCCGTCGTTCTTCTGAATGTAGTAGCGGCCTCCAGCCTTGAACGGGGGTTGGAATTTCTCGTAGTCCCAGAGGGCGGTCAGCCGGGTACGGATGCGTTCCCTGCCGGGGAGTGATTCAAGAAACCCGAAGGTTACCTTGTTTTCGGCTTCCACCCATGCGTGCACGCGCTCCGACTCGCGCACATCCTCCTCGAGCCAGCGGTACGGATCGGCGACCACGGTTCCGTGGTGGGTGTCCTGGTGATCGATGCGGGCGGTGGCGGGATAGGTCAATTCGGCGGCGGCCGGATCAATCTGGCGGGTCAAGAGCATAAGGAGGAGCGATGGGGCAAGGACGTTGAGTTTCATTGCGCCCTTGGTTTAACGATTGGAACCGGATTTCTCAAGGTCCGTTTCGATCTTTTCCCCGTCGGTCGACATGATCGATCCCCCCCCGGAACCCTCCTGCCTGAAGCGCTCGTGATCGCGACTCATTCATTGGAGTCGGATCGCGCCCGAGTCCGAAGTTGCACCCGTCAATGCACAATCACCGCGCATCGGTTTGGTATTCGGCTTGTGGATCGCGATCTCCTTCGATATTCGTCTTGCAGTGCGCGGCCTTCAGCGCCGTCGCAACCGGATCCGGGATCGAAACTCAATGTGCATCAATCCGGCCGGAGTCCCGCGCCAGGCTGAACAAATCCATGACGATCTACGATCTCAAACCCGCCTTTCAGAATCTGCTGCGCCCGGTTTGCCGGTCGCTTGCCGCTCTGGGGGTGACGGCCAATCAGGTCACGTTGGCGGCGCTTTTTGGATCGATCCTGATCGGACTGCTGGTCGCGTGGTTTCCCGAATCACGGTGGGCGGTCCTTTTGGTTCCCGGATGGCTTTTCATTCGGATGGCTCTGAATGCGATTGATGGAATGCTCGCGAGGGAACACCGGATGCAGAGCCGACTGGGGGGGATCCTTAACGAACTGGGGGATGTCGTTTCCGACGCGGCGCTTTATCTGCCCCTTGCCCGGGTGCCCGGCATTTCTCCGCACCTGGTCGTGGCGGTCGTGTTTCTTTGCCTCCTGACCGAGATGGCCGGGGTCGTGGCCGTGCAGATCGGTGCGAGTCGCCGGTACGACGGGCCGATGGGAAAAAGCGATCGGGCCTTCGCCTTCGGTCTGCTGGCCCTTCTTCTTGGTCTGGGAGTGCATCCAGGATCGTGGTCCACCCTTGGTTTGGCGGGTGTCGTGGTCCTGGCTTGGATCACGGTGTTCAACCGTTCGGCTCACGCCCTTCGGGAAACCGGGACCACCCGCAAATCCCCATGACAACCTTTTGTTGCACGTGCAACAAAAGGTTGTCATGGGGCAGAGTGGCACTTGGTGGTTGTTGGGGGCAAATTCGGTAAGGGAAAAGTCATTTTCCAGTGGGTATCCTTCATTGAAGCCGCCTTCCCGCATTGTACTCTTGAGGTATGAATGCCACGGAGTTGTCTCGGGCCCGATCGTCGGGTTTCCCTCAATTGCAATGGCGCGCGTGCCTGTCCCGGAGCACACGAAAACCAAGGGGGTGGATTGGGTGGATCTGCGGGTGGTTGATCCTCGTGTCGGGCGTGATCCCGCCCGCATGCGGTGCGGCCGCTGAGGGGAGCTGGAAACCGGCGCAGGGGCCGCTGCAGACACGGTGGACCGCCGGAGTGACTCCCGAAACTGCCCACCGGGAATACCCCAGGCCTCAGTTGGTCCGGAAAGACTGGGTGAACCTCAATGGGTTGTGGGAGTTCGCCCGACTGCCCAAAGAGGCTGCAAAACCGGAGTCCCTGCCGGGGCAGATTCTGGTTCCGTTTCCGGTGGAATCAGCACTCTCCGGCGTCATGGAACCGGTGAGCGAGAATGAGCAGATCTGGTATCGGCGGACTTTTCGGATTCCCGAAAGCTGGTCCGGCCGGCGGGTTCTGGTGCATTTTGGAGCGGTGGATTGGGAGTCGCGGATTTTTGTCAATGGTCTGGAGATGGGGGAACACCGGGGTGGGTATGACGCCTTCAGTCTGGATATCAGCGAGGCGCTGAAACCTTCCGGGGATCAGGAGCTCGTCGTGGCGGCGTGGGACCCCACCGATTCGGGAACCCAGCCGCGAGGCAAGCAGGTGAGGAACCCACGAGGCATATGGTATACCCCGACGAGCGGCATCTGGCAGACCGTGTGGCTGGAACCGGTGGCGGACGTCTCGATAGAGAGTCTGAAACTGGTGCCGGATGTGGACGCGGGAACGTTGCGGGTCACGGTTCGTGTCCGGGGTGTTGGGGTTGGGTTGGGGATTCAGGCGACGGCGAGGGACGCAGGACGGGCGGTGTCCCGGGCATCGGGAGGAGTGAATCAAGCGATTGAGCTGTCCATAGGGGATGCCAGGCTCTGGTCGCCGGATTCGCCGTTTTTATATGACCTGGACGTTGTGTTGACCCGGGAGGGACGGCCAATCGATGAGGTGCAATCGTATTTTGGAATGCGTGACATCGAGGTGGCCAGCGACGATCAGGGGGTGCGCCGGCTTTATTTGAATGGCAGGGCGCTGTTCCAGTTGGGGCCGCTGGATCAGGGGTTCTGGCCGGATGGATTGTACACGGCGCCATCGGACGAGGCTCTGCGGTATGACATTGAGGTGACCAAACGGCTCGGGTTTAACATGGCGCGCAAGCACGTCAAAATCGAACCGGACCGATGGTATTACTGGTGCGACCGGCTCGGGTTGTTGGTCTGGCAGGACATGCCCAGTGGAGATCGGTATATTGGCTCCCGGGATCCGGACATCGATCGGAGCCCGGAGTCCTCGAAACAATTTGAACTGGAGCTGAAACGGTTGATCGAGGGTCGGGGAAATCATCCCTGCATCGTGATGTGGGTGCCATTCAACGAGGGCTGGGGGCAGTATGACACCGCGCGGATCACGGACTGGGTCAAGGCGTACGATCCATCGAGACTGGTCAACAACACGAGTGGTTGGGCGGATCGCGGGGTTGGCGATGTGAACGATATTCACGCGTATCCGGGGCCGTCGGCACCACCCCGGGAAGCCGGTCGGGCCGGGGTGCTGGGTGAGTTTGGTGGACTGGGTCTTCCGTTGACCGGGCATACGTGGCAGGCGGAGAAGAACTGGGGTTACCGGAGTTTTACTTCGAGCGCCGATTTGACGGAAGCGTACGAGGGGTTGCTGCGAAAGCTGAGGCCGTTGACGGGGCAGTCCGGTTTGGCGGCTGCGGTGTACACGCAGACCACGGACGTCGAAATCGAAGTAAACGGCCTGATGACCTACGACCGGGAGATCATCAAGATGGAGGAGGAACGGGTGAGGGCGGTGAATAAAGCCATGTATCTCCCGCCGCCGCCTCCTCCGGTGATTCGGCAGCTCCTGGATACCTCGGAGAAGGAAGGTGCGGCGTGGCGTTATACGATTCGACCGCCGGGAATGGGATGGTTTCTTGCGGGTTTCGATGATTCCGAATGGGAGACGGGTTTGGGAGGGTTTGGAACCTCGGGCACGCCCGGAAGTGTGGTTCGCTTCATCTTGGGAATCGTTCCCCGCTCGCGCCGAGTCCGATGATCAAGCTGCCCATCGGCAGCATCAAGCCCCAGGGTTGGCTGCGTCACCAGCTTGATCTGGAGAGGGAAGGCATGGTGGGGCGTCTCCAGGAGTTGTCTCCCTGGCTCAAGTTTGAAACCAGTGCCTGGACAAATCCCGGGGGCGAAGGGGAACGCGGGTGGGAGGAGATGCCGTATTGGCTCAAGGGCTACGGGGATCTGGCCTACGTGCTCAACGACGCCGATGGCATTGCCGAGGCGCGCCGGTGGATTGAGACGGTGATGGCGTCGCAGCGCGAAGACGGGTGGTTTGGTCCGCGCGCGCTGTTGAAGAATCTGGACGGAAAGCCGGATCTCTGGCCGCACATGGTCATGCTGAATGTGCTGCAGTCCTATTACGAATTCAGCCGGGACGAGCGTTCTCTTCGGTGCATTGAAGCGTATTGCGGCTGGCTGCAGCGGCAGCCGGCCGCGGTGTTTGCCAACGGCTATTGGCCGAAGCTTCGAGCGGGGGACAATATTGAGACGATCCATTGGCTCTACAACCGGACTGGGGACGGAGCTCTGCTCGAACTGGCGGAAAAGATTCACGAAAACATGGCACCCTGGTCGACCGGTGTCATCAACTGGCACAATGTCAACATTGCCCAGGGATTCCGGGAACCGGCGGTCTTTTTTCAGCAAAGTGGGGATCGGGCGTTGCTTGAGCGTGCGGAGCTGAACTACGGAACGGTGATGGATCAATACGGTCAGTTTCCCGGTGGAGGGTTTGCCGGGGACGAAAACTGTCGGCCTGGATTCGGCGATCCCCGGCAGGGATTTGAAACGTGCGGCATGGTCGAGTTCATGCACAGCTTTGAGATGCTCACGAAAATCACGGGGGATCCAATCTGGGCGGATCGATGCGAGGAGATCGCGTTCAACTCGTTCCCTGCGGCGCTCACTCCGGATTGGAAGGGGTTGCACTACCTCACGAGCGCCAATCAGGTGCAGTTGGACGCCGGAAACAAGGCCCCGGCAATCCAGAACGGCGGGACGATGTTCGCCTACAGTCCTCATGAGCGGTACCGGTGCTGCCAGCACAACGTGTCCCATGGCTGGCCGTATTACGCCGAGGAACTCTGGCTTGCCACGCACGACCATGGACTGGCCGCATCGCTTTATGCCGATTCGGAAGTTTCAGCGCGGGTTGGGGACGGCCGCACGGTGCGCATTGTTGAGCGAACGGAATATCCCTTCGGTGACCGGATTCGGTTCGTGTTGGAGATGAACGAGCCGGTGGCTTTTCCACTCCATCTCCGCATCCCCGGCTGGTGCGGGAAGCCCGAGCTCAGAATCAACGGCAGGCGCGTAAGGACCGAAGTCGGCGCGTTCACTTTTCTGGCATTGAACCGGGTTTGGAACGATGGCGATACGGTGGAGTTGCGACTTCCCATGAAGGTTTCGGTTCGGACCTGGCCTCAGAACCAGAACGCCGTTTCGGTTCATCGTGGCCCCCTGGCGTTCTCACTGAAAATTGGCGAACGCTGGGTGAAGTCCGGAGGCAGTGACGAGTGGCCCGAGTTTGAGGTGTTTCCGACGACTCCCTGGAACTACGGTCTGGAGCTCAATTCCAGAAATCCCGCGGAATCGTTCACGGTGCACCGGAGACCCGGGCCGATCGCCGGCAATCCGTTCACGCTTGAGACGGCACCGGTCGAGCTGGAGGCCCGGGCGCGTCGGATCCCGGCCTGGGAGCTGGATTCGCTCGGTCTGGTTGGAAAACTCCAGCCCAGTCCCGTCCGGTCGGATTCCGGTCGTGAAAAAATCACGTTGGTCCCGATGGGTGCGGCGCGACTTCGGGTGTCGCTTTTCCCTGTGATCGGGCGTGGGAGTGACGCTCGTGAGTGGGGCAAAGCTGCTCACCGGGACGGTTCGCGCCACCTTCCCCCGTCCCCCTCCGGCGGTAGGGCGAAGCGTCTCGCTGAGCCGGTGGTCTGGCCGAAGCCGGATGTCTGAAAACCGCTCACCGGGACGGTTCGCGCCACCTTCCCCCGTCCCCCTCGGGCGGTAGGGCGAAGCGTCTCGCTGAGCCGGTGGTCTGGCCGAAGCCGGATGTCTGAAAACCGCTCACCGGGACGGTTCGCGCCACCTTCCCCCGTCCCCCTCCGGCGGTAGGGCGAAGCGTCTCGCTGAGCCGGTGGTCTGGCCGAAGTCGGATGTCTGAAATCGCTCACCGGGACGGTTCGCGCCACCTTCCCCCGTCCCCCTCCGGCGGTAGGGCGAAGCGTCTCGCTGAGCCGGTGGTCTGGCCGAAGCCGGATGTCTGAAATCGCTCACCGGGA
>JAIPJX010000213.1 GCA_021733945.1 Verrucomicrobiota bacterium | reverse complement strand
GGGACGGGGAAAGGTAGCGCGAACCGTCCCGGTGAGCGGTCAGGGATCTGGACCTCGGGTCGCCCACGGCTCAGCGTGACGCTTCGCCCTACCGCCGAGGGGACGGGGAAAGGTAGCGCGAACCGTCCCGGTGAGCGGTCCGATCGGTTGCACTTCGACCTCCAAAGCCATGGGGGATGTCGAACACTCCCGTCGACTCACCTCGGTCCAGGACGTCTCGTCCTGGACCGGATCCCAAGTCGGGCCCGAATCAGTTGCTTTCCACCTTGGACTTGCCGTCCTTGATGCCGGGATCGCCTCCGCCAGTGCGGTAATGACTCGAGTAATACCGGTTCTGATAGTAGTAATACGAGTAGTAGTACGAATCCTTGCCTTCGAAATCGATGTCGTTGAGCACATTCCCAATAATGTGAATGCCCGCGTTCTGGACCCGTTGCACCGATTTGCGGGCGTGCTCACGCCGGATCTTGTTGAACTTCGTCACGAACACGACACCGTCCGTCATCGCCGCGATGATCAAAGGATCACTGACAGCCGAAATCGGGGGACAATCCACCACAACACGATCGTATTTTTCGCTCAGCATCTTGAGAAATTCCGCCATGCGTTTGGACCCAATCAGCTCCGATGGCGTCGAGGGAACCGAACCGCAACAGATCACATCCAGATTGGGAACCTCGGTCTTCCGAACGATGGAGTCCAGATCCTTGACTTCCTCCATCAGGTAGGCCGCCAAGCCGATCGGACTATGCAGGGAGAAAGCCTTGTGCACCGACGGACGCCGCAAATCGCCGTCCACCAGGATCGTCTTCAACCCGGTCTGAGCGGTGACGATGGCGAGGTTGGAAGCAACGAGCGATTTTCCTTCCGAAGGAATCGTGCTCGTCACGGAGATCATCCGATACTTCTCCGCGTTGTGAGTGAGTGAAATTGTCGCACGAACCGTTCGAAACCCTTCCGCGCCGTTGGACTGCGGATGAATATGAGCCTGCAAATCGCGTTCCTGCACGTTGGCCGCTTTGATGTTCGGCACATAACCCAGGAACGGCAGACGCAGGTAGGTTTCCACGTCGTCCTGACTCTTGATCGAGTCGTCGAGGTAATTGACAAAGAATGCCAGACCAAGGGCAACACCCAGGCCCCCGACCATGCCCAGAAAGATGGTGAGCATTTTCCTGGGTTTCACCGGATTCAAGGGCACCTCTGCGGAATCGACCACAACAATGTTGTTGATCTTGTTGCGCCCGGTCAACCGGGTCTCCTCCATGGTGGTGAGGATCGATCGATAGAGCGTGTCATTCTGCTGCGCGCCCCGTTTCAGGATGTTGTAATCAATGCGCAGATCCTTTAATGCCAGGAGCGCTTTTTCCTGCTCGCTCACGAGCTCCCGGAGGCGCACCTCTTCAGCCTGGGCCATTTCGGCGGAATGCCGCAACGCTTCGATCAAATAGTCGGCCTGCGAATCGATCGAGGTTCGGAACGACCGGACCTTTTCCTCGGCGCGAATATACTCGGGGTGCAGGTGCCGGTATCGTTTTTTGATCGTGGCAAACTCGGCTTCAGCAACCTCCAGCGAGCGTTTCAGTTCCTGGATCGGCAGATTGTTGGCAATCTGCGGGATGGCATGTTTCGACACCCCGGCCTTCAGAAAAAGGTCAACCTGCTGAACGGCTGACTGCGCGGAGAGTGCCTCGCTCTTTGCTTTGGCGTGACCGGTCGCATATTCGTTGAGTGCCTGCAGGATGATGTTCTCGGTGCCTTCCTCAAAAGACACCATCGCATTTGATTTGGAATAGGCCTGAAGATCCTTTTCAGCCTGTTCCAGCTTGCTCTTCTGGCTATCCGCCTCTTCCTCAAGCCTTCGCACCACATCCAGAGCCAGATCGACTTTTTCGTCCAGGTTCAGCTGAATGAAGTTCGTTGCAACCGCATTGGCAATCGCCGCAGCCTTGGCCGGGTCCGGATGTTCGACTTTGATGTCCACCAACCGGCTCAACCGGATCGGTGCGACCTGGACATCCCGGACAACCGCGCCCACCTTGTCGATGGCCTGGGCATATCGTTCATCCTGATCCAATCGCAACTGCTCCACCACCGTGCCAATCAGACTGCGGCTTGTGAGGGTTTTGTACTGCGTCTGCAGGTAATCCTGCTCCTGACGCCCAACGGAAAAGCCCTCCACGCGCAGAATGTTGTCGGACTCTGGGTTGATCTTGAGCTGGGTGGTCGCCTCATAAATCGGAGTGGCCTTGAACAGGTAAATCAGGCTCAAAACAAACACCGAAATGAAGGCGGTGATGATGAGCCAGCGACGCTCAAGGACGACGTGCCAGTAGTGGCGAAGATTGATCGTCTCCTCCTGACCCGATTGATTCGGGCCATCAAAAATCTCGTTGTCCATAAATTCTAGAAGAAAGATTCGGGAACGTAGATCACATCGCCAGGCTCCACCCAAACCTTCTTGCCCTGATCCGTGACTTTGCGCAGTTCGTCAAATTTGAAGGTGAACGTCTTGCCCTTGCGCGTCAGTTCAATCTTGTTCTTGTTGGCGGTGGGTTCGAACCCGCCGGATTCGGCGATGGCCTCCAGGATGTCCATGGCCCGTTCCGACGGCAGGGGAATTGCGCCGGCCTTGCCAACCTTGCCAATCACAGACACCGTGGCGGACCGATATTCCTTGACGTTGATGGTCACCTGGGGGTTGACCAGAAAATCCTTGTCCAGCTTCTCCTCCAGCAGTCTGGCCACCTCCACGGTGGTTTTTCCCGACACAGGGACCTCTCCAAGGAGCGGGAACTTGATCGTGCCACTGGCTTCAACACGAAGCTCAAGCTGCAGATCCTTCTCCCCAAGCACCACGATTGTCAGCGTGTCAGCCGGAGCGACCTGGCGATCCGTTTCAATGGTTTCCGCGCCATTGACAGTTCCACACACCCACACGCCCAGGAGAAGTCCGGCGCACCTCAACCAAGACCAATCATTCTGCATAATCATCAATATCCTAGAGAAAGACTCAGGCCAATCTGGTTCACATCGTATTCCGGAATCCCTGCCGAATCCGACCGAATCCCGATAAAGCTATAACCCAAACTGGCACTCAACCACATTTGAATCTGATAGGCCAGTCCAAAATTCGCCGAAAACTGGTCGAAATCCGTGTTGGCATCCGCCACTCCCAATGTCTCGTATTTGAACATCGAATACCCGACCCCGACGTTCGACCTCCATTTGCCGGAACTGCCCAGGGCCTGGCTCAACTGCAACCCGGCAGTGTTGGCGGTGAACACCTGGCTCGCAAACTGCACGGATACATCGTTTATTCGCGAAAAATTCAGGGACATCGACGTTTTATCGGAAAACCGGTGGCTCAACGACAGATCCGCAACGGGTGCGCTCGGGACGTCCGCGCCGTTGCTGGCTTCACGCTGTTCGTATCCCACCCGCACTGTTCCACTGAGTTTCGGGGTAAAATTGCCCCGGGCACCCAGGAACCCCCCGATCGCTGATAGATCCGGGTTCTCGGGTCCTGGGAAATTCGGGGTTGTGCTTGTGTCCCTGTAAAAAAGCTCACCAAAAAGCGAAACCTTGGGAAAAGCCCGGTAACCGAATCCACCGGTCGCGCGCACCGTCGTCAGATCGTACAACACAACCCCATTCTCAAAGTCCGTCGCGGAATGCGATCCCTGCAGATAAACACCGGTTTTTTCGCTGATGCCGTAGCCCAGGTTGTAGTTGTCCGAAAAAGTGGTTCGATCGACATTCCGATCCCCAATCGACGTGATCACCTCGCCGCCCTGAACCGCACCGGGATCCACCGTGATGGGGTCCCCACCGCCCGAACCGCCACCGCCCCCCCCTGTCCCCTGCCCCGGATCGACGGGGGGTGGAGTTGCAGAGACAAACGAAACCAGACCGATCGGACTGGATAGAAACTGTAGGCTGTCCGATCCGGTCAGAATCAGGCGTTTACCCTGCAGACGCGTCTGCAACCCGAACCGGTGTTCCCCGGAGTTAAGATCACTTCGGTCGAGGTAAAAATGCTCGGAAAAACCGTAGTCCAGCGAAATATGATTTCCCGACTGCCTGCCGAGCTGCAGGTTCAAACCGGGACTCACACTGGTGATCAGGTCCCCGGTGCCGTCCGGTTGCGAAAACAGGTTGTCGTTGTAGGATTCAGCCAGAGCCACCCGTGGTCGCATCAGGAATGGTCCCCGGCTAAACACCAGATAATTGCTGGCATCAGCCGCATCGGACCGCAGGGCCGGCACGGAGGCCCCCATCAGGGCAAGGAACCGCCAAACATGGTCTTTTCGAATTCGCATCTCAATCTTGTTCCAGAGAGACAGGCAGCCCCCCTTACCGTTGCTCCGACACGGAATGCTTAACCGCAAGATCCCCCCCGTGTCGAGCCGCATTTTTTTCCTGGAACCTGAGCTGCCTGACACCCCCTCCCCACCCCCGATGTTCAGCCATGAAGTCGCGCAGCCTTTTGTCGCGGGAACGACAGGGCCGGCACCTGCGCCGATTCCGTTTGGTTCAAATTGTCCTTGTCATCCGGATCCGAATCGCTTTTATACAAAAACAATCCGCACTATCCCGAACCATGAAGACACTACTGCACAGGCTCGTTCTCATCCTTGCGTTCATCTGCGCATCCTCATGGATTTCAGCCCAGGAATGGACCCGATTTCGAGGCCCCAACGGCACCGGGATCAGCGAAGCCCATACCATTCCGTCCAAATGGACGAAAGCCGACTTCAACTGGAGCGCGCCCCTGCCCGGAACCGGCCACTCGTCTCCCGTCCTCTGGGGCGATCGAATTTTCCTGACCAGCACCCTGAAGGATCCCGCAAAAATCGTAATCCTCTGCCTGAAGGTCAGTGACGGATCAATCGTCTGGAGCCGCGAATTCGGATTTGCGGAATTTCAAAAACATAAATTCAACAGCTTCACCTCCGCAAGCCCGGCCGTGGACGCCGAACGCGTCTACGTTCCCTGGTCCACCCCGGACCGATACACCCTCATGGCCTTCGACCATGATGGGGCGACCGTGTGGGAACAGGATCTTGGCCCGTTCAAGAGCCAGCACGGATCCGGCGCGTCCCCGATGGTTCTGGGCGACAAGGTAATTCTCGCGAACGAGCAACTGGGTGCCAGCTCCCTGCTCGCTTTCGACTCCAAGACCGGGGCCATCCTTTGGAAAACCCCCAGGAAAAGCGCTGCTGCCGCCTACGGCACCCCCTGCCTCTACACCCCGGAGAATGGCAACCCACAGTTGATCTTTAACAGCCAGGCTCACGGGATTTCCGCGGTCGACCCGGATTCAGGCACCCCTCTGTGGGAACTCAACTCGGCCTTCGACAAACGCAGTGTGAGCTCACCAGTGATCGCCTCCGGTCTCGTGATCGGTTCGTGCGGCAGCGGCGGCGGCGGCAACTACGTGGTGGCTGTCCGCCCCGGCACCCCGGATGGCAAACAAGAACCCCAGCTGGCCTACCAGATCCGGCGGGCGGCTCCCTATGTTCCCTGCTCCATAGCGGTGGCCGACCGGTTGTTTCTGTGGAGCGACGCGGGTCTCGTTACCTGCCTGGAATCGCTCACAGGCGTCGAGAAATGGCAGGAACGCGTGGGTGGAAATTTCTTCGGATCTCCCATCTGCGTCGATCGCCGGCTCTTCTGCGTCTCCAGCAGCGGGGAAGTCGTGGTGCTCGAAGCCTCCGATCAGTTCCGGTTGCTGGCGAGAAACCAGCTGGACGAACCTTCCCACGCCACCCCGGCCGTCGCCGATGGCCGCCTCTATGTGCGCACGCTGAGCACACTGCACAGCATCGGAGGTCCCGCCAAAAAACTTTCTCTAAGATAAACCTGAGACGGTTGCTCTCGAACAGGGGACCATTCCCCGGTCAAAACGAGCCCTGCATCCCGGGTCTGACATCACCGCGACCCGGGGCACCAGGCAATGGGGGCTGAAACGAACCCAAAGCAAACCACGTTTTTAAGCCGTTTCCTCCAAAAAACGGCAACGAACACCCCGTGAACCGCCGTGAATCGCTTTCACCCTGCGGTGCGGCACTACAATTCAATTGAAACAAACGGAATTTCAGGGACAATAGCGACAACCAATTTGAATATGAAACTACATTTTACTGGAATACTGGGATTGATGATCGTGATCGGTTCGGCAGGAGCCGCCGAGAAAATCACGCTCAAGGATCAGAACGACAAGGTCAGCTACAGCGTCGGTTTAAGCTACGCCGCCACCTGGAAGGATCGTGGTTACGAATTTGACCTCGACACATTCCTCCAGGGCCTCAAGGACGGACTGGCAGGCAATCCGGTTCTCAACGAAGAGGAGATGAAAACCGTGCTGAACACGTTTCAGACCGAACACCGGGCGAAGCTGGATGCCCAACGCGCTGCCCAGGGTGAACTCAACAAGACCGCGGGAGCAGAATTCCTGGCGCAAAACAAAAACAAACCGGACGTTCAAACCCTTCCCAGCGGACTTCAATACAAGGTCATTACCGCCGGAACCGGCCCCGTCCCGCAGGCCGATCACACCGTGACCGTGAATTACCGGGGCACCTTCATCGACGGCACCGAATTCGACAGTTCCTTCAAGCGGGGCACCCCGGCCACCTTCGCGGTGACAGGCGTGATCAAGGGCTGGACCGAGGCGCTTCAAAAAATGCCGGTCGGATCCAAATGGCAGGTGTTTATTCCGGGCGACCTTGCCTACGGCGAACGTGGCTACGGGAATCGAATCGCTCCGAACACAACCCTCATCTTCGAGATGGAACTCATCTCCACACAGGCTCCGGCCCCGAAACAGGCCGCCGCGGTGACCAGCGACATCATCAAGGTGCCCTCCGCCGAAGAACTGAAGAACGGCGCAAAAATCGAAGTGATCAAACCCGATCAACTCCCGAAAAAATAATCCCTTCGGATTTAAGCCGTGAACAGGCAATCCTGTTCACGGCGTCCCAACAAGCCGCACCGGGCATGCAAGCTCTCGATCTTACAAAGTGAACACCTACTCGATGATCGATCCGGAAGCTCTGATGTCCATCAAGAGCCTTGAGCTGCGGGCCCAAAACGTGGTCGAAGGGTTTTGGAACGGCCTTCACAGGAGTCCCTACCACGGGTTCTCGGTCGAGTTCACCGAATACCGCCAATACACCCCCGGGGATGACCCGCGTTATCTCGACTGGCGCCTGTATGCCAGAACCGACCGGTATTACATCAAGAAATTCGAGGACGAAACCAACCTGCGCTGCCACCTTCTGGTGGACAACAGCCGTTCCATGGATTTCGGCACCACCGGATATACCAAGGCAAGCTACGGGAATACACTGGCCGCCACACTGGCCTATTTTCTTTACCAGCAGGGAGACGCCATCGGCCTGTTGAAGTTCGATCAGGAGATCCGGGAATACCTGCCTGCGCGCCACAGGACCGGCCATCTCCGACAGGTCATGCTCGCCCTGGAATCCCCGACCCTGGGAACCGCAACGGACC
>JAIPJX010000212.1 GCA_021733945.1 Verrucomicrobiota bacterium | reverse complement strand
GCCACCCGAGATCCAAATCCCCCCGCTCGCTCACCGGGACGGTTCGCGCCACCTTTCCCCCTCTCCCATTCGAATGTCGGTAGGGCGAAGCGTCCTCGCTGAGCCGCTTGGCCACCCGAGATCCTTGGGCGAGGGGATTCGTGTCTGCCATGGGGATGGACTCCACGGCATGGCGTCGGAAGACCGACGGTGTTTTGGAGTGCGCGCGGCAGAGCGCAGCGCCGACGCCGCTTTGGTCGTGCCCGAAGAGGCAAACCCACTCACTCCAATTTGGCAGTTCTAAATGCTACTTCCAAAAACGCCAATGGGAGCCAACGGTTCGAAGAATCCTGTCATGCGCCCCGGCGCAGCGCCCGCCGCCTGTTTTTGATTGCGCCGGGCGGCATTGGGCCCGAACATGGAAGGAAGATCGAACCCCACCGAGAACGACAGTTCTGCCCGGACAACCGTGCCGGCTTCGGAGCGTTGGTGGAGCCTCGGATGGGAGAAGCCCTCCGTGCGCCTGAACCCGGTTTGATGTTGAACGGATCTTATGAAAAACAATCGATACAATCGCCGTTTGTTCCTCAAGCAGGCCGCCCTGGTGGGTGGCGCCGCAACCGCCACGCGTTGGTTTTCCGGGCCGAATCTTCTGGCGGCCGACGCGGGCAGGAAACTCAACGTCGTTCAGATCGGCTGCGGTGGGCGCGCCATGAGCCATCTGGACCAGGTCATCTCCAGGCACAAACACAATCTGGTGGCCATGGTCGATGTGTACGAGCCAAGGCATCAGGTCGTTCGGAACTGGCTCAAGAGCAGGGATCTGGAGTCGGACCGGGTCCAGGCGTTCACCGATTACCGGAGGATGTTTGACAAGCTGGGCAAGGAGATCGACGCGGTTTTCATCGCCACCCCCAATCATCACCACGCGCTCCCAGCCCTGACCGCCATGCAGCTGGGCAAGGCGGTTTATTGTGAGAAACCGGTCTGTCACGACATCGGAGAGGCGCGGCTCATGCGCCGGATGGCTGCCGAAACCAAGGTGCCGACTCAGATGGGCAATCAGGGGCATTGCATGGACGGTTATCGATCGCTGTGCGAGTACATCTGGGGCGGGGTGATTGGTGAAGTCACCGAGACTCATAGCTGGACCAACCGCGCCAACGGAGGCGAAGGGCCGCGTCCCCCGGTCGAACCGGTCCCGGAGGGAATGCACTGGGACGAATACATCGGGCCGGCACCCTACCGGGATTTTCACAGTGACATCCATCCCCACGAATGGCATGGGTGGTACGACTTCGGCAACGGATCGATCGGCAACATGGGTTGCCATGTGCTGGATGGAGTGTATTGGGCGCTGAAGATCGAGCATCCCACCAGCATCGAGGTGGAGCAGCTCCGGGGCGGGAGCGATGAACGTTATCCGCTTGGGAGCCGCATTCGGTGGGATGTCCCGGCGCGGGCCGGCATGCCGCCCCTCAAAGCCTACTGGTATGAGGGACTGAAGCAGGACGCCAAGGGCAAACCGCAGGGCAACCTGAGAGCCGCGGTTGGCGAGGATCGCAACTTCCCGAAACTCGTCCAGCAGCTGCAGAATCAGTATCCGGATGAGGAACTCGACCGCGGGGACAGCGGCACGCTGTATGTCGGGTCCAAGGGCGTTATTTTCACCGGGACCTATGGAGACAAAATGCACGTTGTGCCACGGGAGAAGATGCGCGAGATCAAGGTGCCCGAGAAGACCCTGCCGCGGCCCAAGGATGTGTTTACGGATTTCCTGGAAGCCATTCAGGAGGGGAGGTCGAACACGGCCGTGAGTTTCGAATACGGCACGCAGCTCACGGAGTTCGCGCTCCTGGGCAATCTGGCTCAGCGCGTGGGCGCGGGGCGCAAGCTCGAATGGGACGGACCGAACATGCGGGTCACCAACATGAAGGACATGGGCGACTGGATTCACCGCAAACCGCGCAAAGGCTGGCAGATTGGCTGATCCGCATCAGCCGCGCGCAGGGAGCAAACCCGGTGGGTCGCCGTTGTGCGGCATCGCCGGGTGGGCCTGGCGTGCGCAGGGGGTGGTTTGCGGCGTGGACCCGGCTGACTGCGTGCTGATCGGTTTTCCGTGAAGGGCGCATGCAGCAGTTCCTGATTTTCTGTGTCGTTGGCGTCGGAACGACCCTGGTCGATTTCGGCGTGTTCAACCTCCTGACCCGCCGGTCGATCGGCTGGCGAAGAATCCCCGCGAACATCGTGTCCGTCACGGTGGCCATGACCTGGTCCTTTCTGGCGAACTGGTTCATCGTGTTCCATCCGGATGGAGACGCATGGCTGGAACGGGCGGGTCGGTTCCTGGTGACGACGACCTTCTCGGCGTTCGTCCTCCAGAACGCCGTTCTCCATGTGACCAGCGTGCGCTGGAAGGGGCCTGCCAACCTTGCATTACTGGTGGTGCGCAACGTCGGTCTGGCGGGGTGCCTGAGCGAGGACCTGGTCTCCAGAAACACCGGCAAGGCACTGGCGGTCTCGACGGGGCTGGTCTGGAACTTCTGCTGGTACAAATTCTTCGTTTATACGATATAAGACCCGTTCCGCGTCGCTGCGGAACGGGTCATGAAGCCGAAATCGGGTGGTCTAGCAGCCCGTTAAAAAACTCCAGATCTTGTAGGAGGCGAGATCACGAGACTCTGATTTCTTCGGTATCTTCAGGTATTGCAGAGCCTCCTGACGTCGGCTCCTACCTTTTTAACGGACTGCTAGGCGATGAAGCTGTAGTCGTAGGGCTTGCGCTGGTCGCGTGCCAGCCACTGGTTGGCTTCGCGGGCATGGGTGCCGACGAACTGTTCGGTGTCCGGATTCCATTGAACCGGTTTGTTCATGCGCATCGAGATGACGCCCAGGTGCGCCACGGTGATGGAACGGTGGCCGATTTCCACATCGCAGATCGGATCCTTGCGGCTGCGCATCGACTCGAAGAAATTGCCCATGTGATGGTTGCTTTGGTAGAGCCTGACGGCGCCCTCGGGCAGCGGTTTGCGCAGCAATTCCTCCGAGCTCGCCTGGATGTTGCCCCTGGCCACGAAAATCCAACCGTCGGTGCCGATGAACTGGACGCCGTTGGGCGTTGTTTTGCCTCCGCCCACCACGTTTTGATCACTCACGGTGTGTTCGTCCAGGATGGTCATGGTCACGCCGTTGGCGTATTTGCAGTCGATCCTGTAGTTGGCCGCTGTTTCGTAGCCTCCCGGAATGAGTGCGGTCAACGATTTGCCGTCGATTGAAACCGGGCCGCTGCGTTCGGTTCCGTTGCCCCATTGCGCGATGTCGTTGTGGTGCGCTCCCCAGTCCGTCATCTGTCCCCCGCTGAACCCGTACCACCAGCGAAAATTGCCGTGGCAGTTGACGCCTTTGTAGGGAACCATGGGTGCCTGTCCGACATAATAATCCCAGTTGAGGCCGGCGGGCACGGGCAGTTCGGGGAACGGCCCCTCCACGAGACCGGTGGGCAGTCCGACGATCATGTGCTTGAGGGTGCCGATGCGGCCGTTGCGTGTGAGTTCGCAGGCGAGTCGGAAATTGCGGTCGCTCCGTTGCTGGCTGCCCACCTGCACGATCCGCTTGTTGTCGCGCACGGTCTTCACCAGGCGTTTGCCTTCGTCGATCGTCAGGGTCAACGGTTTCTCGGTGTAAATGTCCTTGCCTGTCCTGGCGGCGAGCATGTTCACGAACGTATGCCAATGATCGGGAGTTCCGTTGATGATGGCATGGATGTCGTCCCGCTCCATGAGTTTTCGGAAATCGTTGTAGATCTTCGGCACCCTGCCGTCGCGGGTGAACTGCCTGGCCGCCGATTCCGCGTGGCTCTGGTCCACATCGCACACCGCGAGCACATCGGCGAATTGCGAAGCGCCCCCGCAATCACCCCGACCCTGCCCGCCGCAACCGACGAGGGCGATGCCCGGGCGGTCGTTTGGTCCGGCCGGCCTGGACTCGGCGGCATGGGCTTCTTCGAGTTCTAGGAACCATCCCGGAACGCCGGTGGCCGCGGTGATGGCTGCGGCTGTCTTGACGAAACGCCTGCGGTTGATCTGGAAAGCGTGAGGTTTCATGGACGATATTCCACGCCCGATCGGAGGCGTCGTCAAGTGGGAAGAAGGCGCGGTGGACCGTCGGATGTGCTCCGGTTGTTCTGCGGCGCAGTGGGAGGAGGTGAACCGCCCGCCTCCCTGGGCCCAGGAATTCAACTTGCCCGGATTTCGAAAACGGGCATAGTGGCCGCGGATCAACCGCAAAGGAAGATCTCTCTTCATGCGAATGGAGGGCACCGGGATGGGCGATTGGCGCAGCGGTTAGCGCGTCTGCTTTACACGCAGAATGTCGGGGGTTCGAATCCCTCATCGCCCACCATTTGAAAGACTCTTAATCAACAACTTGGGGATTTGACCCCTTTTCTTGTGGGCGGATTGTGGACAACTTCGCACGCAGGAAGGCAGGAACTACAAGCTGATCAGGCGTTTTTGTCGGTCGGATTGAGAACCACCGTTCCGCATCCGCAGGCTGAACAAGCTGGTGGTAGTTCCTGTAGATGATTGCTGGAGAGTTGCCAGCTTCGTACGCGACTTGTGTTTCGTTTTTAATCAGCGCCATCCGGTAGCTGATGAACGAATGCCGCAATCCGTTTCTTTTCCACCGAATGCCCAGGTCGGCAGACATCACCATAAGTTCTTCGCTCATGTTGGCGTATGGGCACACTGGGCCGGACGGTTGAGCGAACGGCCGAAGCCATTGCGCGAGCGCTGGCGTGACCGGCACTGTGCGTCTGCTGCGAGTCTTTGACTTGCCTTGCGTTACCTCGATGAACCCTTCGTCGAGTCGAATATGTGACCAGTTCAAGCGCTTAATTTCCCAATGCCGAACGCCAGCAAACGCACCCACGGAAAGAAACGGCAGCATGTGGGGCTGTGCGTGTTCAAGAATGTTCGCCATTTCATCGGGTGTGAAGATCTCAATCTCTTTACCCTGGTCTGTCGCCGTCTCAACTTCGGACATTTCAGCATGATCGGCAGGGAGGTATTTCTTGCGCTTGGCAAACGCCACCAAGGTGCTGATTCGCTTCCGGCCGTTGTTCCGGGACCTGGGGGACAACTTCAAACTTCGAAGCCATTCGTCAATCTGAGCGCCCGTGACACTGGCGAGCTGGCATTGGAATGCCCGAGCAAACGGACGGAGCTTTTTCAGGTCGTTGACGTATGAGTAAGAGCGCCCGTCTCTCTGCTTCGTGAGGATCAGCTCATCAACCACCTGCGCAACTGTGGCGGGATTTAGGTTGCTTGGGTGCTTCCTCAAATAGAACTGGACCACATCGTCCAGCGGGACGCCAGGAATGGCGCTGTGCGCTCTTGCGTATCTCTCAGCCGCAACGTCGAGGGGGACGCCGACCGATGCGCAAACTTTTACCGCGTGAAAGTAAACCTTCCGATCGCGACCGGATAGCTGCAAGGCGTCGGCTTCACCCGCCGACAGCTTCGACGCCACAAGATCCGCTTCGGACTTGGCTTTGTCGTAATCAGCGAACCGTCTCCGTCGACGTTTGACACCATCGTTGAAGTCGACTGAATAACGGGTGTATCCGCCAGCTTGTTCGCGGTAAATCTTGACCACCACCGAACCGCGCCGAACCAACACTGGGAATTTTGCTGGCACCTTCATTTTTGATCGCCTTCCAGAGCAGCCTTGAGCAGCCGGTCGGTTGTTCCTGGGGGCTGAGGTGACACCGTCGATCCGTCTTTGTTCTTGGAGTCAACCGCGTTGTCGGACCCGAACTCAGCTTCAAGTTCTTCCAGGAGCTTTGAGGTTCTGTAGTCAAGGAGCTGAAACCTTCCGCTTCTGAAGCTGCTCAAGAACACACCAGCGAGCCGTTGAACCGCCAGACGGAACATTGTCAGGACATACGTGGGACGAACCTTGTCTGGGGCACCAGAGCGCTTACGAGCCTGGACAAGGTCGAAGTCACCAGGCTTCCATCGGGTTCCATCAGGCCGGACCGGAGGAGCTTCAAGATTGTTGGCGAGAAGCCACCCGACCGCAACACCGGTTTGATCGGAAATCTTTTGAGCAAGACCCTGGGAGAGATTCAGCCGACCGCTTGCCAATTCCACCCCTTGCAAAGTGCTTACTGAGCAGCCGACAATTTCCCCGAACTCGCGTTGTCCGAGCTTGAGTGCTATTCGCAGAACCGCGACCACATGCCTTTGAGGTGAAACTCGCATTGCCGAAACTGTATCAAGATTCCGCATGCGCGAAAGATTATTTGACAGCCGATGCGAAACCGTATACGGTTACCACATGTTGAATCAAAACATACCATATCAAACCGAACCGTTCATCGACAAAAAACAGCTCGCAAGGCACCTGGGCTGCACACCGAGAACGGTTGAATCATACATGAGTGCTGGGCTGATTCCGTTCTTCAAGATCCGACGATCCGTGAAGTATCGCCTGTCTGATGTTGTTGCTCACATGGAGCAGCATTACCGGGTCGGAGGTGCTGCCCGATGAGCTGTAATATGAAGGTCCACCCGGCGGCGGAAGTTTTCCCGATGATGGAAGGGGAAGCATTCGAGGAAATGGTCAAAAGCATTGAAGTGTGGGGCCAGCAGGTTCCCTGCATCAAGGACGGTGACGTTCTGATTGACGGGCGCAACCGACATGAGGCATGCCAGCACCTTGGGATAGCAACGAAGTTTGTTGAGTTCCGAGACGTAGTGAAGAATTACGGACACTGGAGCGGGCGTAAGCACGAGTATCCGCTGATAAGTGAATTTATCCTGGCACTCAACGTGCAACGCCGACACCTGACCGATGAACAGAAAACAGCAGTGGCAATGAAGTGGCTCCCGATCTACAGGAGCGAAGCTGAGGAAGTCAAATCGCAGACTAAGTTCAAGCCGGGATCATCACCTAATCCAGGCGGAAAGAGGAAAGCTGAGGTGGACAAGGATTCATGTCCACCTGATCCCAGGCGAGACATCAAGGAAAAGCACGCCAACAGCACCGCTGGCAAACTCGCAAAGAATACCGGGCTGACACTTCACCAAGCACGCCAAGTGATCGAGATAGACAAAGCCGCCGCCGCTGGAGTCATCCCGAAAGAGGATCTTGACGCAGTCATTGCAGGCACCACGAAGCCGGTCGAGGTGTTGAAGAAAATTGAGCCGAAGGCCACCGGCAAGCCGAAGAAATCAAAGATTCTGGCAAGGTTGATCACGCTCTGGAAAAAAGCCACACAGGAGGAGCGCAACCAGTTCATGAAGGAGGTTGAATGAGAAGATCCACTAAAACAAAAAGCGCCCGGCAAGGCGCTCAAAATAATGTTTTGATTTGTTGTTGCTCTATCGATGAGAACCGTATCTGAAGATCCACCGGAAGTCAATCGGGATCCGTCAAAAAGTTTTCCGACCAGGAGCATCAAGAGCACCCCGTTTGCATGGCAATCGAAGTCTGCGTTGCGGAGGATCAGGGAGGCGTTTGACAGAGATGGGGAGGTGCCTACTGCTATCGCTGTTTACGTGGCCTTATG
>JAIPJX010000211.1 GCA_021733945.1 Verrucomicrobiota bacterium | reverse complement strand
TGCTCGAGACACTCAACGAGAAACCCTACGAACAGCGGGTTTCAGGCCGGCTGCACCCGCTCTCGGGTCAACATCTCGAGAACGGCCAAATCCCGATCGGGGGAGTTTACGAATCGTGGCTCCAGCACCAGTTCCAATACTACAACATCCAGTCCCTGGACATTGTGCAGATGCCGCGCATGCCTCAATTCGACAAGGCCTACCTGAGCGCCTTTGTTCCGAAACAACCCAACCAACTCGCCTCCATCGGCCGGCTCTGGCAGTTGACCAACACGCGTTACCTGCTCGGATCGTTGAATTTCCTCGAGCTCCTGAATCAGCAGATTGATCCCGTGCATCAACGGTTCCGCGTGCACACGGCCTTTTCCTTCGCGCAAAAAAATCCGAACCAACCCGGGGGCATGACCCGGCTTGAGGATATCACGACGGTGGTCACTCCGAACGGTCCCCTGGCCGTGTTCGAATTCACCGGTGCCCTGCCCCGCGCCAGACTCTACAGCCAGTGGCAGACCGTGCCCGACGATGCGGCGACCCTGGAGCAATTGCTCAATCCCGCCTTCGATCCGGCAACCACGGTTCTGCTTGCGGACTCCGCCGCGCCCGCCCCGGACGCCCCGGCAAGCCAGGCGTCAGCGGGATCCGCTGAAATCAAAGCCTACCAACCCAAGCGCGTGCAGCTCGAAACGCAGGCCGAATCCCGGACGGTGCTGCTTCTCAACGACAGATACCACCCCGACTGGCGGGTTTTCGTGGACGGCGCTCCCGCGCCCCTGCTGCGGTGCAACTATGCCATGCGCGGCGTGGCGCTCCCGGCGGGAACCCACGCGGTGGAGTTCCGGTTTGAACCCCGCGTCACCTGGCTCTATGTGAGCGCGGGGGCGACCCTGGCGGGCCTCGCCTTGTGTGTCCTGTTTGTTTTTTCCTCCAATCCGCGAAGAAAAACCGGGGCCGACGAACCGTCTGAAACACCATCCTCCGGAGACTAAACGACGACCGCCCATGGGCCATCAGGAATCGTACCGACACAACGAGGCATACGCCGAGTTCCTTGCGAACTGGGACGCGGCGTTTTATGCGAAATACATCGATCATCTGAAACCGGCCAGACCTTCGGCCCGGGTGCTCGATGTGGGATGCGGTGCCGGTCAGGTGGTGGGCAGGTTGACCGAGGCCGGATTCGAAGCGCACGGGGTGGACGTCTCCGAACCGAACATCGAACGGGCCTCGCAATTCTCATCCCGCTGCCAGATGTACGACGGCCGCCGACTGCCGTTTCCGGACGATCATTTCGCCTCCGCGGGGGCGCTCAACGTTCTCGAACATGTTGAGGAACCCGAACAATTCATCCCCGAACTGGCGCGGGTCGTTGAACCCGGCGGACACGTGGTCCTTTCGAGTCCCAACTTCTTTCGGGTGTTCGGTTTTCGGGATTATCACCCGCGCATGCGTGGCGTGGGAAACAAATGGCGGAACTGGAAGCGCCTGATGGCCAAACGCGCCCGGATGCGGCGGGATCCGGACTCCGTCCGTTTTGACCGCATGACGCCGATTGTGAAGGAGCCGTTCACACCGGACGACGACGCCATCGTGGCCACCAACGCTTTGGAAATGCGTTTCTTCCTCGAACGTTCCGGATGTGTCGTGGAGCAGGTGCTTTGCACGGATCGATACGTCCATGCGGCCATCGATCGGGTTCTCAATGCCACGCCGTTGCGGTACTGCATGTTTAATTCATTCCTGGTGGCTCGCAAACAACCGGTTAAAAAAAACGTCCCCCCCGCCAATGGAATCAGGGCCGGGCAATTGTAATTCCAGGAACGCCGGGTTTGTGATAAAACGTCGGAAAACCGTGAGACTTGCCCCATCGAACAATCCATGACCACCGCCGTCCGCCTCACCCATGTCACCAAGACATTCGGCGCGCATACCGCCGTGGAAGATCTCTCGCTGGAGGTGCCCACCGGATCCGTCTACGGATTCATCGGCCCGAATGGGTCCGGGAAAACCACCACCATCCGAATGATCCTGCACATCTTCCACCCGGACAGCGGATCGGTGGAAGTGCTCGGCACCGCAACCTCGCGGGCCGCGAACGACCGGATCGGCTATCTGCCGGAAGAACGGGGGTTGTACAAAAAAATGACGGTGAAACGGGTGCTCACCTACTACGCGGGGCTCAAGGGCATGAACACGGCCGACGCACGCGGTTTGATCGATACCTGGCTGGAGCGGATGAACCTCGGGGAATGGGCCAACCGCAAGGTCGAGGTTCTTTCGAAGGGCATGGCCCAGAAGATCCAGTTTATCTCGGCGGTTCTCGCCCGTCCGGAGCTGTTGATCCTGGACGAACCGTTTTCAGGCCTGGACCCTGTCAATCTCGAGGTCATTCACGAGGCCATTGTGGAGCTGCGGCAACGCGGCACGACGATCATCTTCTCAACCCACGACATGGCGACTGCGGAAAAGATGTGCGATTCCATCTTCATGATCTACAAGGGCAGGAAGGTGCTGGATGGAACCCTGGACTCCATTCAATCCAGGTACGGGGAGGACACCATCCGCCTGCGCCTCAACGGGAGCGTTGATCCCCTGAAGGGACTGGAGGGAGTCACCCTTGTGCGGGATCAGGGCCGGTATCAGGAAGTACGCTACGCGGGAGACCCTCAGGATTTGCTTCGGGCACTGGTCGCCAAGACCGAGGTGCGTCTCTTTGAAGTGACCCGTCCTTCATTGCACGACATTTTCATCCGGATCGCCCGGCCGGAAACAGGAGAGGCGGCGGACCATGAATAAGGTTCTCAGAGTCGCAGTGACCGAATACCTGACTGCGGTACGCAGCAAAGCGTTCCTCATCGGAATCATCATGCTCCCGGTTCTGATGTTCGGAGGTTTGATCGTGGCGCAACTGACCAAGGACAAGGTCGACCTGAAAGACAGGCGCTTTGCAGTGATCGACAGGTCGGGAAAGATGTACGAAGCAATCGCGCGACGGGCGGAGGAACGGAACAGGAACGGAATTTTTAATGGACAAGACGGTGCCGATCCCAAGCAGATCCGCCCGCGGTTCCTGCCCCAGGTTTTTGAGAAACCGGAAACCGAATCGCGAACCGTCGAACTTGTGCTCTCGGAACAAGTGCGAGCCGGGGAACTGTTCGCGTTCCTCGTGATCGGGAAGGATATCCTGAACACGAAGGGGGAAGGAGACACGGAAGTGGCGTATTACACGGAGACCCCGACGTTCACGGACCTGCCGGGCTGGATCGAGCAGGCGGTCAACGAAGAGGTCATGGCGCATCGGTTCACCGAAGCGGAGGTCGATCAGGCCCTGGTAAAACGACTCACACGGCACACGCCGGTGAAGCGCCTCGGACTGGCCGCGCTTTCGGACACAGGCGAACTCATCAAGGCGAAGGAGGAAAACAAACTGGCGACCTTCGGAATTCCCGCCATCTCGATGTTCCTTCTGTTCATACTCGTCATGTCGAGCGCCCCCGCACTCCTGAACACCGTGCTGGAAGAGAAACTTCAGAAGATATCCGAAGTGCTGATCTCCGCGGTCACGCCCTTCCAGCTGATGTTCGGCAAATTGATCGGCGCGGTCATGGTCTCCCTGACACTCTCGGTGTTGTATCTGGGAAGCGTTGTCTTTTTCCTGGCAAGAATGGAGATGCTTTCCCTGGTGCCGGTCTCTCTGTTCGCCTGGTTCCTCCTGTTCCAGCTTCTGGCGCTGATGATCTTTGGTTCGGTGTTCTCAGCGATCGGCGCGGCCTGCAGCGAGCTCAAGGACGCCCAGAACATGATGTTCCCGGCCATGATGCTGGTAATGATCCCGATGTTCACCTGGATGCCGGTGCTGCAGGCACCCTCGAGCACGTTCTCCCGGGTCATCTCGCTCTTTCCCCCGGCGACACCGATGCTGATGATGCTCCGCATCGCCATTCCACCCGGGCCGCCCTGGTGGGAGATTGCCCTCGCGGTTGTGCTCACCACCGGCTTCATGCTCCTGTGCGTATGGGCCAGCGCGAAGATCTTCCGGGTGGGCATCCTATCGCAGGGGCAGACCCCAACGTTCAAGAAACTCCTGGTCTGGATAATCTCCCGATAATCCCCTCTTTGCGAAGGGACGGAGGATTTCTCTTTCACACCGGGCCCGACTTCATCATGTTAAGCTCATGTCGAATGTAATCGCGATTGTCGGGCGGCCCAATGTTGGCAAGTCGGCCCTGTTTAACCGAATTGTCGGCAAACGCATCGCCATCGTTCACGACGAACCGGGCGTCACCCGGGATCGAATCACCGCCGAAGCCGAATGGGCGGGCCGCAATTTCACCCTCGCCGACACAGGGGGCATCGGCCTGTCGGTGGGTGAGAAGACCGACGACATCATCAAACAGGCTGCCTTGGATCAGGTAACAATCGCTGTCGAGTCCGCCCAGGTCATTATTCTTGTGGTCAGCGTCCAGGAAGGGCTGATCCCGCTTGATCGCGAGGTGGCCACGCGACTTCGGAAATCCCAGAAGACGATCCTCGTCGCCGCCAACAAGGTCGACACCGATCGCGCAACCGTCGGAGCCGCTGAATTTGCAGAACTTGGTTTCGAAAAGATTTTTCCCATCAGCGCAATCCACAACCGGGGAATCGAAGATCTCCTGAACGAAGCCACGCTCCATATGCCCGAGATGGTGGAAGCGCCTGTCGTGGAAGAAACCGAGGTGCCAGGCTCAGGCAAAGACACCACCGAAAAAGCTCCGGAAGCTCTGAAACTCGCGGTCATCGGCCGCCCGAATGCCGGAAAATCCTCCCTCATCAACGCGTTGACGCAATCCGACCGGGTCATTGTCAGCCCCATCCCGGGCACCACGCGGGACTCGGTCGATGTGCCGCTGGACATTGTCACGGAAGGAGTTGCGGAACATTATATCCTGATCGACACGGCGGGATTCCGGCAAAAGCGCAAGGTCGATACCTCCATTGAGTTTTACAGCGTGAATCGGGCCGAAGAATCAGTCGCCCGCTGCGACATCGCCATTCTGGTGATCGACGCCGAAGTTGGAATCACGGCGCAGGACAAGAAGATCGCAGGGAAAATCGTCGACGAACGCAAGGCATGCATCGTTGTCATCAACAAATGGGACACCGTCCGCGAAGAGGTCGTCGAGGCCCGCAAGGAGGAGATCGCGCGCCGCGAATCCAAGACCGCCGGGCATGCCAAAACCGATAAAATGACCACACTGGGCGAGTTCGGCGAATGGGTTCAAAAGAGCCTTTTCTTTCTAGATTATGCCCCGGTGCTGTTTACCTCAGCGACGACCGGATTTCATCTGGATCGACTCATGGAATCGGTTCGTTTTGTGGCCGCTCAACTGCGGCAAAAAGTCCCCACCGCCCTGCTCAACCGGGTGCTCAAGGACTCCATTGAGAAGAGGCAACCCGTCAGTTCAGCCGGTCACCGCCTCAAGTTCTTCTACGCCACACAGATACGCCGCAGCCCACCCACATTTGTGCTCTTCGTCAACCGAAACGAACTCTTTTCCGACTCCTACTCCAAACACCTGAGCCGGGAACTGCGCAAAGCCTTCGGGTACGAAGGTTGCCCGGTGATCCTGGTGGCGCGCCCGCGGCCCAAGGTCAAACTCAAGTGACCCTGAACCGCCCGGCACGCCCCGGCGTCCGCAAGACGCCCTAAAATATTGGGCGCGCGTTCATTTCGACCCGATCGACCGATCGGATCTCCTGTGTACCGTTTGTGAACAACAGACGTTTGACGCCCCACTCCGGGGCCCTAGACTAGGACGCTGGACACCTTCTGAAGCGAGGGCCGGACACCGGGTGAAAAATCGAAAATGTTGCATTTCAGCAACTTGTATTTTTTCAGAAAAAGCACTTGCAACCACAACAGGTAGTGGCTATCGTTCTGAACATCCTCAACTAATAGATAAAGGATAGATTTTCATCTGTCAGCTCTATCGGTTGGGGATTGATGCATTTTTGATTTGTTTCCGTGGTTAAGAACCGGCAAATCGAGGCAGTACCAGACAAAAAACGCCAACTCCGCAACCTCTCCAGATACCCATGATTGACGCCCGTGACCCATTGCTTTCGGCTGCCCCGGCTTCCACCCGCCGTCGGCGTGTATCCGTCCACAGCCGTCGAAAAAACAGCCGGAAAGGCTCGCGCAACTCCGCGACGCCACTCCGGATCAACCGTGTTTTCAGCGATTCCAAGGTCAAACCATTCGATCAGGTTGAATGGGATCAGCGCACTGCCGAAATCACTGACGACAGCGGCAAGGTAATTTTCCGGCAGGAAAACGTCGAAGTCCCCCAATCGTGGTCCGTGCTCGCGACCAAGGTGGTGGTGTCCAAATATTTTTACGGAGAACAAGGCACTGCGGAGCGCGAGACTTCGGTGCGGCAGTTGATCCACCGGGTCAGTCGGACGATTGCCGATTGGGGCGTTCGGGACGGCTATTTTTCCGCCAAAGACGGCGAGGTGTTCTACGACGAACTCACCTGGCTCTGTCTCAACCAGTATGGCGCATTTAACTCCCCGGTCTGGTTCAACGTGGGGCTCTTCCCCGAATACGGCGTGGGCAAGGATTCGGCGCGGGGCAACTGGTACTACAACCGCGAAACCGAGGTGGCCGAGCGCGCTCCAACCCAGTACGAATACCCGCAGGGGAGCGCCTGTTTCATTCAGGAGGTTGACGACAACATGGAGTCGATCATGCACCTGGCCTACAGCGAGGCGATGCTTTTCAAATACGGCTCCGGCACCGGAACGGACCTGACGCCCATCCGGTCGAGTCGGGAGAAACTCAGCGGGGGTGGCCGCCCGAGCGGTCCGCTCTCCTTCCTCAAGGTGTACGATCAGGTGGCGAACGTGGTGAAATCCGGAGGCAAAACCCGGCGCGCCGCCAAGATGAACACCCTCAAGGACTGGCACGGAGACATCGAGGAATTCATCGACGCCAAACAAAAGGAAGAGAAGAAAGCCTGGGCCCTGATCGAACAGGGTTACAGCGGTTCTTACAACGGCGAAGCCTACGGCAGCGTCATGTATCAGAACGAGAATCTTTCCGTCCGTGTCAGCGACGAATTCCTGCAGGCAGCCGAGGAGGGCAGCGAATGGTGGACCCGAACCGTGACCTCGGGCGAACGGCTGGAGAAGAAGGATGCCCGCACGCTGATGAACAAGATCGCCGAGGGCACGTGGATCTGCGGTGATCCGGGGCTGCAGTACGACGGAGCGATCCAGAAATGGCATACCTGCAAGGGCACCGAGGCGATTCATTCCACCAATCCCTGCTCGGAGTACGTGTTTCTGAACAACACCGCCTGCAATCTGGCATCCTTGAATCTGCTCAAGTTCAAACAAACCGACGGAAAGTTCGATGTCGAGCGGTTCAAGGCGGCGGCCCGCCTCTTCATCACGGCTCAGGAAATCCTGGTGGACAACGCCAGTTATCCGACTCAGGAGATTGCCGAGAACTCGCATATTTTCCGGACCCTGGGTCTGGGTTACGCCAATCTCGGTTCGTTGATCATGAGCTACGGCCTCGCCTACGATTCCGACGGAGGCCGGGCGCTCGCGGGTGCCATCACGGCGATTCTTACCGGACAGG
>JAIPJX010000210.1 GCA_021733945.1 Verrucomicrobiota bacterium | reverse complement strand
CTCGGCGGCCAGGGTGCGGTTGGCTTCAGGATCTCCTTCGGCCCGGGTCTGGCCGATCACCCGCAGGTAATACTGGGGGAAGGAGGCAAGGCGCCTGGCCAGTTGTTCCAGATCGCGTTCGCTCTGGATGCTGATCCTGGCGGAACCGCGAATAAACACGATGGGAGGCATCTGTAATTCGCCCACGGGCCTCAGCTGGTTCCACTGTTCTTCGGAAAGGGAAGCGGCGCTGGCATCGGCTCGGACCGGTTCCAGGTCCGAGAGTCCCGGGCCAAGGCCGCTGATGACATTCAGGGCGCTGCCCGGATGGAAATTCTGGGATTGCAGGTCCTGGAGGGTCTGTTTGTAGAACAGGGTCGCATGCTGGTCTGGAAGGGGGTCGGCGCGCAGCGCCCCGGTTTTCAGCAGGACATCCAGGATGTTCTGGATCATGTCTTCGATATGATCCAGCCCGCCCTGCGACGCGGCGGGAACGAGTCCGAAATGGGCGTAGTTCTCCAATGTGTTCTTCCAGCGAATGCCTGCCACGACCTTGCCCGCCTGTTTGGGGTCGAGCTTGCCCAGACTGGTCCGGGCGGCGTCCTCCCTTACAAGCGTTGCCATGCCCTCGGATTTCTGGCCAAGGGTGTAGGCAGCCCGGAAATAAGCCTCCAACACGGCCTTGACCAGATCCGGCCGGTCCCGCAGGAATTCCCGCTGGGCGACCAGCACGTCCACCACGAATCCCTTGAGTTTGGAACTGTCGATCAAGACATGGGACGGAGTCTCCTCCAGGGCCCGGGAGACATACGGTTCCCAGAGTACGAACGCCTTTTTCTCTCCCGCCCGGGCGTTTCGAAGCTCCGTGTACACCGCAGCCGGACCATCCGCGTTCACCTGCCACTTCTCCGGGAGATTGGGCAGGTGGAAGTGGGCAATCACCACGCGTGCCAGGAATTCGCTCGGGGAATTGGGTGTGAGATGGATCTGGGTCGTCCGATCGTTTAAGTCCTGCAGACTGGCGACGGAATCCTTGCGGGCCACGATGGCGTCGCCGCCCTTGGTTTCGTCGATGATCATCACGATCGATCCCGGAAAATCGCCGGCCTTGGCACCGGCGGTGATGAGGGAGTCGATCGTGAACACCGCCATGTGAGTGGTTTTGTCCCTGAGCGATTGCAGGCGGCCGGTGTAGTCCGCCCCATCGTTCGCCACGGTCAGCTGGATGCCCTGGGATTTGAGTTCGTTGCGCATCTCATCGGATCGCAGGATGGCGTAACCGGAGAAGGAGTCGGCGGCGATGACGATCTCGTCCTTGTAAATGCTCTCCGATCCGGTGGTTCCGCGGAGTCGGGCGTTGAGATAGGGTTGCACCAGGAATCGATACGACGCTCCAAGCACGACGAGAATGACGCACCACAGAACGGCCGCCAGCAGGAATCCCTTGGCCCGGCGGTCGCTCATCGGCGTCCTCCCCCGAAAAGACTCTTGATTACAAATGCAAGCACCAGTGCTCCGATGATGATGGGAACGATGGGCAACGAGCGGCCTGGAGGCAGTGGGGGCGGAGGATTGTTGGGTTGGGGAGGTGATTTGTCAGGGACCGGTGATGGGGTCGGCTCCAAACGGGCCCTGTTAAAGGGCCGACTTCCGATCGGGTGGTTGTCTGCCACCGCCAGTGCCTGGAGGGCGGCGGCGGCGGTTTCAACAGGGAGACCTGCAATGATGTCGAAGGCGTCCTCCTCCACGGCATCGGAGCCGCTGACGGATACTTCGGCGAACACCTCGGAGACGGCTGTCCGCAGGGATTCGGGGTCGTTGGCGCGGCGATAGGAATGAGCCTGCCGGGCCAGGGCATGGTCGGTTCGCATGTCGACACCGATGACGTCCACGATGATTCCGCGGGAGATGATGTCCGGGATGTATTTGTCGACCAGATGTCGATCGGAGGCCTCGCCGTCCGTGACCACCAGCAGTCGGTAGGTGCCGTAGCCGAATTGCAGGGCGCGTTCTTCAAGCAGGCGGTCGGCTGCTTTCTTGAGGAAGGCCCCGAGCGGGGTTCCGCGACCGGGGTTGGGTCGGTCGATCGCCTGCAGCAGGGCCTGTTCGTTTCGAGGTCCCAGGGGATAGAGCCAGTCCTGGGTGACATTGGCTGCGCTGAACTGGAGCAGGCCCACCTGGGTGCTGAGAGGCACCTTCGCCAGCACGTCCTTCAGGGCGGCCTTTGCGGCGTCCATCCGGGTCAGAGGGCTGTCGGGCATGCGCTCGCGCATCGAGCCGGACGCGTCGAGTACGATGACCACATTGTCGTGGTATTCCTGCGCCTGGGCAGGCTGTGAAAAGACACACGCCGCCAGAATCGTCATGAAAACGATCGCGCTGAATGCATTCGGTTTCATGGCTTCCTAAAAGTCGAAGTCTGTCGGTTTGGCGGCTTCGGCGGTGACCCTCAGGACCCGGAACTCGACGCGCATGTTCTGCTTGGCTTCATCCATGTTCGAAGGTTTGGCGAGAAACGGTTCGCGGATGCCCACCCCGACCGGCTGAACCTGACTTTGATCGATGTTGAGCCCCTTGCTCCTGGCATAGTTGATCAAGGAGGTCAGAACGGATTCGGCCCGGTTCCGTGAGAGGTTGAGTGCCGCCTGCATGGTTTCCCGGGGGCGATATTCGGCGACGCCGTCGAAGGCGCCTCCCTCGATCAGTTTGACCAGCTCTTCGGTGCGCTCCAGGTTCAGGGGGCGACCCTGGAGCGAGTAGCTGTAGTTGCCCCGGGAACCGCTCTGCTTGAGGATTCCCTTCTGGGTGCCCGCCCGGACCAGGTCCAAGAGGGTCTTGGTGGGATCGGCATGGCCCCGCACGGCGATGACGGCGTTGCCGAACCGTTGTGCGGTCTCCACCACGCGCTGGAACTCGCCACCGTATTGTTCGGCGGTGAATTCGGTCTGGTTGGGTTCGAAGTTGATGGTGAAGGAGAGAATGGTGTTTTCGCTCAAGGTTCCGCCGGAGGTCAACAGTTCGATTTCGTTGCGGACGGCTTCGGCCCGGAAACGTTCCTGGCGGTTGAGATCGGTTTTGGTGAGGTAATTTTTAAACGCGGGTGAGTTGTAGTCGAGGCCGGACGGAAATAGAGCCATGCGCTCCTTCGCATAGCCCTGTCCCACCGCCAGGTCCAAAGCAGATTTTTGAAACGGTTCGAACCCGCTGAGATTGCCTTTCTCGGTGAAGAACGCCACGTTTCCAGGATACCCCGTGAAGGTGCAGTCGGATAACAGGCCGTGAGCATCCTCAAGCGTTGGAATCGTGGTTTTTCCATAGATCTCCTGGGAAAGGGTGAGGAGCCGGGTATACTCCGGGGATCCGGCCGTTTCATACTTCTTTTTCAGGTCGATGACCTCTTCACAGGCTTTCAGGTAACCGGCCACGAACTTCGTGACAAGCTCCTTGTTGGCGTCGTAGAAATCCTTGCGACAGACGTAGACATCCGTGATGGAGCGCGAAAGCTGGGCCGTTGAGACCAGGACCCGAGCCCCTTTCACCGTGCCTTCCGCCCCGGTTCCCGCCGTGTTCAGGCCGCCGGTCAGACCCAGCATGTCAGGGGTTATCGTGAAGACCGCATCAATTTCCGGGCGCTTGCGGAAAAGTTCCGCCGGAGAATCCTGGGAACCGGTCAGATCCTTGGTCCAGACCACGCGGACATCCTTCCATGTGAGCTGAGCGGATTTTAATACGTCGTCGAGCATGCCGACATGGGGGCCGCCTCGCTGTAAAGCAATGGTCTTGCCCTGCAGGTCGCTCACGGTTCGCAGCGTTTCCCGGGAAACCAGATGATCCCCGGCTGACCAGGTCATTTGCAGGATCATCACTCCCTTGGTCCGGGGATCCGATCCAATGACTTCCGACGCCAATCCCATCATTCGATAGGTTCCCCGGAGGAAGGGGCTCTTGCCTGCGCGGTAATCGCGCACCTGTTGCACAAAGTCGTCTCCTGCAGCGAGGCGCAGATTCAGTCCCTGCCTGCCGAAAATGGAACCTGATTGGGTGCTCACTCCCCCGTTCGCGTAAAACGTCGCCATGTCGCCGCCCCAGGTGATGTAGGGAACCGTCAGGGGGGACGTCTGAGTGACTGACCCGACGTTTCCGGGGCCGACCAACTGGCTGAACAGTTGATCCTGCGCGGCCAGGGTTGGAGCCAGGATCGCGAAGATCGAAAGGAGGGTGCAGTGGACGCGCATTCGCACGGTGCGGGGGAAATTCATCGGTCGATCCTTTCCAGATTCTGGTTTTGATTGTTTTTTTTCACGGAAGTCAGGCTAACGTAGCGCCAGCAATTCGAAGAGTACACTCTGTGGAAAAAATTGTAAACCCGGCTGAGGGTGCACCCGTTCAGGTCCAGGGATCGTGCATTGGATCGGAGGCTGCGAAACATGGCCGGTTTCCGGAGTTGGAATTGGCAACGGAACGGGTATGTTCGAGCCACGATGGATCTATTGGACCTGGGTTGGGATGACGGATTTAAGGCCGCCTTCGCCGAATTTGCGGCGGCGGGGTTGTCCCCTGCGCGGGTGACGCTGCAGCATCGCGGTGTGTTTCGGGTGCATGCGGGTGCCGGGGAATGGACGGCGGAGGTGTCCGGAACCTTTCGGCATGAGGCGGCTGGAACGAGCGATTTTCCGTCGGTGGGCGACTGGGTGGCGGTGGAGGCGTTTCCGGAGGAATCGCGCGCGGTGATTCGGGTGGTGCTGCCGCGTCGTACCAAGTTCTCGCGGACGGCACCCGGGAAGTCCGGCGGGGAACAGGTGATTGCTGCGAATATTGACGATTTGTTTCTGGGAACGGCCCCGGATGCCGGGTTGAATCTTCGGCGCATGGAGCGGTATTTGACGTTGTCCCTGGAAAGTGGTGCCAGGCCGGTGATGTTGCTGACCAAGGCGGATCTGTGCCGTGACATTGATCGGAATGTGAAAAAGTTGCGGTCGATCGGCCCCGGGATTGACGTGCTGGTGGTGAGCGTGGTGAGCGGGGTCGGTCTCGATGCGTTTGGGGCGTATTTTCAGCGCGGTCGTACAGCGGCGATTCTGGGGCCTTCGGGAGTGGGGAAATCGACGCTGATCAACCGGGTTTGCGGGAAACCGTTGATGCGGGTGCAGGCCGTTCGCGAGAGCGATCAGAAGGGGCGTCACACCACCACACACCGAGAACTGATCGCGCTGCCAAACGGTGGTTTGATTATCGACACGCCGGGGATCCGGGAATTGCGGCTTTGGGAGGGAGGCGAGGGGATTGGTGAGGCCTTCGATGACATCGAGCAGCTCGCACTGCAGTGCCGGTTCACCGATTGCAGGCATGTGAGTGAACCCGGATGCGCTGTGCTGAAGGCGGTGGCCGAAGGGAGTCTGGACCGGAACCGACTGGAGAGTCAGCGAAAACTGAAACGTGAACTGGAGCAATTTGGGAGAAAATACGAAAACCGGGCGCTGCCGGAGCAGCGTGTGCGCTGGAATTCAGCGGTGAAATCCACACGAATCCCGAACAAGCCCAAGCCGTGAATCCAAAAGTCAAAATCTGTGGGATTACAAATGTTGCCGACGCCCTGGAGGCTGTCGGGGCAGGGGCGGATGCGCTTGGTTTTATGTTTTACGAACCGAGTTCAAGATACATCAGCCCCGAGGCCGCCGGGGCCGTGATTCGGGAGCTGCCGCCGCTGATTGCCTGTGTGGGAGTGTTTGTAAATGCCACAGCCGGGGAAGTAAAACGAACCCAGGCCGCGGCTGGAATCGATACGTTCCAGTTCCACGGCGACGAATCCCCGGAATTCTGCCAAGGGTTTGGATCCCGGACAATCAAAGCCTTCCGGGTCTCGGACGAGTCATCCCTGTTGGAAATGCCACGGTTCGAAGTGGGTGCGTGGCTGCTGGATGCCTATGTCCCGGGGCGCTTGGGTGGAACCGGCGCGACTTTCAACTGGAATCTGGCGACAAAAGCCAGGGCATCCCTGGGACGGCCGATCATTCTCGCTGGAGGTTTGACGGTGGATAACGTGGAGAGGGCCGTTGTGGAGGTTGCGCCCTTCGGTTTGGACGTTTCCAGTGGTGTTGAGAGCGCGCCGGGGAAGAAAGATGCTTCCAAGATGCGCGATTTTATCAACCGGGCGAAAGGGATTCGGGGGGCGATCTGACGCGTGCGCGGAATTAAGAATTCTACGCAAAAAAAGCGATGAACCTGCCTGAAATGTGGGTGCGAAGATCTGAATTTTGCAGGTTTCTGGAAAAAGGGACCCGATCGGAGTAATTAAAACAGGCATGCTTAGTGGTAAATACTCGTTGAGACGAACGCCGGTAACGTTAAAGCATGCTAAAATCGAGTCCCGCTCGATGATTGAAAAAAAAATGAAAGTAAAATAAGATTTTTTTTGCTGTTATTGAAAAATTTCTTACATTCTTATTGTGAAATCAAAGGCAAAATGGACTCCGCGGGGTCCAACAAATACAACGGTGACCTTCTCCTGCACGAAACGTCTCAAGACGCAGATCAAGCAGGCAGCACTTAAAGAGGGCCGCCCCGTCAGCAACTGGATCTCCCGGGTCCTGATGTCAGTCCTGGACGAAGAGGAAGAGCCGGCAGAGGTGAAATCACCCCGGGGTCGTTCCAAGGCTGTTCTCCCCAAGATTCGCACCGGTAGCGCCACCAACTGAGGGTGGTTCGACGGCGGGGGGCAGTTGGTTTGAGTCGGGCAGCGTGAGCTGGCTGGCTCGAATCTTTGTGTACCTGTATGGAACCCCGGGGAAGAGCTGGTTGATGGCAATGGTTGCCTCTTTCAGTTCGCGCTCGGATTCATAACAATCCAAGGGTACGACGACACAGGATGGTGTGAGGACGAACCAAAGGGCACTCATCTCAACGCTCTGAATTAGTCTCATATCTTCCCCTTCGTGCCGGGCCGTGTCAATTTGTTTTCTTCCTGCATCCGGAGTCTTGGTTTGTGGGTGTGCCGATGACGTGTTGCCTGGTTCCTAGCCTCTTGGGCTGTTCGTTTTCCCAGCTCCGGCGAACATCTGAGCAGCAGGCTGCGGCAGGCGCTTGTTGGCGTCCGAAGCATGCCCGGGCCAGGCACTTTAGAAAATCGGGGTCGGTGAATCATCTTCAACCATAATAAACGGGTCGCGGTTCCTATCCTTACAAAAAAAACTGATAAACTTTGTTTGATCCGGGCACGGGAGGGTTTCGGTGAAGCGGATGCAGTCCGGGGGCCATGTCTTGTTGACCGGCGTGGGGTATGCGAAACCGGTATTCGGGGTTTGCCTGGGGGCACCGGAGTGTATAAGGTGACGCGAACTCTTGAAAAGAACTTATGCAGCTCTCGCGTCTTATCACCTGGCTCTGTTCCCTGGCATACTTGGGTTCCCTCACAATTCCGACGGCCGCGGCGGAACGGATCCGGTTCAACCGTGATATCCGGCCAATTCTCTCGGATCACTGCTACGCCTGTCATGGGCCCGATCAGAAAGCTCTGAAAGCCTCGCTCCGACTGGATCTGAAGCGGGGGCTATTCGAACCTCTGAAATCGGGAGAAGTGGCCGTGGTGCCGGGGCGGCCCGATGAAAGTGAGTTGCTCCGGCGCATCCTGCACGACGACGAGGATGAAGTGATGCCTCCGAAAAAGGGGGGGAAACCATTG
>JAIPJX010000209.1 GCA_021733945.1 Verrucomicrobiota bacterium | reverse complement strand
CACCGGGACGGTTCGAGCGAATGGCAGTGCGGTTCGTGCCACCTTTTCAGATCTTCAACCGACGTGGTGCTTGGAGGTCAGATACTTTTTCCAAACAAGCCAATGGAAGCAACGGTTCGAAGAATTCTGTCTTGCACCCCGTTTTTTTCAAATGGCCTCAATTTTCTTGCCAACTTTCGCGGCCCACGTCAGATTACGAAATCGGTGGTTGGGCCGGACCGTTGGTGAGTCGGATGCGTGTTAGGTATTCGATTCCCGGATGGAGCGGCTTCAAAAACGCCGCAAGGCACTGGGAATCGGGGTCGTAGCTCAGTTGGTAGAGCGTCTCGTTCGCAATGAGAAGGTCAGGGGTTCGATCCCCCTCGACTCCACCAGTCCAGTTCTACGGTTTGCTGCACCGCGAACCGCCCTTGTTCCCCGTTGATTGCCCCTTGATCCTGGTCCATCAGGTCGCCCCAATGGCGCCACCGGTTTCCGTGGCTTTCTTAATCTGGCGCATGACGGGCGATTTGCCGAACCACTCCATGAATGTGTCGGCGGCGGCGTGGGAGTTCAGGATTGGAATGCCCCCGAACCGTTCGATCATTTGTGCGTCGGCCTCCTCGAAAACCCGGACGATCACAGGGACCCCTTTGACATGTTTGAGAACCTTCTGCGCTTCGGTGGCCCGGCGCATCGAGGCGATCACCACCCGGGCCCGGTTTGCGCCCGCCTGATCCAGAATCTTCTCGTCCGATCCATCACCGCGCAGGCTTGGGATTCGCTGTCGTTCGAGCGTGTGCATGACCATCGGATCATCGTCAACCACCAGCACCTGGTGTCCCGCGGCAAGCAGCGGTTTGATCACCCACATCCCGCCCGATCCGAAACCCAGCACCAGCACATGGCCCTCCGGGCTTTTGTCGGTCTTCAATCGGCGGCGGACGGGATGGAAACGGAGCAACCAGCGGGTGACGCGATCGGTCGCCAAAAGGGGGGTCCAGGTCATGGTGATCACCGTGACCAGGGCGATCACACTGAATGTCTCCGAACCAATATGCCGCTGGAGCAGGCCGCTCAGTCCGAGAACGAGAGAAAGTTCGCTGGTTTGCGCCAGAAGCAGGCCGCTTTCCGTGGCAGCACGCGAGGTCAAACCCTGCCATTCCGCCAGGAGGGTCACGAGCGGGGGGGTGACCACCAGCACAACCCCGGCAAAAGCCAGCGCCTGCCACAGGGTGGTCCAGTTGGGGATCTGCACCATGACTCCCAGGGAGATGAAAAAGACGGCCATGAAAAAATCCGCCACCGCGGTCAGCGCCGATCGGGTGATGCCGCTGACCGGGAAATCCGAGAGGGCGAATCCAGCCAGAAATGCCCCGGTCAGGATCGTCAGATCGCCCATTCCCAGGGTGCGGGCCAGACTCAGGAAGGCGAACAGGATCGCCAAAACGGTGAGCAGCAGCACCTCTTCATCCATCGTTTTCCGGGCCAGCAACCGGGGCATGATCTTCTGCTGGCAGAACCAGGCCAACCCCGCCAGCAACACCAACGCCAGAAGCGATTGTCCGACCGCCAGATAGCCTTCGTCCGATCGGGACAGGACGAGGATCAGCACAATCATCGCCAGGTCCTGTATGAGCAGCACACCCAGGACGAGGCGCCCGAACGGTTCGAGCAATTGGCCGCTCTTCCTGAGTTGCCGGAGTGCCACGACGGTGGAGCTGGCTGCGGTGGCGCATGCGAGGTAGAGCGCCTCCTGGGGACCCCAGCCGAACCATCGCGCCACCAGGTATCCGCCAAAGCCCGCGCCGGCGAACTGACCGGCTGCCACCCAGAGCACACTCCTGCGCTGGCTTTTGAAGCGGTCCGGGTTCAATTCCGTGCCGGCCATAAACACCAGGAATGCCAAACCCAGTTGGAGCGTGGTGGTCAGCGTCTCTTCCGCCGGGTGAATACCAGCCAACGACAAACTGGTGCCGATGATCAGCAGCAGCGGGATCACGGGAAGGCGAAAACGTTTCGCCAGGCCAAATGCCACGGCACCCGCCGCCATCATGAGTGCGAGCGTGTTCATGATTCGGGCAGCAGATGCATTTCCCTGAGTTTTTGATTCTGCCGCTTGATGCCGTCCACCTTCGGAATCATCAGGTAGGTCACGTTCATGGCCAGCAGATGGTCCATTTCTTCCATGTCGGTGGCATGGATGCTGCAGGGCAGACCCGCCTTGTGGCAGCGATAGGCCAGGAGGTCGTTGGTGTCGGCAATATGCAGCGCCGATACGAGCAGTCGCGCGTGGTGCGCACAGGCAGCTTCCAGCACTTCCGGTTCCTCGGCATTTCCGTGCAGGGTGGGGCAGGGAAGGGAGCGCAGTTTTCCCGGATCCACATCGATCGCCAGTACGCTTTGGCCCTGCGCGGTCAGACGACGGGCCAGTTCCCGGCCCAGGCTGTTCATGCCCACCACGATGACGTGGTCCCGGTAACTGGCACCCGTCGGCAGGTCGGGCCCCGCCTCATCCCGGGCGCGGAACATCCGCAGCAGCCCCCGTTTTTTCACCCAGATGTAACTCTGGTCCATGTACTGCATGAGGCAGGAAGAGATCGTGATGGTCACGAGTCCCACGATTCCGACAGAAGCGATGGCTTGTTGGCCCGCCAGTCCCGCCTTCGCGGCCATGGCGGCGAGGATGAAGGAGAACTCGCTGATCTGGGTGAGGCTCGTGGCGGCCCGCCAGATCGCGCCCTCGGAGAGCTTGAGGAACGAGCCCATGCCCATGATGATCAAGAATTTGCCCACCATGACGAAGATGCACAGGGCCAGGGCCTGCGGCCAGACCTGGATGGCAACGCCGGGTTTCATCGCAATGCCCAACGTCACAAAGAAGACGGCGATGAAAAAGTTCATCAGCGGATGCACCCTTCGGCGCAGTTCCTGGCTGTAGGGCGACTGGGCGAGGCTGACACCCGCGAGGAACGCGCCGGTTTCGTGCGACAGACGCAGTGCATGCGCAGCGGCGACAATTCCGAAGCACCAGCACAGGCTCCAGATGAAAAGTGTTTCGGCGGAGTTGGCCGCCCAGGCCAGGGGACGGGAGAGCAAATAACGGGACGCCGCCAGAACCGAACAGAGCAGCAGGACCATGCCGCCCAGGGCTCGTGCCAGGTTCCACGCCATGTCTGTCCAGTTCCTTTGCGCCGGATCACCGGCGGCCAGACCGACGGCGACGGTCAGGAGAATGATCACCACCAGATCCTGAACCAGCAGCACGCCCACCGCCACCCGGCCGTGCAGACTGTCGAATTCGCCGCGGTCCGACAACATCTTCACCACCACCACCGTGCTGCTGAAGGTGAGGACCACTCCCAGGAAAAGGGCTTCCCGAACCGGAAAACCCAGGAAAAGGGACAGCAGCCATCCCCCTCCGGCAGTGAGGAAAACCTGGGCCAGACCGAGTTTCATCGCCAGTGGACCGACCTCCTTGATTTTGTCCACATGCAGTTCCAGGCCCACGAGGAAAAGCAGCAGCACGATGCCCGTTTCGCTCAACAGACTGAAAGTCTGCGTGACTTCGACCCATCCTGTGGCCGGACCCAACAACAGACCTGCGAGCAAATAACCCACGATCGTGGGCAGGCTCAGTGCACGCGCCAGACGTGCGAAGAGTGCTGCCGCAACAACGATGATGCCCAGATTCCGAATGAAGGATTCGTCGATCATATCTTAAACCATGCCTCCGTTTACAGACATGACCTGTCCGGTGATGTATCCCGCCTTGTCCGACATCAGGAACCCGACGAGTGCGGCCACCTCTTCCGGTCGGCCGAATCGGCGCATCGGAATCATTCGGAGGATTTCCTCTTTTGGCAGGTCCGCCGTCATGTCGGTTTCGATCAGACCGGGTGCCACGCTGTTGACCGTGATGCGGCGCTTAGCGAGTTCCAACGCAAGCGCCTTGCTCGCACCGATGAGGCCTGCTTTCGAGGCGGCATAGTTGGTTTGACCACGATTGCCGACGATCCCTGCGATTGAGGACAATGTCACGATGCGCCCTCCCGCGCGTCCCTCGATCATGGGCATGACGAGAGGTTTCAGAACATTGTAAAATCCGTCGAGATTGGTGTGCACCACCCTGTCCCAGTCGTCCGGTTCGAGCAGCGCAAACGAGGTGTCGGCGGTGATCCCCGCATTGCACACCACTCCCCAGAAAGGGCCGTGGGATTCCTGGTCCGCATCGAGAGCCCGGCGCACCGAATCCCGTTCGGAAATGTTGAAGGGGAGAAGATAGCCGTCTCCTCCCTGTTCCCGGATTTGTTCGAGTGTTGTTTCGGCGGCAGCCTGATTGGACAGATAGTTGACGCAGACGCGGAACCCGGCCGCAGCAAGTTCCACGGCGATCGCACGCCCGATGCCCCGGCTGGCTCCAGTGATGATTACCCGTTTTGTCATGTTGTTTGTTGGATCAACTCGGCCTGAACCACTTCGGTTGTCGCTTTGTATGCTTGAGAATAGGTGCAACAAAACGGCTGAAGGAAGGTTAATCCCGCTTCCAAGGGGTAAACCATCATCGGTCAGCTGGAAAATGTCGAGATTCACGATCGAACGGATTGTGTTGGTCAAAATGATCAACCACCTGAAGCCCGCGCGCGGTCAACGGAAGGGTGCCTGGGAAAACATGCAACTGATGGCTTGTGCTCCAGGTCGCGAAATGCTGCATTCTTCGTTGTGTTTTGTGACGCCTGCCATCTGTCGCGCATAGCGACGGTTTTCATTAAGACGAGCGTCACGGGATTGGGCAGCACAATCTCCAGGTTTCTGAATTTGAATGAGAATGGATGTAATTCAGATCCGTCTGTTTCCGCGTTTTCGCGACCATGGATTCCGCTTTGACCGAGTGATGGTTGCGGTTTCACGCGTCGGGACTGAACGCGTACATCGCTGCGTGCTTGTATGGGTGGTGGGGTGTGAAAATCTAGAACGACACTGCGGTCTTTATCAATTGCTTTCGCAAACTGCCATCGAGCGTTCTCGGGGACGACCTTGAAGTCATGTTTCTTCAATAATTCGTCCAATCGCCGTTGCTCCGTTGGAGACGCTATCAAATCAAGACCGGCGATGAAGTCAAAGTCCTTCGTTGAGCGCGGCGTGTGATCCGCCCAACGATCGATCTCGATCACGGTCCGGGGTTCGACTCCGAAGATCTTGGTTCCTGGTTCGGAGATCGAATCACTGAATCCTGAGCGGTAGGATCGGTGTTGCGACAGCAACCATTGCTGCTTGAGGAACAATCCATAGCCGCCTGCAAGCAGGATTCCTGGAGACACGTCTTGAAGGTCGGGCCACAAGGTCTCGAAATGCGGCCACAAATCGTCTTGTATGGTGTCATTCATTGGCGCACTTCAAAATCTGCTCTCGTAAATCGTCCGCCGCATTCCTCTGGCGGGCGTCCCCCGATTGAATCTCCAACCATGCCTGCAATCGATTTGCCCAGCGTATTCCCTGAGTGTCCGTTTCGTTTCCAAAGAAGTAACCCGGTTCATCTGTCTCCAGCAGCTCAATGTCTCCAAAATTAGGGACAGACTCCGTCTCTCCACCGAGGAACGTTGACGCCAGAGCCAGATTGGTAACTGCGATGCGCCGGGGACCTCCTTGTGAAAATATTGCGTAACGCGTGATGGAGGATTCGCCGGTCACGGCCCATTTGAGCATTGGACTCGTTGATAGCGCACCCGCCCAGTCCAGTCCGGGCGAAAGCCGTACGATCCGCCGTCCGAGGATTCGCGGTTTGCGCCATTGACTGGCAAGTTTGTCGAGCAGACGCAACGGATCTGCGAGGGCTATGACTCCACCGTTCTTGGACACCATCAAATCCTCGGCCAAAGCCTGGACGGCCTTGGATACTTGCGGCAGCGACAAGCTTGCTCCTGCTGCCTCAAGTCCTCGTGCCAGATCCGAGAGTGATTCCCATTTCGGTTGCTGCAAAAGCATTCGTGCCACCATCGCTGAGCGCCCTCGGTAGGGGTTGCTCAACGGGCGCGAGTCGCGATACCTGTTTGGTGCGCCTGTGCTCTTCACGTAGAGCCGTCCTGGAACGATCAGGACGCCGTTCCCGCACAAATCCACACCACTCACGCCTTCCCGTTCCAATTCCTCGAGCCGTTCCGTCGACAAGTAGGGGACTTGAATCATTGAATTAATGGCGTCTCCACTACTGGGGGGGGCATTCCGGCCCATTTCGGACACCCATTCCGGGGTGTCCGGAAAGTGTCCGCTTTCATTTCGGAATCACTGTCCGATATCGATCGGAATCGCTGTCCGAATAAAATCGGAACGGGTGTCCGACTAAGCCCGGAATACGCAGGAGGCGCTGCGGGACCGGGACCGGCGGCAGCCTGGAACTTGCAGAGCGCCAGACACCCTGCGACCGGTTCCCTGGGAGGCAAGTTCGTCTATTACCTCAAATCTTCAGCAATCGTCCCGCTTGGCGGGATTCCAGTAGTTCCAGAGTTTTTGGACAAGGAAGGTGGGGTTCCTCATTTGAGGGAATGTAAAACCGTTCGCAGTCGGTTCGTTGTCTGCTCGCGGTCAAGCCGGCTGGCCGCCACATCCAGCGTCAACGCCTCCCATAACTCCATGTCCAGCTTCTCATTCGGCAGCAAATCATTCTCGCTCAGAAATACCAGACACGTCGCCAGCGCCGTGCGTTTGTTGCCGTCCACGAACGGATGATTGCGGCAAAGATAGAACAGATACGCTGCGGCGATTTCCACTGGATCGGTGAACAACGGCTCGCTCATCATCGTGGCCTGCGGAGCGGCCACTGCCGATTCCAGCAACGCCACCTCCCGAAGTCCCGTGCCTCCGCCGTGTGCGTCCAGCACCTCGGCGTGAATCGCTTTCACTGCCTCCACCGTGGGATGAGCGAGCGGCCCCTTCATGAAAGTCGCCGGAAAAGCTCCGCGTTCTTCTTGATCAAACGCTTCGCGGTCGCAGCCGCTTTCTCCGGGGTGATGACGGGGCGCACGGGCGTCAGTACAATCGAGCCGCCTTCGTGAATGCTGATGCTCACCTGGTCACCCACCTTGATGCGCGCCAGATCCATGAGGGCTGCGTCAAATATCAATCCCTGCGAGTTGCCAATCTTCGTGATCGTCTTCGTCATGAAGTTAAACTATGTTTTACACGCGGCTCTGTCAAGCCAGGTGGCCGGGTTCTGGATTTTGTACTGCGCCTTGCGGAGCCGAGCCGCCGGGACAACCTTCGCGTTCGTTCGCAATAACGCATGAAACCTGCGTCAACAGGGACGATTCTGCGTGTTGTCCGGGTGAATGGGTTTGGCACCGAATCGCACGAAACAGCAGGAAGTTGTCTTGTCCCGTCAAGTCACTGACCGGGGGGAGGTATGGATTGGATGGACCCTTCGGATGCAATCGATACAGGAGGGAAAATATTGGGCTGAAAGAGCACTTCCCGTTTGCTCTCGCGTAAGACTTGGAGCATGGTCTGAGCTCGTAATCGCCGTAGGATACGCCGTCGTCCCGGAGGACGTCGGGGTTCCAAAGCTTCAGGACGACTGGGGGTTGGGGGAACGGTGTTAAACATTCCGAGCTATAACTGGGCATACAACAGCCGTAGGCGGGGCACAGCGGTGGCTTCCGCGAGTCCGTCGCGGATCGCGTGCCGAATCCATCGCACGAACTTTACGCTTCGTTGCGTGGCTCTTTGCAC
>JAIPJX010000208.1 GCA_021733945.1 Verrucomicrobiota bacterium | reverse complement strand
CACCCGGTCCACCCAACAAGCTTCATTCAGGGAGGGGCTTCATCCCTTCGCCAGATCTTGGACTGCGGCAGTCCTCTGCCGCTTTCCACCGCGTCGGCAGGTCCAAAAGCGGCAGAGGACTGCCGCACTCCACGACGCTGTCGCGAACCTGGTAAAGACCGGAGCATCCCCGCGGGGTGGTGTACCTCATGAGGTAGTGTGTCTCGCGCTGCGAGGCACTGTCGGTCGCAGCGCGACCGACTCCACCCGACTCCACCCGGTCCACCCAACAAGCTTCATTCAGGGAGGGGCTTCATCCCTTCGCCAGATCTTGGACTGCGGCAGTCCTCTGCCGCACTCCAAGATCTGGCGAGGGGTTTGGGCGAACCAGGGGATTCCTGTCTGCCATGGGGATACATTCCAAGGCATGGCGTCGGAAGAACGACCGTGTTTTGGAGTGCGCGCGGCAGAGCGCAGCGCCGACGCCGCTTTGGTCCTGCCCGAATCGGCGACCCACTCACTCCCATCAGGATCCCATGCAGTTCAACTGCAAGCCATGAGGAACCTCGGGATCCTCAACGACGACTTCTAACAGCCCGTTAAAAAAGTAGGAGCCGACGTCAGGAGGCTCTGCAATACCTAAAGATACCTAAGAAATCAGAGTCTCGTGACCTCGCCTCCTACAAGATCTGGAGTTTTTTAAGGGTCTGCCAAGCCCCTTAAACGAATGGCAGTGGAGCGCGCTCCGCCTGTGTCGGCGCATCGGGCACCGGACCTCGTCTTCGAATACGCCTCATCAGCCGCAAAACCCGGCTTCGGATCAGAGCTCCAGGTCGTGCCAGCTCTTGGTGAGAATCAGGCTGCCCTGAACGTGCTCGACAACCGGAATGAACGTGTCGAGCGGGTTGTCTTTTTCCTCGAGGACCCGGATGGCCATTCCCAGGAAACAGACGGCTGACTGCGCGGAGGTCCGGGCGATGACGTTCAGGGGAGGCTCCTGAGAAACCACGATTTTTCATCGGAGTGCTGCGTGGACTGGGATCCGAGTCGCTCAAGCGTGATTCACCACGTTCTGGGGAGTCCCACGGACAAAAGCGGCAACATTCGAGACAGCGGTTTGCATCAGGCGGGATCTCGCCGCCTTGGTTGCCCACGCAATGTGGGGAGTGACCAGGCAGTTCCTGGCGGTGAGGAGCGGGTTCTCTCCGACGGGTGGTTCGACCGCCAGCACGTCCAGTCCGGCACCGGAGATCGTGCCCGAATTCAGCGCTTCGGCCAGCGCAGCCTCGTCGATCAACGGACCCCGGCTGGTATTCAGCAGAAAAGACGTCGGTTTCATCCAGGAAAGCCGTTCGCGGTTAACCACGTGCTGTGTTTCCGGCGTGAGCGGACAGTGCAGGCTCAGAACGTCGCTCTCGCGAAAAAGGCGCTCCAGGGGAACCCGGGTCACCGTTTCCGGGAGAACTGCGTCCGGGTTGCGGGTGTGGCAAACTGTTGTCATGCCGAAAGCCCGGGCGAGTTCACCCACCGCCTGCCCGATCCTGCCGAACCCGAGAATTCCCAGGGTTAATCCGTCCAGCTCCACCAGGGGGGAATCCCAGTAGCAGAAATCGGGACTCGAGGTCCAGCGTCCGTTGCGGACGGTCTCCGCATGATGCCCGACATGCTGGGTAAGTTCCAACAGCAGGGCCAGGGTCATCTGGGCGACCGACCGGGTCCCGTAGGTGGGGACGTTTGCGACAGGGATGCCGCGGCCGCGTGCCGCCTGAACATCGACGATATTGAACCCGGTTGCGAGCACGCCAATGTATTTGAGATTGGGCAGGGCGGCGATCTGATCCGCCGTGAGCGGCGTCTTGTTGGTGAGCACGATGTCCGCGTTCGCCGCTCGGGCGATCACCTGGTCGGCCGGGGTCCGGTCGTAGACGGTGCAGGAGCCCAGAGCCTCCAGCTCCCGCCAGCTCAGGTCGCCCGGGTTCAGGGTGTAGCCATCGAGAACGACGATTTGCATGATCAGTATTTTGCAACCTGTTTGCCGCTGCCGATACCCAGGGCGGAGGTGATCTCACGGGCTTTGGCGAGCATCATGCCCGATTCGCTGGCGACGGCGATGAACTGAAAGCCCTGGTCGATGCGTTTTTTTGCGGAAACGGCATCCAGCACATGAATGCCGGAGGCGACGCCGTGCTTTTTGGCCGTCGCACGGATATGTTCCACTGCATCCACGAATTGTTTTTCCTGGCTGTCGAACATGGGTGCGAGCCCCATCGAGTTGTGAAGGTCGTTCGGGCCAATAAACACCGCGTCGATCCCGGGCACGCTGAGGATGTCATCCGCCGCTTCGACCGCCTCGATATGCTCGGCCATGACCACCACGAGGATTTCTTCATTGGCACGGGCGTAGTACGTGGCCGGGTCGGTGTCAAAGTTGGCCGCATGCAACTGGCCACCCACAGAACGCTTGCCGATCGGAGTGTAGCGGGCTGCGTTGACGACTGCTTCAGCCTCGGCCCGGCTGTTGACCATGGGCACCACGATGCCCCACCCCCCGGTATCCAGGACTCGCTTGATGTTCTCCACCGAATTGATCGGCACCCGGGCCAGGGGCGCCACGCCGCAGGCGGCAATGATGGCAAAACTTGCGGCAGCCGTCTCCATGGTGATGGGCGTATGCTCCAGCTCGACCGTCAACCAGTCGAATCCCGTCCGTGCCATCAGGTGGGCCGAGACGGTGTCGGGCAGGGTCAGCCAGCTGCCAATACTGGCCTCGCCCTGCTTGAGTTTGGCCCGGACATGGTTTTTTCTCATAAGATTCGCGATTAACCCTGATTTAAGGGGGCTCGGAGCGCGGAGGTGTCGAACACGGTGGGGTTCACGACAAACTGCGGTTTGCGTCCGTGCATCAGTTCCAGAATGGACTCGGCAGCGGTGAGGCTGACGCGCTCGCCGGTTTCCCGGGCGAAGGACGCCAGATGCGGGGTCAAGAGGATGTTGGGAGCGCTGCGCAGGGGATGGTCCACTGGAAGCGGTTCCTTGGAGTAGGTGTCCAGGGCGGCACCCGCGATCCAACCCTCCTTCAAGGCCCTGACCAGGGCGGATTCATCGAGAAGCGCACCGCGGCCGGCGTTGATCAGGTAAGCGTTCGGTTTCATCGAACGGAGCTCTTTTTCTCCGATCATTCCGCGACTTTCCGGCGAGAGCGCGGCGTGCAGGGTGACAAAATCGCTTTCGGCGAGCAATTGTTCAAGTCCGACCCTCTCGATCCCGTTGACGCTGGTTTCAGGAACCGGGGTGACGTCGTACCCGAGCACCCGCTGCCCGAAGCCCGAAGCCCTGCGGGCCACAGCCTGGCCAATGCGACCGCAACCGATGATTCCCAAGGTTTTTCCGTGAACATCGTGGCCCCAGAACAAGTTCCATTCGCCGGAAGCCATGCCGTGATGCCCGGCGTGAACGCGGCGCGCCACCGAGAGCAGCAGGGCGAACGTGTAGTCGGCCACGGTCTCGTTCAGCACCCCCGGGGTGAAGGCCACCACAACGCCGGCTTGGGCGGCGGCGGCGTGATCAATCGAATCGTAACCCACACCCCAGCGGGAGATGATCTTCAGCGTCGCCGCTTCCGGGGAATTGAGCACGGCCTCGGAATATTGGTCGGGGCTGCACAGCACGGCATCGACTCCGGGCAGCAGGGGGAGCAGATCCGCTGCGGTATGCGGCCCGAAACGATCCGGAACAATGACTTCGCATCCGGCGTTTTTGAGTTTCTCGTGCGCCAGTCCTCCCACTTCGTTAAAAGTGCGAGCCGTTATCAAAACCTTCCATGACATGGGGCGCAGTGTAACCTCCCGGAGGCCCCGCGCAAGTGTCTGTCGCAGCTGGATAACGGTTTGACTTGGTTTTCGGGTAAACGTAGATTGCCAAGCGATGCTTGCCGCTGAAACAAAAGCGAGGGTTACCTCGACTTCTTCCCCGTCTCCCCGCCAGGAGCATGATGTGTGGAAGGGGATTGTGGAACCTGTAAAACCGTTTTTGGCGAAGGTGGCCCTGCAACTGGCGGCCCAGGTGGATGCGTTCGACCCTGAAATCGTTCCGTACACCCGGTATGCGCTGACCAATCAGGGCAAGCAGCTCAGACCCGTCCTGGTGGCGTTGAGCGGAGGGGCCGCCGGCGAGATGAACGAGGATCTGGTAACGGTGGCGGTCATCATCGAGATGGTGCATCTGGCGACGTTGGTGCATGACGATGTGATGGATGAAGCCGCCGTGCGACGCCGGAGACCGACGCTGGCCGCCAACTGGGGAAACCAGATTTCCGTGTTGGTGGGGGATTGCCTGTTTGCGCATGCCGTGCGGTTGGCCGCGAGTTTTCCCACGCCGGAAGTCTGTCGGGCCGTCGCTTCGGCGACAAATACGGTCTGTTCGGGTGAGATCCTGCAGTCACGCCAGACTCCGCAGCTGGAAGCCAGTCGAAGAGAGTATTTCAAGGTGGTCGAAATGAAGACCGCCGAACTGTTCGCATTGTCCTGCGACCTGGGTGCCTGGTTGGGCGGGGCATGCCCGGTGGGCCGACAGGCACTCCGGGATTACGGAATGAGCCTCGGGATCGCTTATCAGATTTATGATGATTGCGTTGATCTCTTTGGCCGGGAAGCGACCGTTGGAAAATCCCTTGGCACAGATCTTGCCAACGGAATGGTAACCCTGCCGATTCTGGAAGCTCTCGAGCGGGCAAATAAACCAGACCAGAAATTTTTGCGGGAATGCATCCGGGAATGGGACCAGGAGTTTTTTCCGAGGGTGTTGGAGATTCTGGAGAAATGCGGCGCCCGAAACAGCACCCGCGAGGTCATCGGCCAGTATCTCAAGGCCTCGCGTCGGCATCTGGAGCCGATCGCTGATTCGCCGAGCAAACAGTCGCTGATTGCAATGACGGAGTTTCTTGAACAGATGACGGAATCCCTTGCGAGCCCCGGGTAACCGGGCTCACGGCGGTTATGATGGAAGCCGTACTTGTGAACCCTCCTCCGGCAGCGGCGGACACGCCGATTGCCGTGGAAGACCGCGTGCTGGTGAAGCAGGCGCAGCGGGGAGATTTCGAAGCCTACGACGAGCTGGTGCGTCGCCATCAGGAACGCATTTATGCAACCCTGTATAACATGACGTCCAACCACGAGGACGCCCATGACCTGGCTCAGGAAGCGTTCATCAAGGGCTTTCGGGCTCTCAAATCCTTCAAGGGTGAGGCCAGTTTTTTCACATGGATCTACCGCATCGCAGTCAACCGGACGATCAACTTCCTCAAACAGCGCAAGCGGCGCCCGCAGATGAGCCTGAACGATCTTGATTACCGCGTCGAACACGACCCCGATTTTATCGCCCTGATCTCGGAGAATACCCCGCGCCGGGATCTCAATCTGTTGGAGCTTCAGGAAAAGTTGAACGAAGCCATGCAGAAGCTGTCGCACATACATAGGCTCGTGGTGACCCTGCACGATATTCAGGGGCTGTCCCATGACGAGATCGGCAAGATCATGGACTGCAACACCGGCACGGTGCGCTCGCGCTTGTTTTATGCGCGCCAGCAGTTGCAGGCTTATCTCTCCGACTATCTGACTTGAGCATGAACGAATCCGACCCAAATATTCAGAAACTGCAGAATCTGCTGTCGTGCAAACGTCATGAACAGCCGCCGCCGGGTTATTTCGAGAGGTTCCCCGATGAACTGCGTCGCCGACTGGAGGCCGAGGAGCTGGGCGAATATTCTTCCCTCTGGCATTGGTTCGTTACCCAGTTTGACGCCCAGCCGATTGTGGCGTGCGCCTACGGCGTCGCACTGTCGGGTCTGCTTCTGGCCGGTTTCAACCTCTCGGATGTGTTTGAATCAGAAGTGCCGCTTGCGCCCGTGTCCGCGGGGCCGTGGATGGGCTGGGCACCGCCCGCAGGCCGTGTGGCCGATCAGTCGGCCGGGTTCGCGGGGCGTTATCAGGAAACGGCCGCTGCAACCTTCCCGGCAGCCCTGATTCCAGTAAACGGGATCGGATCCTCCCGGTTTGCCTCGCCCAACAGCCTCCAAGCCCGCCCGGCACTCTTCATGCCGCTGGAGAACTGAACCACCGCTGAACCGCCGGAATCCCCGGCGGTTGCCTGCCGTTAAATGGGTCGGACGAAAATCAAGGTGGCCGCAGGCAGTTCGATCGTCAGCGTGTCGACCGTCGCGATGGCTTTGGCTTTTTGACTTCCACGGCTTGGATCCTGGATTTCAAGCGTGTAGTTGCTGCTTTCCCGGTTCCAGGTGCCTTCACTGCTGCCGGTCAGGAACTGCAACGGTTTGGGTTTGGGTGCCGGTGCCCGTGGCGCTGGCGCACGTTGACCGCCTCCCTGAAACCTCGGGTTCGTTCCCGATCCGGGAGGGAGACCGTATCGGTCGGCCAGCCGTTCACCGAAATCGGATGATTGAGCGTCAGGGTCCGCATTTTCGTCCGGTGCCGGGGCCGATTCGGCCGGGGTTGCCGAGGAACCGAGCAGCAGCTTGACCTGTTTCTCGGGAGTCGCGACAAATTCCACCGTGTTCAATTCTTCCAGAATCTGTTTCTTCAGCCGACCCATTTCAGAGGCGGTGATGTCCGGGCGTTTTTTGCGCTCCGCGATCAGGGTGGCGTAGGGATCAATATACCAGCGACCAAGAATCGTCTCCTCGGCGAATTTCGGGGAAATCCCGGTCTTGAGGAACTCCTGCAAATCAGCCAGGTCCTGGCTCATCAGCTTGTCCATGATCGCCGAGTTGTTGAGCACGCTCTGGGTTTTGGGATGCTGGATGATGTCGAAAACATCCCCCTTGGTGAAGAGAAGGTTCAGGTATTCCTGATCCGAGGTCATCTCGGCGAATTCAGGGTTCTCACCCATCAACAGAAAGGGCGGATACTGGGTGAGACGACTTTTCACGAGCGGATTGTTGTAGATCACCCCGAGGACGTCGGCAGCTTCGTAGTACTTGGCCGGCATGGGATCGAACTTCGCGGCCAGACGGTCCAGTCCTGTGGAATGAAGGTCCTTGCGGGCGCTGTTTAAATAACCGATCCATGGGGAATTGGATTCCTCCGAGGAGACCTGGACGGTCACATAACCGGCCACATAGATGCCGACGCTCAGAATGACCAACCACACACAGGCCATGGCGAGGCCGACGCACAGCCCGAGATTCTTGTTCATGCGTTCCCACCGGATTCGCGCCACATCGTCCCCCCCATATTTGTAATGCAGATAGAACTTGCGGTGAATGACGAAGGAAATCCCGAGAAAAACAAAGTAGAAAAAGAGCAGCACAATGATCGGGGGCCAGACCTTGCTCCAGACGGGATGCACGATCCCGATCTTGCCCATGATCGGCTCCAGGACCCGACCGAGTGGCAGCGCGAGAACCGCGCCGAGAAACAGTCCAAGGAGCGCGGTGACCGTGCGGACTGCACCTTGAAGGAGTCCCAAGGCCCCCACCACGACCAACAAACCAATTGCAAGAGTCCAAATGAGCATCCTTCGAATCTAGCATGTCCCGAGCCAAACGCACGCAGAATTTCATCCGATTTAAGACCCCGGGTGCAAGACAGAATTCTTCGAACCGTTGCTTCCATTGGCTTGTTTGGAAAAAGTATCTGACCTCCAAGCACCACGTCGGTTGAAGATCTGAAAAGGTGGCACGAACCGCACTGCCATTCGCGCGAACCGTCCCGG
>JAIPJX010000207.1 GCA_021733945.1 Verrucomicrobiota bacterium | reverse complement strand
GGGGCCAGGTGGTGCTGGCCTCGGAGGATGAGTCGAAATCGTATTGGGTGAAGTAACCCCGGAGGAGACCCCGGTGAGGGATCTGGAACGGGGCGGGCGGGCAGAGAGACGCGGGCAAAAAGACGGGGCATGATTCTTTCACGGATAAGCATTCAACGGCCGGTGCTGGCTTCGATGATGAGCCTGGGGCTTGTCATTTTCGGCGTCATCGGACTGCTGCGGTTGCCCGTGCGCGAGATCCCGGACATTGAGCCTCCCGTGGTGAGTGTGGTGACGGTTTACCCGGGAGCCAACGCCGCGGTGGTGGAGACCGAGATCACCGAACGTCTGGAGGAGGTGATCAGCAGCATCGAAGGCATCCGGACCGTGACCAGTGAGAGCCGGGAGGAGGTCAGTCAGATCACTGTGGAGTTTGACCTTTCGCGGGATGTGGATCTGGCGGCGCAGGATGTGAGGGACCGGGTCGCCCGGGTGCGCGGTCGGTTGCCGGAGACGGTGGACGAGCCTGTGGTGGCGAAACAGGATGCCGATGCCAATCCCATGATGTGGATTGCGTTCTCGAGCCAGAACCTGAATCCCATGGAGTTGACGGTTCTGGCCGAGAACCAGATCAAGAACCGGTTCGAAACGGTTCCGGGGGTGTCGTCCATCACCATCGGGGGATCCAAACGCTTTGCCATGCGGCTCTGGCTTGATTCCGAAAAGATGGCCGCGCATCGCGTGACGGTGCTGGATGTGCAGCGGGCGTTGCGGGAGCAGAATGTCGAGCTGCCCAGTGGGAGGATCGAGAACTGGGACCGGGAACTCACGATCCAGACCATGGGGGAGATGAAGACTCCGGAGGAGTTTAACCGTCTGGTGGTTCGAACGGACGGGCTGAAGGTGGTGCGGTTGATGGACGTGGGTGAGGCGCGGGTTGGTGCCGAGAGCGAACGGAACCGCGCAAGGATCATGGGGGTGCCGTGTATTTTCCTTGGGGTCGTGAAGCAGTCCAAGGCCAACACCGTTGAAGTGGCCCGGGGCATCAAGGAGGAGATCGCGAGGACCCTGAAAACCCTTCCGGCGGGAGTGGACCTTGTGGTGAGTTTCGATGAATCGGTTTACGTGGAGCACGCCATCCGTGAAGTCTGGATCACGCTGGGGATCGCGTTTGCCTTGGTGGTGCTGGTCGTTTTTGTATTTCTGCACAATTTTCGGGCCACCCTGATTCCGGCGGTGGTGATTCCGGTGTCGATCGTGGCGACGTTTCTGATTTTGAACGTTCTCGGTTTCTCGATCAACATCCTGACGATGCTGGCGTTGGTGCTGGCCATCGGGATCGTGGTGGACGACGCCATCGTGGTGTTGGAGAACATCCACCGGCACATGGAGGAAGGGCTTCCGCCGATGCGGGCGGCGTTTAAGGCGATGGATGAGATTGGTTTCGCCATCATCGCCATCACGGTTTCGCTGGTGGCGGTGTTTGTGCCGCTGGCATTTCAAACCAGTGCCACGGGCCGGTTGTTCATTGAATTTGCCGTGGCTGTGGCCGGGGCCGTGGTGATTTCCGCCTTCGTGGCTTTATCCCTGTCTCCAATGATGGCGGCTCGCATTCTCAAGAGGACTGAGAAGAAGGAGGGGCAGTTGGTTCTGGTGTTTGAGCGGAGCATGCACGCGGTGACGGCAGCGTATCAAAGGCTGCTGGGCAGGATTCTTGGGTGGTCCCTGCGGGGGCGGTTGACGGGACTTCTGCTGGTGGCCCTGCTCACGTTGGGGGTGATGACCGTGCTGTATCGGTCGCTCGACAAGGAGTTTTTGCCGCCGGAGGACAAGGGGCGCCTGATTTGCATCATTGTGGCTCCGGAGGGATCGACCATCGAATACACAGACCGGATGACCCGGGAGCTGGAGGGCATTCTCGCGGAGGTTCCGGAGGTTAGCACCTACGGCTCGGTCGTTGCGTTTGCGCGTGGTGGTCCAGGGGCGGCGACGAGCGCGTTGGCCTTCGTCCGGTTGAAGGAAGATCGCAACCGCAGCGTGCAGGAGATTGTCGATGGTCCGGGCGGCTTGCGGCAACGGTTCTTCAAGGAAATCGAAGGGGCCATAGCGATTGCGAGCATTCCTTCTGGCATGCGGCGATCCCTTGGATCCCCGTTCGAGCTGATTGTTCAGAACCACGACCTGAAAGCACTGGACACGTATGCCCGGGAGTTGGCCGGCAAGCTTGGCAAAAGCGGATACCTGATAAACGTACGTTCCTCCTTTCAGTTCAGCAAACCCGAGCTGCGGGTGAGCATTGACCGGGACCGGGCTTTGGCGCTGGGGGTCTCGGTGGCGGACGTTTCCCGGACGCTTCAGATCCTGATGGGCGGGTTGGATCTGAGCCAGATCAAGAAGGACGGCAAGGCGTATGATGTGATTGCCCAGCTGGATCGTGAATCGAGGTTGACCCCCGATCAGCTGGACCAGTTGTACGTTCGCAACAGCCGCGGGGAGTTGATTCAGATCAGCAGTCTGGTGAATCGAACGGTGGGTGTGTCCCCGAATGTGATTGAGCATTTTAACCGGGTCCGGAGCGCGAAGCTCTCTGGGACACCCGTGGGGCTTCCGATGGGGCGTGTTGTGGAGGACGTGGAGAAACTCCTCGAGACCGACCTGCCGGCCGGGTTCCGGTACGATTGGTATTCGGAGGCACGCGACCTGAAGGAAGCGGGTGATGAGCTGGTCTGGGTGATCGTGCTGGCGCTGGTGGTTGTGTACATGGTTTTGGCGGCGCAGTTTGAGAGTCTGATGCACCCGTTTACCGTCATGCTGGCGGTGCCGCTGGCGGCGTTGGGTGCCCTGGGATTGTTGTGGCTGCTGCATTGGCTCTCGATGGTGAAGATCCTGCCGCCGATCTCCGGGATGAACGTCAATCTTTACAGTCAGATTGGTTTTGTGCTCCTGATCGGGTTGGTGACCAAGAACTCCATCCTCCTGGTTGAGTTTGCGAATCAGGAACGAGCCGCCGGTCGGAATTCCCACGACGCCATGATCCGGTCCGGCAGCGTTCGGCTGCGTCCGATCCTCATGACCGCCGTCTCGACGGTTGCCGGCATCCTGCCGATTGCGATTGGGTTTGGTGCCGGGGCGGAGGGGCGCCGACCGATGGGCGTCGCGGTGGTGGGCGGCATGCTGACCAGCACGTTCCTCACGCTGATTGTGATTCCGGTGGTTTATACGGTGTTGAGCGATGTCCGGGATTGGATGTTGGGCGCGAGCCCGGCCCTTGGGGAATTGCCCGGGATGAACCCGAAATAGGTCGGGGTGTGGCGGACCGGTTGATTCTCAACGGCGATAGTTGTGGTAGGCAATGGAGTGGAAACTGCCCCGAGCCAGCCAGCTGAAACAATCGTGGAACCTGTAGAGCAGGGCATGCAAATTCAGGGTGGCTCCGTTCCGGCGCAGGGAAGCTTCGGGGTGTGCACGGCTCGAATAGTAACCGTAGGTTTCGTATTCGGAGAAGGACGACAGGGTTGATCGATCGATGTTCGCCAGCAAGGCTTCCACCCAGTTCAACCCGGTCCGGTGTTGGATCAACCCGATCAGTTCCCGCACAATCGCTGTTTCGAAAAGCATAAAATTGGCAATGAACGAAGCCTGCCGGTCGGGACGATATCCGAGGAGTTTCTGATAGGTTTCGAAATAAGGCAGATGATGTTGTCCGGTTCCGTAGTGCACGGTTCTTCCCCTGTCGCGCAGGTGGGTCGGGCGGATCCAGAGTGTGTCGGCGTCTGCCACGAGGTAATGGTTCTGATTTGATTGAAGGGCAAGGCCCCATTTCAGGAATTGTTGAAAATACCAGCCCGAGCGATCCTCCCCCCGAACCCGGATGCATGGCATGCGCGCCCGTGGCAAGCCGGGAACAATGGTGTCCTCATGGAGAAAATGAGCACCCAAGGGCTTGAGAATTGCCTGGAGCCCAATGGAAGGGGTTGCCGCGATGATCGTGACCGATCGAGGGCGGGGTTCTGCGAAATCGAGGATCGACCGGATTGCATTTGGAAGAACCGGGAAATCCTTCTCGTGGGCGGGAATAAACAGGTCGGGGTTCATCGGGTGGCCCAGGATAGGTTCGCCGGGACCCGGGATCATTTCCCCGGTGTGGCGAGGAGTGCGATGGGACTCAGGGTTCCGTACCGATTGACGAGGGATACCGCGACGGTGTCCGGCAGGGAAGCGGACGGCTTTGCTTCGAAGATTGCCGCTGTTTGAGCGCCAGGGAAGATATGGGTGAACCAGCGCCCGGATTGATGGGATTGCAGGACCCAGAGTGCGGCCGGATCGGTTGCCTTGGTTTCCCATCGCACCTTGAGCGATCGGCCGTCCGGGCGTTCCTCCAGATAGGCTTTGGGCTTTGGGGGAAGGCGTTTGTCGAGCCAGGGGGAGGCGGGGATGAGGGCCTGCCGGGTGTAGACGGTCTGGTTGAGGGCTGAGCGCAGGGGTTCGTGTGTGCCCAGGACGGACGATCCGTTCCAGTGGATGTGTCCGGTGGATCTGGCTCGGCCCGTGGTTACCTGATTGACGATTTCGGTGGGTGCCCAGTTCTCGGTTGTTTTGTGCGAGTTTAGGCCCGGCCACAAATGGCGTGCCTGTTTGTTCTGGGCCTCCCACCAATCGAGCAGGAGCGGGAAGCTTTGCCCGGGCGAATCAATGGGCCAGTAAAGCTGCGGTGAGAAATAGTCCGCCCACCCGTTGAGGATCCATTTTCTGGAGTCGGCGTACAGATGATCGTAGGCGTCGAGGCCGGCGATTTTCGGAGGGTTTCCCGGACGCCAGATGCCGAAGGGGCTGATGCCGAATTTCACCCATCGTTTTTCCTTCTTGATCCGGCTGTAGAGGTTGCGGATGAACCGGTTGACGTTCTCGCGTCGCCAATCGTTGCGCTCGAGTGTGCCATGGGCGGCTCGATAGCGGTCCCAACTTGCATCGTCGGGGAAGTCAATCAACCCGCCTTTGGCGTTTGCCGCCTGATAGGGGTAGAAGTAATCGTCCAGGTGGACCCCGTCGATGTCGTAGCGTTTGACGACATCGAGAATGACGGTCGTCGAGTAATCCTGAGCCACCTGCTCGCCCGGATCGAGCCACAGGTAGGAGCCGTATTTTTTGATCAGTTTCGGATAGCGTCGGCTGACGTGATTGGACGAGGCAGGAGATTTGGCCGAGGGATGCCCGGCGCGGAAGGGGTTGAACCAGGCATGCAATTCCAGGCCGCGGCTGTGAGCGGCGGCAACGGCAAACTCCAGGGGGTCGTATCCCGGGTCTGGAGCGAGGCCCTGGCGACCCGTCAGATACTCTGACCACGGTTCGATTGTGGAAACATAGAAAGCGTCGCAAGCCGGCCGTACCTGGAGGATGACCGCGTTGAGTTTGAGGTTTTTGGCTCGATCCAGGAGTTGTATGAGCTCGGACTTTTGGGCATCGGTGCTGAGTCCCGGTTTGGATGGCCAGTCGATGTTCGAGACCGTGGCGATCCATGTCCCGCGGAATTCTCTTGGCGGCGGCGGCGGGGAAGCTGCAAATGCATCCGATCGTTGTCGCCAGGAACAGGCTGCGAATGCGAGAACAACCGCGAGAATTCCAGTTTTCCAAAAAACCATGGGACCTAGGTCTTGAGAATATTCAGGAACTGTTTGATGGCGGGAGAAATCACCTTGTTCCTCTTGTAGACGGCGGCCAGGGGACGGGAGAATTCCCCGTCGCTGAGTTCCAGTTGGGCAAGGGTTCGATTGCTCACCTCCTGAAGAATCGTGCCTTGGGGGACGATCGAGAGACCTGCTTCAATCTCAACGGCGCGCTTGACGGTCTCGATGTTGTCGAATTCCATGACGGTCTGCACGGTTACGCCGTGATCGCGCAGCATCTTGTCGATCGCTTTTCGAGTTGGGATGTCCGGTTCGAATCCGATGAACCGTTCCCCTGCGAGCGATTTCATCGGGATGCTCGGCCCTTTTTGGGCGATGGGATGGTCCGGGTGACAAATCACGACCAGCTTGTCCTGATGCAATGGCACGATCTCCAGCTTGGCATCCTTGACGGGGTATGCGACGAGACCCAGGTCGACGACGTTGCCGAGCACATCTTCATACACCTGGTTGGAGCGGCGGTATTCCACGTGCACATTGACCGTGGGAAAACTGCGCAGGAAGCGTTTGATGTACTGCGGAAGCTCGTGGAGGCCCACGGAATAAATGGTGGCCACCCGGATCGTGCCGGACACGATGTCCTTGATCTCCTGCAGCTTGCTGTGCAGGGAATCGTGAATCTGGATGATCTGCTTGCCGTACTCGTAAAGGACCTGTCCCTCGCGGGTCAGTCGGAACTTCTTCTTGCTGCGTTCGATCAGGAGTGACTTAAACTGTTTTTCAAGCGAACTGATCTGCTGGCTCACTGCCGATTGAGTGATCTGATTGATCTGCGCCGCTTTCGTGAAACTTTCGGTTTCGGTCAAATCGCAGAAGACCTTGAAGCTCTCAATTTGCATTACCAAATAAAAGTCCGATTTCTGAATTAAGTCAACTAATGGTGTTGGGAGGTTTGTTGGATCTTTCTCGAATGGCTTCGAACGATCAATGGTGCGTGCCGGTGTGGGAGGAGCTGATTGTCTCGATTCGGGCGATGCCACCTTCGCTGTCGGTCCCAATCAGGCTGAACTCAGCCGGGTCGCCGATTGCGAACCCGGTCGGCAGGCCCATGAACCTTGAAGGGTTGATCGAGAAACGATCCCAGACACGTTGCCAGGGTTGATTCAGCATTACTGCGGCGCGGCGTAAACCATCGACGGGGCGAAGGGCCGAGCCGGCGAAATTGGATCGACCCGGTTGCCGGACGATCTGGTCCGCACCAACCTCCAATTCGAGGCTGCCGATGGTGTAGCGTCCCGGAGGGGCCCCCCCGCCCGCCATGGCGTCGGTGGTGTAGTAGATGGCATTTGTGGGAATCAGCCGGTGAACCAGTCGGAAAAGAGCGGGTGAAACATGGATGGCATCCGGGATCAGCCCGACTGTCAGTCCGGGCGTGTCCAGGACCCGCCACAGGAGGTTGTCGTGTCTGTCGAGGGTTTGCGGGCAGGCGTTGCCGAGGTGGGTGAACCCGGTCGCCCCGCTGGTCGCCGCTGCCACGAGTGTGGCTGCGTCCGCATTGGTGTGGCCGAGACTGACGCGAATGCCGCGCTGGACCGCCGCCCGGATCGTTTCCATGGCACCGGGACGTTCCGGTGCCAATGTCAGAAGAAGCGGATCTTGGGCCGTCACGGCCCGGAGTTCGTCGAGATGGGTTGGGCTGGGATCCAGCATGTGGGCCGGATTGTGAGCTCCGTGATAACCCGGTTCAGTGGACAAAAAAGGTCCCTCCACGTGCCACCCCGCGATTGCGCGGTGCAGCTCGGGACATGCATTGCGCAGTGTGCGGATGTGTTTGAGTCGTCTGAGGAGATCCGGCCATGCGTCCGTGATGAGAGTGAGCAGAAACCGGGCGCACCCGGAATCCCGAAGAGCCCGGGCTGCCACGAGGAGTTGATCGGTGGAAAGATCATCGCGCTGGAAATCGATTCCGCCGAAACCGTTGACCTGGAGGTCGAACACCGGCGGAGCGATCCAGGGCAGGGCGGTTCGGCTGGCTGGAAACGGTTCGATGCTGGAGACTCTCCCTGAGGTCCACTCGATCCGCACCGGTTCATCCGTGGCGTAATGGCGGCCTGCGAGACTGCCGTCTTTCCCGAGGCCCCTCCGGTGGCCGGCCGAGGGGACTGGCTCCAGGAGGTTCTGGGTGGGGCGGTGGGAGGTCC
>JAIPJX010000206.1 GCA_021733945.1 Verrucomicrobiota bacterium | reverse complement strand
TCAACGCCGAGACGCGAAGAAATTCTGGGGAACCCTCAACAAGACCAAAGGAAAGCTGGGAAACAGAGGCTTTTGTGGGTTATTGATCGAATATAACTTGCCAAAAAACTTCCCACTGGCCTGCCCGACATTTTCTTCCGACTATCTAACTGGTTGCACCTGTGAGCCTTTTAAGAAGTGGAGCGGGTGAAGGGAATCGAACCCTCGTCTCAACCTTGGGAAGGTCACATTCTACCATTGAACCACACCCGCTTCTGGCTCTACTTTTAGCAAAGCTCCCGGGCGTTGGCAATAGTTCCGTTGATCCGGCAGAAAAAACTTTTCCTGCAATCACCGCACGGCGTGCCCCTCGACAGTGATGAGGGGATCGGGCCGGGGTTCCCGATCTGCATGGGCGCGTCGGACATGTCTGTCGCAGCGCGACAGACTCCACCCGACTACACCCTGCTCCGGAATCCACTTCTCCGCAGCTTAAACGAATGGCAGTACGGTTCGCGCACCTGTTTCCGGTCTTGATCAAACGGCTTCGGGACAAGGTCCCCCGAGGAACCCCCGACAGACCCAGGATCCAACGAATCGCCGCGGCCCTCTCAGAATTGCACGAGCTTTTCGAGCTCTTTGACACGCTTCACAATCGCCTGGCGGGTGGTCTTGGTGGTGGTGTTCAAACCAAACCCCTCGCAGCAGAACGATGCCACCGCACTGCCGTGCACGATGGCGCGGCGCAGGTTCGTATCCACGGACCCCGGGCGGCTGGCCAGGTAACCGATCAGTCCACCCACGAAGGAGTCCCCTGCCCCGGTGGGGTCGACGACTTTCTGGAGCGGATAGGCCGGTGCCAGGAACAGGCCCTTGGGCGAGGACAGCAGGGATCCGTGTTCGCCCTTTTTGATGATGACGTATTTGGGACCGAGCCGGTGGATCTTGCGGATGGCGGTCGGCAGGTTGTCGTCGTTGGTCAACTGGCGGGCTTCGCTGTCGTTGAGGACAAACGCATCGACGCGACGCAACAGTTTGAGCAGGTCGTCCATGGCGATGTTGAGCCAGAGGTCCATGGTGTCGGCGATGACAAACTTCGGTTTGCGCATCTGGTCGAGCACATGGCTTTGGAGGGCCGGCGCGATGTTGGCCAGAAGCACGTAGGGAACCTTCTGGAGGGATTTCGGAAGCTCGGGGCTGAAGGTTTCGAACACTCCCAACTCGGTGGCGAGGGTGCGCCGGTTGTTCATGTTGACCTCGTATTCACCGGACCAATGAAAAGTCTTGCCCGGCACGATCTGGAGGGCGTCCAGGTTGATCTGGTGCTTGCGGTAGAGGTTGAGGTAACGGGCCGGGAAATCCTTGCCGACAATGCCGATGAGGCTCGTGTCCGAGAAGAAGCTTGCAGCCACACACGCGTGGCTGGCGGATCCACCCAGCAGGCGGGGGTTCGATGATTTGGGGGTTTTGATGGAGTCCAACGCGGTGGATCCGACTACGATAACGCTCATCTCAAGTATCCGTTCAACTGTCTGTTCATTTGATCGTGAACTCCCCATTAACCCGGTTCATGATGGGAACGTGGGAGAGGACGAAGCCCGAAGCTTCGGAAACCGCCGGGCCAGCAGCCCGTCTCACAACTTATTTCGAACCGAGGATAGGCGTTCGCGGAACGTCTGGCAAGCCATGGCGATGTCCGGGGCATTGAGGATGGCAGACACCACACAGATTCGGCGCGCACCACCCTCGATCACGGCATCGACGGTTTGAAGGTTGATGCCTCCGATGGCGAACCACGGCAACGCCAGGTTCCCAGCGGCCCAGCGCACGTAATCCAGGGTCACGGGACGGACCCCGGGTTTGGTGGGAGTGGCGTACACGGGCCCGATGGCAACGTAATCCGCCCCCGCGCGCACGGCCTGTTCGGCCTGAGCGGGAGCGTGACTGCTGAGCCCGAGCTGGACGGATCCCCCGGGCAGCACATCAGCACGACAGGTGTGACCCGCGTCAAAAAAATCCTCCTGGCCCACATGGCAGAACGGTGCCCCCACCTCCTCGGCGATCCCCGGATGATCGTTGATGACAAGTCCCACACCCGCCCGGTCCGTGATGGGCAGCAGGGCCTCGGCAAGACGGCGCACTTCGACGGTGGACAATCCCTTGGCCCTTAGCTGCACCAGATCCGAGCCTCCATCGCACAAAGCCCTGGCGACATCGGAGGGATCGCGTCCGTTCAGATACGCGGTGTCCACAAAGGTGTACAGGAAACATTGATCCAGAGGTTTCACAGAGAAAAAATCGGCGCGGGCCAAAGCGGCCGCTCCGGACGGAACGTCGACCGGTTAGTCGCGTTCGCTGATCAAATCGCGGCGGACGCCACCCAGGAGTTGTTCGACAAAAGCCGTGGAGTAGACACCGCGGCGGAAGTTGGGATCCTGAAGGATTGCCTGCTCGAAAGGGATGGTCGTTTTAATGCCGGTGATCATGTATTCGGAAAGCGCGCGGGACATCTTGTCGATGGCTTCCCTGCGATCCTTGCCATAGGTGATCAGTTTGCCGATCAACGAATCGTAATGGGGCGGCACCGTATAACCGGCATACGCATGACTGTCGACCCGCACCCCCGGTCCACCGGGAGCGTAGTGCATTTCAATGCGTCCCGGGGAGGGCCGGAAATCGTTAAAGGGATCCTCCGCATTGATGCGGCATTCGATGGCATGGCCCTTGATGGCGATGTCGGACTGGGACAAGCGGAGCGGCTCGCCCAGGGCGATGAGGATCTGCTGCTTCACCAGATCGACCCCGGTGGCTTCCTCGGTGATGGGATGCTCGACCTGGATTCGTTTGTTGACCTCGAGGAAATAGAACGCGCCCTTGTCGTCGACGATGAACTCGACGGTGCCGGCGCTCGTGTAATGGGCCATTTCAGCCAATCGAATGGCGGCCTTGCCCATCTTCTTGCGCAGATCCTTGTGCTTGTTCTCGATCAGCGGCGAGGGCGTCTCCTCCAGAATCTTCTGGTTGCGGCGCTGGATCGAGCAATCGCGTTCCCCCAGATGGATGATGTTGCCGCGGTTGTCGCCCAGGATCTGAAATTCGATGTGATGCGGGTTCTCGATCAGTTTCTCGATGTAGACACCCGAGTTCCCAAAGGCGCCTTCGGCCTCGCTTCGGGCGGCATGATAGCCTTTGACCAGAGAAATATCGTTGTGGGCAGCCCGCATGCCGCGTCCGCCCCCTCCGGCGATCGCCTTGATCATGACGGGATAGCCGATGCGTTTGGCGTTGATCAGGGCGTCCTGCTCGCTCTCCACCAGGCCTTCGGACCCGGGAGGCACGGGCACACCGGCCTTCTTGGCCAACATGCGGCTGAGGGCCTTGTCTTCCAGGGCGTTCATGGCCCGGGAACTGGGTCCGATAAAACGTATGTTGCAGCTCTCGCAGATATCCGCGAAATGAGCGTTCTCAGAGAGAAACCCATAACCCGGATGGATGGCATCCACGTCGGCGATTTCGGCGGCGCTGATGATCCGGTCAATCCGGAGATAGCTCTCGCTGCTGGGGGCTTTGCCAATGCAGATGGCCTCATCGGCGATCTGAACGTGCATGGAACTTTCATCCGCCTCCGAATAGACGGCGACGGTCCGAATATTCAGCTCTTTGCAGGCGCGAATGATTCGAACCGCAATCTCTCCGCGGTTGGCAACCAGAATCTTCTCAAACATGCGGTATGGATTGGAGAGACCTGCGGGTCAGGTTGGCAGGTCTTCTAGGCGGTGGGGCGAATCTTGAACAGCGGCTGACCGAACTCAACCGGTTTGGCGCTGTCCGCGATCACCTGGGTGACGACCCCTTTGACCTCGGCCTTGATCTCGTTCATGACCTTCATCGCCTCAATGATGCAAACGACGGTTTCCGGAGTCACCTCGGAGCCGATCTCAACGTAGTTGCCCGCCTCAGGAGAAGGGGCCCGATAAAACGTGCCGACCATCGGGGATTTGATCTCAAGATCCGTGGAGGGAGAACTCACCACGATGGGCTCCACCGGTACGGCAGGACTCGCAACGGCGGGTCCCGGAAGGGCAATATACCCACCCTCTTCCGCCCCGCCCATCTGGGCGACTCCGTTGGCATTCCGCCGCAGCCGAATCTTAAAATCCTGACGTTCCAACTCGAATTCCGAGATGGAATTTTTTTTCATCAGATCAATGATGGCCTTGATGTCTTTTAGGTCCACAGTAGTCGCGTTAAATGAAGGATAATGCCAAAATCGGCCGTCCGCTTATTAAGCAAAAAAGCAGAAGCCGACATTCGACCCTGCCCATCATCAGTTAATGAATTTTCACGATATTAGACAGCCGAAGCATCAGCGTCAAGCACGAATCACAGGCGTTTCCAACTTCGAACCCACTCAAAAACGCGCTGATTCCGAACTGAATCAGGCTCTTTCAAGGCCTACGTTAACGTTCACGGCAGCTTCCAGAGCTAAAATATACGAAAATGCACCAAATCCACAAATCTGTCCCCTGCAGACCGGCGCAATCAGTGAGCGATGGCGGAATTCTTCCCTGGCATGCACGTTGGAGAGGTGCAGTTCGATCGTCGGAACCCCGACCCCGGCGATCGCATCCCGCAACGCCACACTGGTGTGGGTGTAGGCACCGGCGTTCAGCAGAATCGCCCCAAAGACACCGGCCGCTCCATGGATCCAGTCGATGAGTTCCCCTTCCGAATTGGATTGTCTGAAATCGATCTCCACGTTGAGCGCTGATCCCCGACTGCGGACCAGCGCCTCGATATCCGCCAGGGTCTGGGTGCCGTACACACCCGGCTCCCTTTTTCCGAGGAGATTCAGATTGGGCCCGTTCAGGATCAGGACTTTCATGTTGGAGGAAACGATATTGAATCGTTTTAAGCCTGTCGAATCGTTTCACCCGGTCCCGCCTGGTCCTGACAGCGTGCAAACAGATATCCCATCAGGGCAAAAGCCGGCCAGGCAAGAGCCGGGATGTAGAGCGAGAATTCGACCAGGCCCTGCAGGGTCCAACCTGCCAGGCCAAGCCAGACCGCGAAAAGCGATCGATCCGGGTGTCTCCAGACTTTGCGGGCCGACCCGGCCATCAGAGCCAGGACAAACGTCGTATACGTTGCGAACCCGATCACCCCGGAGTCCGAAGCCTGCTCGAGATAATCGTTGTGTACCAATCGAGCCATTTCCGATTCGGGGCGCTTGATCTTTGCGTATGGAACCGAAAACGTGCCCGGGCCACTGCCAAAGAACGGACGGTCCAGGGCAGTGCGGGCGGCGGCTTCCCAATAATCGAACCGCGCCCCCACGCTCGTGGCTCCCCGCTTGAAGTAGGGCGCATAGCGCACCGCAAACACCGTCAAACCACCCAACAGCACAACCGACAACGCGATGACCTTGACCCGGCGCGGGAACGGCCTTGAACTCAGGGCGAGGGCGCCGACCGCCAGGGCGATCAACCACCCGGCCTTGGACCCGGACCAATAAAGGCACGCAACCGCCAGATAAGCCATCAACCCCACGCATACCATCCGCGCGATCCTCGGCAGCGGAGCCGCCACGCGCCACGCAACGGGCAGCAGGAACGGGAACAGCAGCAGAATCACCCCTGCCAGGGCGTTGGGATAAACGAGCGTCGAAAAAATGCGGTCGCTGGCGATCTTCTTCAGATACGCCGGAGGAAAATCCCGCCAGTTCGGCTGTTCATAAATCATGCGCCGGGTCGCTTCGAGTCCCCCATAATGTTGTTCGGACCCAAACCAGAGCACCAGGAGAAACCCGGAAAGGAGCAGGCCCCAGAAGAACCGAAGATTCGGAAACCTGGCCAGGCCGAACACTCCCACATAGAACCAGGTGACGGTGGCGCTGAAATGCCAAAGGGTCGCGCGGCTAAGCTCCGGACTCACGCTTCGGGTACTGGAGACAAACTGCCAGGCCAGCCAGACAAGGGGCAGCAGAAGAAGCCAACGGGGCGTTTTCCATTCAAAACGGCCAGACTTCAGAACAAGCAGCGCCACGACTCCGACCATGAGGTAGCCCCAGCTGACGGGCCAGGGTTGCAGCAGAAACTCCATCACTCCTTCTGGAGCAACGATCATGCCTTCAAATATCACGGGGTTCCCGAACTTCAACAACGAGATCCCAAGGACCGCCCCCGCCAATGGCCCCGCGAGCATGGACCAGACACCCATGGAAGGTCCCGGCGAAGGCACCTGGCTCCCGGGGTTGCTGTTGGCTCCGGATGGTTTCACAAGGCGGAAGCGCGGAGGAAGTGAGGCATCACCGGAGCACTGGAAGGTTCGAACATTCCGGTCAAAGCCTGAGTTTGAGGAAACTCACCTCAAGGGCCAGGGCTTCCTGGACGTTGGTGCCGAGCAGTCGCTGCGCATGCTCAATGGTTTCCAGGTTTTGCAGCGAGTCCGCCGGTGCCAGGCGCCCGGCAACGGACCCGGTCTGCACCTCCAGATCGGGAAACGCCAGCACCTCGGCACCACAGGCCAGGGTTCTGAGCCACACATCGCGCAGCCACCACTGCAGACTCAGCACAAGATCCGAGCGTTCCCGACGGTACTCCGCCTCGATCGCCGCAGCCAGTTCATCCTCCCATCGCTGACGCAGTCTGGGGTCCGCATCATCATACCGCTGCAAGGGCGAACGCTCGGTGAGGCTGGCTTCCGTGTCGGACTTGATGCCGGCGAGCCGCGAAATAATCAGATCCAACAGGCGGTACCGACCGAACAACCCCTTTTGCGGGGAAGCGGCCAGGGCAGCGAATTCGCGGAGCCAGCCGCCATGGATTCGGTTCAGTCGCGCCAGAGGATCGCTCTCAAAATTGAGGCGCAGGCATCGGGAAACGATGGTTTCGAGCACGCGCTGGGGATCCGTGCTGAGCAGAACCAGGAATGAATTGGAAGGCGGCTCCTCGAGTGTTTTGAGAAAAGCGTTGGCCGCCTGGGGATTCAGACGGTCTGCGGCCACGATGACCGCCGCCTTCATCCTACCCTCCGACGGTTTCAGGTAAATGGTCTGCATCAGATCGCGGACCTGCTCGATCGTGATCACCCGGGATTTTGATTCGGGCCGTACGAAATGAATATCCGGATGCTCATATCGATCGATCCGAAGGCAACTGGCGCACCGATCACAGGAATCGGTCGCGACCCCCTCGGGGCTGAGTTGCGGCGGGGCCACGCAGTTGATCGTCTTGACCAGTGCGGTCGCCATTTTCTCCAGCTCCGCCAGGTCGCTTCCCGTGAAGAGATAGGCATGGGCCAAACGACCGCGGGCCAGGCTTCTTTGGAGAAGCTGGGCAGCCTGCTGTTGCTCCGAGAAATCGGAAAATGCCATGGGCCCCACTCTGCTTCAACGGGGCGAACATTCAAGTTTTCAATTCCCCGGCTTTTGAAACCGGACCATCGGTCTGCGGACGCAGCACCACAACAGTCGCCCCCCACCCTCCGTAGGCCTCTCCAGCCAGACAAAACGACTGGACCTCCGGCATTCGGCTGAGGATTGCATGCACGCTCCGGCGCAGATTCCCGATGCCTTTACCATGCACCACGCGAACCTCGAGGATTCCCCGATCCCGGCACTCCGCCAGATAGGTGGGCACCAGATCCCTGATCTCTTTGGGTCGAAAGGTGTGCAGATCCAATTCACCGGTGATCGGCATTTGCACCGGCCCGGCATCGCCAGGATCAAACACTCGGTCATTTTCCATACAACGGCCACCCTACCCGCTTCCCCGCGGAATGTCTCCCCCAGACGCACCGGATGGTGGATCAACGACGTGGAATGCCCGATGCTCACCGGGACGGTTCGCGCCACCTTTCCCCCTCGCCCATTCCGAATATCGGTAGGGCGAAGCGTCCCCGCTGAGCCGCCCCAACCGCTGCCCCCC
>JAIPJX010000020.1 GCA_021733945.1 Verrucomicrobiota bacterium | reverse complement strand
GCCGCGTACCTGGTGGACCGGGCCGTATTGGACCAGGCTGCCCTTGAAAAAGCGGTCGCGCTTGGCGCCCACCTTTGGCGACCTGCCAAGGCGACTCAGATCGCCCTCGAGCAGGGAGGAAACCAAAGAATCACAGTCCAGCACGGGGACGAAACCCTCGAACTCACGGCGAGGTGGGTTGTCGATGCCACCGGTGTCGCGGCGACCCTGGCACGATCCAATGGATGGTTGCGGATCAATGAAGAGCACCCCACTGCTGCGGCATGGGCGCGCTGGCGTGGTTGTGCCAGTCCGGACGACCCGGGTGTCTTCGATCCCATGCCGAAATGGTCCGATCGATGTTTTGCGCAGCGGGGAACGGCCACCAATCATCTGATGGGCAACGGTTGGTGGGCCTGGTGGATTCCCTTGCGGGGGAAAGAAGTGAGCGTCGGAATCGTGTTCGATCAACGCTGCTTTGACTGGCCACGGGAAGGAACGGTGGGGGCGCGTCTTAAATCGGTTCTCCTCACCCATCCAATGGGCAGAGAACTGCTCGAGGGAGCAGAATGTGTGGAGGGCGACGTGCACTTTCGACGCAATCTCAGTTACCATTCGGAACGGATCGCCGGCCATGGCTTTGTGCTGGTGGGCGACGCCGCCGGATTTTTGGATCCGTTCTACAGTCCGGGTCTGGATTGGTTGGCGTTCACGGCGTACGGCGCGGCGAATCTCATCCACAAGGAACGAACGGGCGGATCCGTTGAAGCAGGTGCCGCGAAACTGAATCGAGATCTTCAAGACAGCTACAAACGCTGGTTTCGGGCGCTGTACCTCAACAAATATGATTATCTCGGCGAATTTGATCTGATGCGCATCGCGGTTCAGCTGGATGTCGCCAATTATTACATGGGCGTAGCCATCCAGCCGTTTCTCCGCGGAATCACTGCGTATTCCGAACCCTGTTTCGCGTCCATCGGATCGCGTCCATTCGAGTGGTGGATCCGAACCTACAACCGGCGCCTTGCGAAAATCGGTCGTTCCCGCCGTCGCCGAGGACAACTCGGAAGGAGCAACGACCGGCGCAGGCTTCTGCTGGCCGGGTTCGCCTTCAACGCCGCCACGGCCTGGCTTCTGCTCCGGGGGACGGCAGCATGGATGCGCCTGGAGTTGACGGAAGGTTGGCGCACCTGGTTCAGCGACGAGGAGACACGCCCGGAAGCGGGAAACCAGACGTCCGGTTCCCGGGGTTCATGACATGCATCCGACCCGTCCCTTCCATCCCGTTTTCCAGGGATCAATCCCGGACCGCTCCATAGGCGCTGAATATTCCCAACTCCACTCTCCGGTGAATCTGTTTGAAGCCCGACTGCTCGAGTGCACCCAGAATCGTATGGGGCGGAACACAAGCGTCGATGGTTTCCCAATAGTAGGACATCATTTCGCTGGCATCCCTGCTTCCGGTGATCAGAAAGGAAAGCGGCGGCAGTGCGATCCCGAAATACATCCACGCCAGGAAACGCACCCACGCGCGTTCCGGACGGGTGATCTCCAGGAGCAATAATCGACCTCCGGGTCGGAGCACCCGACGATACTCTCGAAAAGCCACCGAGAGATCGGCCACATGACGCAGTGCATAGCCCATGCTCAGAAAATCGAACACACCGTTTTCGAACGGCAACTCCTCAGCTCGCCCCTGCACGAACTGCGCTTCCAGACCCTTGTGCGCGACGGCGAGCATGCCCGGGGTTGGATCGGCGCCCCAGACCAATGTCGGGTCGGCAACAATCTTCGATATCTCCCGCGTCACCGCTCCGGTTCCGCACGCGACATCCAGCACGCGCATCCCCTTCACCAAACCCGCCCGCTGCAATGCGAGTCGACGGTAGAGACTTCCCGTGCCCAGGAAACCAACGGTCCCGATCCGGTCATAGTGGCGCGCCCCCCGGTTGAACAGATCCCGGACAAACTGTCGTTTGCCGGTCTCCGTTTCGTAGCGTCCCTCGATCATTCGATGAGGCTTGATCATGTGGAAAAGCGGGCAAATGCGGCACGGTTTTCACCGTTCCCGGCCCTGGCTGGAAGGACTCTCGAATTCATTGTTCTATATAGCAAACTCGGCTCCGATCGCAAACTGATACGAGCCCGGCAGGGAAACGACCGCCCGATGCACTTCACCCGTCCGCAAGGCAGATACCCCGGCGACAATCTGCCACATGGCGCCTGCCGCGAACCCTTCGCCCAGGACGGTCTTGACGCTTCTCCTGGTTCCCGTCCAATCACGCCATGCCGACAACTCGGGCCGATCCAGGCGGGAGGATCCCGTGACACCGTCCAACAACATCGCGCCCTCACCCTCATGACCTGGATCCAGCTGACGTGCCATCGAGACCACGGCGGATTCGCGGGTTGTATCTGCACCGTAGAAGAACGGGTCCGTGACCTTGTTTAACCGAAACTTCGCTCCTTCGCTCAAGGTGAGATACAAAGCACCCGCTCCTTCGGCGACAGGAATGGATTTCGAAAACGATCGAAATGCATCTCCGATCAACCAATCCCGTTCCTCCGCAGCCACCAGAAGGCAGCCATCCAGTTCACCCCGAAGCAGAAGCTGACCCGCCAACGCCAAACCCTGAAGCACCGTGCCTGCATCCCCTGCAAAGGTATAGTTTTCCGCCCTGTTACCCAACACCGCAGCGAGGTGGCTGGCGGGGGCGTTAAAAACGGTTTCGGGAAACACCAACGGGCTCGCAAGCGAGGGATCATCCAGGGTTTCCTGATAAAACCTTCTGGAATAGCTCACGCAACCGGAGGTTGTGCAGAAAACGGTGCCGATTCGGGCGGTTGGCGAATTCAAAGTTTCTTTTGCTTCATCCAGAGCCTCCCGGGCAGCCCAGACCACATACCGGCTGATCGGGCTCACACGCCGCAATCGGGGATGTCTGAGTCGATTCAAGATTTCGGCCGACGGTTCCGGAACAATCCGGACTCCGACCGGTTCCCGGTGAGGTCGCTCCTGAAACGTTTCTTCGAGGCGATGACCGGCGGTCACGGCATCGAGGAGCGCATGCACACCCCACCCCGCCGGAGACACCGCGCCCATTCCCGACACAACAACATGTTTCATCCAGCACCTCCCAGCACCAGACTGGCGTTGGCTCCTCCGAACCCGAAGGAGTTGGTGATCACATGATTCAGTGAGGCCGCCTGGGGTTCGGTGATTAATCCGAACCGGCAGGCTGGATCGGGTTTTCGGCAGGTCCTCGTGGGAGGCAACCATTGCCCCTGCAAGGCCATCAAACAGACAGCGACTTCCACCGCTCCGGCCGCACCCAGGAGGTGTCCGACACTCGCCTTGGTCGAACTGACCCGGAGATCGCCGACGGTGTTCCCCGCCCAGCAATTGATGGCTTCGGTTTCGGAGGCATCGTTCATGGGAGTGCCGGTGCCGTGTGCGTTGACATATTGGATTTCTCCGGGAGACAGACCGGCCACCGCACAGGCGCGTGTCATTGTATCCACTGCCGCCAACCCACAGGGATGGGGTTGGGTGAGGTGATGGCAATCCGTGCCAGCGGCGTAGCCGCAAATTTCACCCAGAATTCGGGCACCCCGGGCTTTGGCGCCCGCCAGGGTTTCGATCGCAAAGACAGCAGCGCCTTCACCCAGCGCCAGACCATCGCGGTGTTCATCAAAGGGACGGCAAACGGTTGGAGAAAGCGCCTGAAGCGAATCAAACCCCGCGAAAACCAGCTCGCACAGGGCATCATAACCTCCGCACAAAGCGCGCTCCGCCTGTCCGAAACGCACCAACTGCCAGGCCAGGCCAATCGCATTGGCACCCGACGCACACGCGTTTGCAATCACCAGAGTGGATCCGATCAGGCCGTGCGCCTGCTTCAGCAGCGTCACCTGTCTCTGTGCCTGATAGTAGATCGAACGTTCCGACTGCTTCCGCCGGCTGGAGGTGGGCGCAATTGCATTTCGGTAGTAATCCTGCCCGAGCAGCATGCCCCCGGATGTTGTCCCGAAGACCAGTGGCGCTTCCGAACCCTTTGACCAACCCGCCTGCGCCATACATTGCTCCCCCGCCCAGAGAAGCATTTTGGCACCGTGGTCGGTTCGGTGGAGATCCCGCTCGCTCACGCCCGGAAATGGGAACTCTTCGGGAAGGTCGACTTCGCCAGCGATCTTCACGCGCTGTCGGTCCACGGGAAATCTCCGAACTCCGCGAAATGCCGAACGCCCCTCGCGGAAACCCAGAGCATTGGCCTCCCAGGTGTTTCCAAGAGCGGTCGCAAGTCCGCAACCGGTGACCACGACCCGGCGGGATTCAATGCTTCCGGCGGATCTGCTATCAGTGGGGTGGAACAACACGGGATTTGGGGTGCTTTCTGAATCCGGAAACGCCCGGTGTCCTCACAGCCAGTGAGCCGGCGGGCATCTCAGGCCAGGCATCATTCCTTGAGCGCCTGCAGCGAGACCATGCTTTCCGTCGACGGGTGCAACCCCGCCTCCTCAATCGCGTTCAGAATTCTTTCCTCGTTCATGATGTAACGATCCCGCCTGTAGAGCAGATAGTTGTCCCGCAAATCCCCGGGAGTCAGGTTGATCGTGCAAAGATTGGCACCGGCACGCAGTCCTCGCACGTATCCTTCCGAGTCAGTGCCCAGGTTCAGGGCGCTGACCGCAGGAATGACCCAGGCGGGATTCATCAACCGCAACGCCGCCATGGAATTGAGTGTCAAGTCGAGATCTCCCGCAGGGGTATCGGCAAGCGGCGTTGATTCTCCCGGAATAAACGGACTCACGCTGCACCCCATCAACGGAAGGCTTGAGGCAAACCGGAAATTCCCGATCAATGCTTCCATGTCCTGATCCGGGAGGCCCGCGATAAATCCGGAACTCACAAACCACCCGTCCGAAGCGAGCTTTCGAATATGCTCTTCGCGTTCCTTGAGCGTACCGGGCGAGTGCAGCCCCGAATAATGGGCGGCATCGCTGGTTTCAAACTTTAGAATGTACATCCAGGCCCCGGCATCCTTGAGCTCCTGATAGAGTGTTTCGTCGAGGGTGCCCAGGCAAACGCTGACTCCCAGGTTGGTCCGTTCCCTCAACAAACGGACCAGCGGCAGCACAATCTGCCTGGCTGCAACAGGATCCTCCCCTGTCTGGAAATTAATGTCCGTGATGCTCGCCGGACAATGGTGCACCAGGAGATCCGCGAGCTCCTCGAACTTTGCGCGATGCCGCGCCAGGGTGCGGTTGTCGCGGCGCATGCCGCAATAATCGCAGTTTTCACGGCAGTAATTCGAAACTTCAACCACCCCCCGAACATAAACTCCGCGTCCGAAGGTCCCCCGGGCCGTCTCGAACGCCTGTTCGTGCCAACCGGACTGCTCATCGCCCTTCGAAGTGAGCATCCGTCTTGTAGGGAAAAAGCCTGTCATCAGTGCCGATTAGAATCATCGCATCACCCGATGGCAACCAATTAAACATGCCGCATTTTCGATCGCCTCCGACGATCCGGGTGCCTAAGATCGGGCGAAATGAATCTTGCACCGCAATGCATCGCCGTCATTCCGTGCCATAACGAAGCCACGAGCATAGCCGCCGTGGTCACTTCGGTGCGCCAGTATCTGGGCGCGGTGCTGGTGGTGGATGACGGGTCGAGCGATGACACAGCGCTCCGGGCAACCCAATCCGGGGCGGAAGTGCTCCGCATGCCGCAATGCCAGGGCAAGGGTGCCAGTCTCCGGCAGGGTTTCCGAAAAGCCCTGTCCATGGGGTTCTGGAATGCGCTCACTTTGGACGGCGACGGTCAACATCTCGCAACCGACATTCCGGGGTTTCTGAAGATCCGGGCCGGATCCCAGGCCGGACTCATCGTCGGCAACCGCATGGGTTGCCCGACTCCGATGCCGTTTCTGAGGCGTGTCACCAACCGGTTCATGAGCAGGACCCTCTCCCTGGCCACCGGAAAACAGATCCCGGACACGCAATGCGGGTTTCGAATGATCCAGCTGGAAAACGCATTCATCGAACGCCTCTCCGCAAACCGATACGAAGCCGAATCGGACCAGATCCTCGCCGCCATGGAATTGGATTGGGACATTTCATTCGTTCCCGCCACCTGTGTGTATGGCACCGAAGCCTCTGGCATCCGCCCCTTTCCCGACACCGTGCGGTGGCTGAAATGGCTGTTTGCAGCGCGGCACAGATTGAGCCGGATTCGGAGCATGCGGAGCAAATCTGGCAAAACCACGCTGCCAGTGCCCCGGCAGGCGTCCCTCCAGAGCTAAACCGTCCGACCCACACGCCTTTCGCTCTGTTACACCCAAAAGGAATGGAAAACACGGATCCCAACAGGCTTCCACCCACCGGTGCCGAAAACTCCAGGACCGGCCGAATCTGGAGAACCACCCGCAGGTTCACGCGCAAAGTGGTTGGTTTTGTTGCGATGGGCTTCCTGATGGGGTTCCTGGCCGATTACGCGGGCACGCGGAACGACCCATCCCACCCAGCCGGTCTGGCCTGGGGAATGGCGCACGGAGCGTTGATGCCCACGGCCCTGCCCGCCCTGGTCATGGGCAAGGATGTGACCATTTACGCCCCCAACAACCAGGGGCGGCTGTACAAAATCGGGTACGCTCTCGGAGTCAACGTCTGCGGGTTGCTCTTTTTCGGCCTGGTCTTCTGGACCCCCGCCCGCACCGAATCCAAGCGCGGCACCCTACCGAAAACCGTTCCAAAACCCTGAACCGACGGAGGGTGTCAATACAACCAATTGCGGTAAACGCTGTAGGCATTGACGGGACCTCCAACAAAGTAGCGCGTTGCAGGCATCTGGAAACCGCGTTTGTTCCGGTCGAACATCAGCGTCAAGGGACTGTCCGGCATGTTGGGGTCGTATGCCAGAAACTCGAGGCCGTCCGCGGATTCCACATGATCGAAGACCATCGTGGCATGGTTGACACCGAGCTTTGGAAACTGAAACACATGGAGTGCCTGGGGCACTCCTGTCTGCAAACGAGACTGCAATTCCCTTGCCACCTGCTCCTGATGACTCCGCCAGATTGGAAGAACCATCCTCCAGTTCCCTCTTTGAAAATAGCTTTGCCAGGCACCGCCGCAAATCCCCTTGAACAAGACCTCATGGGCTGCGCTGAACTCGCGCAGCCCCGAAAAGCCGGGAATCACCACCGGACGATTGCTCACCCCTCGCGCCCGGGAGTTCCGCTTCAGCACTTCCCGGGTCAATCGTGCGTTCTCCACCGCATCCAGCTTTTTCCGGTTCGGGGCAAAACGAGCGTGGAGGAAAAACTGTTTCGCGACCCGGACCAGCACAAAACAACGAAGGGTGTAGTCGGGTTTGGGATCCCTCCATTTGGTGACCTGTCGTCCGGAACGTTCGTCGATGGAATAGTCCCACTGGGTTTCATTCGCAAACGCGAGCGCATCCCGCTCGAAATCAAATCGCGGTGCACTCCCCGCCATTGCGTTACTTGTCATTGAATCACACATCAAAACCATTCAATCTAACCGCTGCGTAGGATAGTGGGCCCCTGGCCGCCAGACAATGCTTTACGAACAATGGAAAAAAGTCGCGCTGCGAAACCCAGGCACGATCGCGTTGCGGTGCCTGGCCACGGGACGGCAATGGACATTCGGGGAACTGGCGAACGAGGCGGAATCCCTGCCTCGGACGACCGAACCGTGGGTGTTTCCGAGGGGTAAATCCGCGGATTTTATTCTCGAAACACTTCGTGGATGGCGCGACCAACGGATTGTCTGTCCTCTGGAAGACGCGACGAACCACCCGGTACTGCACGATCTCCCTCCGGAAATCAAACACGTCAAGATGACGTCCGGCACGTCAGGCATCTCCCGTCTGGTGGCATTTACCGAGGCCCAACTCGCTGCCGATGCAGGGAACATCATCGAGACCATGCATCTGTCCCCCGAATCCCCGAATCTGGCTGCCGTGTCCTTGGCGCATTCCTACGGCTATTCAAACCTGGTTCTTCCGCTCCTGCTGGCTGGCGTGCCTCTGGTCATCGCTTCATCCCCCCTGCCCGACTCATTACGGAGGGCGCTGGTTGTGGATTCCAATTGGACCCTGCCGGCCGTGCCTGCCCTCTGGCAGGCGTGGTTCACAGCGGAGGCGATTTCTGGCGGAATTCGCATGGCGGTCTCCGCAGGGGCGCCCCTTCCGATCGCCCTGGAAAACGAGGTCCACAAAAAGCTGGATCTCAAAATCCACAACTTCCTGGGTTCCTCCGAGTGCGGAGGCATCGCATTCGATCGCACCCACAGTCCACGCACCGACGCGTCGCTCGTGGGAACGGCACTGGAACAGGTGCAGGTCACGACCAGCAGCGACGGGCGGTTATGTGTCAGAAGCGCTGCGGTGGCGTCCACCTACTGGCCCACTCCGGAAGAAACCCTGGGGCAAGGTCGCTTCGAACTCAGCGACTACGGTGAAATTCGGGACACCGGGATTCACCTGACCGGACGGGTCGGAGATCAAATCAATAGTGCAGGCCGCAAAATTTCACCAGAGAGCATTGAACAGGCCCTTCTGCTGTATCCGAACCTCAGCGAATGCCTCGTCTTCGGAATCCCTTCCGAAAACGCGGAGCGCCACGAGGAAATCGTGGCTGTGATCGTGGGGCACCCCGGAACCATCGCGGAACTTCGCCGTCACCTGGACGCGTTGCTACCTGCCTGGAACCTTCCCAAGCACTGGCACTTCGTGGATTCGCTGAACACCAACACGCGCGGCAAAACCTCGCGCACGGAATGGCGCACCCGATTCCTGTCCACACGGAACCGCCACCCAGGCGGATGACGCGATCCCGGCCTGGAACACGGAGGTCACTCCCTGCCCGCCAGAGTCAGGGCACATCGCAGGAGCACTTCGGCTTCACGCTTCACGATTGCCGAGACCTCGACGAGCGCTCCCAACCTCGCTTCGACCCTCGCTTCCAATCGGATGACTTCACCCACCTGCGCAGTTCCCAGAATCTTGGCATTCCGCACGGCCCCCAATTTCAGGCCTTTTAATGGAACATGATCCGGGTCGGATTGAGCCACCACACCGCCCAGCTGCGCTGCGGCTTCAATCAACAGAACGCCAGGCATGATGGGATTGCCGGGAAAATGTCCCTCAAGAAACGGCTCGTGTCCTTTCAGGGTGAATTCACCCACGCCCGACACTCCGGGAACCAATGCAACCAGCCGGTCGATAAACCGAAATGCCTGCCCATGAGGCAACCGAGCCAACGCCCTCTCCATGGAATGGTCCGGGTTCATTTCGATGCGGGCTCCAGAACCTGGACTTCAGGGTTCAGTTTCAATTCAAACAGATCATCCGGCAATTCGGGATTTGAGGACGGATTCTGATAGGCCGTTCGCATCAACGAACCGTCTGCGAACTCGAACTCGGCAGCCTCCATTTCCAGAGATTGCACGCCAAATTCAATCCGAAGCCTCGTGAGAATCCGCCGGGACCGCAGGCTCTTGGGCACCAGACTTAACAAACCCACACCGTCTCGTTGTTCCATCTTCACAATTTCAAATCGATCCTCCAGTTCCGCGCGACTCCGAGGAAACCCTGCGTCCAGAAGACTCATCGCATCCTTCCAGGGGCCTTTGGCGTCGGTCGACAGAGGATAACGCTCGGCCCGTTTCAGACGTGGATAATAGATCAGGACCTCGTCCGTAAGCCTTACTGCCACCGTTTTCACCGGTTCACCCAACTGCCACCGGAACGAATGAGGTGCCTTGAAGGCCACGCGTCCCGGCGTCGTCAGCGGGTTCACAAGGGTGGGAAACTTCCGGGTTTGAACAAACTCCGAGGACCACGTCACAAGGTTCGTCTGGGCATGCAACCATCGGTCCAGCAGGGCGTCATCCTCCGGTGTTCCGAGGGCTGCATTCGCCATGGCCGAGACACCCCATCCGGTCAGGAGAAAAAATCCGATCCAGAGAACAAACCGTTTTTTGAGTGATGTCGGCATTCGCGGACCGCCTAGCGGGAACCCGGTTCGGGCCAAATCGGAATAAATTGAAACCATTGCTCCGGATACTGGCTCAGCAGGGGCTCGAAATCACGCATGATTTTCTGGGTCAACTGACGTCTGGCATCGAGCGATCGGAGTTCAGCTCGCAGATACGTAATCTCAGGCATCATCTTCAACACATTTCCCGTGGGTTCTTTCACAATGGCTACCGGCAGCACGGCGCACCCGGTGGCACGCGCCAGTTCCGCCGCGCCGATCGAAGCATAAAACGGGCGTCCGAACAACTCCACCTCCAGGCCGTTGGTCGGTCCCGGCCGATCCATGAGCATCGCCACGATGCCTCCGTCCTGCAGCCGCTTGATCACTTCGACAAAAGCGAACGGGTCATCGCCCACGATCAGCGTGTCGATCCCCCATCGCGCCCTCCCCAGTTTTCGAATTTCCGTAAAGCCCCGCCCGGGCTCCGGATTCGACAAGACAAGAAGTCTTTCGCCCCTGCGCGTCAGCGCCGGACCACCCACCTCCCAATTCCCCAGATGCGGCGTCACCAGAAGCACTCCGCGCCCCCCCTTCTTCGCATCCGTGAGCCGGTTCCAATCCTTCTCCCGATGCGGACGAACCGTCGGCGGAATGCCTGCTTCGAACTGCCAAAGTTCAACAATCTTTTGGCCGAATGAAGCGAACAGTTCCCGAGCCGCCGTTCTTGCTCGTTCTTCGCAATCTCCAACCAACGGCAGGAGATTGGCTCTGACGATTCTTTCACGTCCCGGTTGGAGCATCCGGTAACACGCCCCGGCGCAACGACCGAGCCGGATCAGCAGCGGTCCGGGAGCCAATCGCACCACGGACAAGCCGAATTTCCAGGCCATCGCTCCATAAGCTCGGGACGGACCCGCAGGCTTCGGAGAAGCATTTCCACCAGACCGATCCGCCCCGGATCCGGGCCCTCGGAACGTCGCCCTCAGGCGCGGGGCCACGAGGACCGCCATCACCCACGCCGAAAGAACCCCGGTCGCGCAGACCTTTCCCAAATCTCCAAGTCCCTGATTATGGGAAAGCGCCAGGCCACCGAAGCCAATTCCCGTCGTCAATGCACAAAGCGCCAGTGCGACCCCGGTGGTCCTCCACGCACGCATCCAGTGGTTGCCCACCCGGCGCATGGCCATCTGCATGTGGATGCTGTAGTCCACGCTCAACCCGAGCAGCAGCGGAATCGCCGGAAGATTCAGCAACGTCCACGACCAGCCGAACAGGGACATGGTTGCCAGAAGCATCGTTCCAGCTCCGATCAATGTCAGAAGGCAGAACATCAGCTCGGACAGGGATCGAAAAGCGAACCATAACATTGGAAGGACAACACAGAACATCGGAAGCGCGATTCGAAGGGCATCCCCCTGCACCACCGCCATGACTTCGGCACCCAGTTGATCCCACCCGGCGACGTAGACGTGCCCCTCGGCGAGAGCGCCGTTCAGCGCATCGGCAATTCCCTTCCGCTCCAGGGGATTTACATACACCAATCCCAAGGCATACCAACCGGCGTCGCTCCTGGAAAACGCCCTGGCCAACAGGGCCGATACCTCCGCCGATTCGGGGAATACCCCGCCATTCGCAGCGCGCCGCCAGGCCGCCACCATGTTCGCGGTGAGGGCCAATGAATCCTCCGAAAAACCCGCTTCCCCGGCTTTTTTCCGAATCTGCGGCAACCAGTCGTTGATGATCGCCACGGCCCCGGCGTTGCGGTTGCGGTTCGATTCACGGGACCACAAATCATTCGGAAGCAGGAACTCACTGACGGAACCGGATTCCTTCACCTGACGCAGCCTGGCATCAAGACGGGTCAGGCAATCCGCCAGTTCCGTCTCCCCGGCCCCGGCAACAATCAAAATCAATGGCGATCGTTTGCCCGACATTCGTTCCACCATTTGATCCGAAACAGACATCGCCCCGCTGTTCACCGGCTTCAGTGGATCGGATGAAATTGAAATCGGGGGAAACCCTCGGACACCCAGAATGACAAGCGGCACCATCGCGGCAACCCACATTGCGAGGGTGAACCGGTCAAAGCGGCGATGCTTGCCGCCCGGATTCACGATCGTAGCGCCGGCCTCCCACCGAGCCGGATCCGAACGGGCCGAAAGGAATGGCAGGTAAAAGCGCAGAATCACAAACGCACCGACCGAAACACCGATCGCGACCAGAAGGCCCAGTTGCGCGAGCCCCGGCAGGCTACCCAACCCAAGCGACGCAAACGCCGCCGCAGTTGTGATGGCAGACCAGATGACGCCGGAGCCAACCGCCTTCAACGCACCGGCCGGACCCGCCCGGGGATCCCCCTTAAATTCCTGATACAACACCAGACCGTAATCCACTGTGACACCAAGCATGATCGCCGCGAAGCCGAGACTGACCGCGTTCAAGGAACTGAAGAGAAGCCCACCGAAGGCGGTGGTCACGGCCAATGCCACGGCCAGCAGAACCAACAACCAGACCAATGGCTTGATTCTTCGGTGCGCCAGGAGGAACAACAAGGCGATGGCACCGGCTGTCATCGGTGTCATTTTGCGCATATCGTCCTCCATTCCCAGGGCTGTCTCCGCCACGAAAGCCGGACCACCCGTAATGCCGAGGCTCACTCCCTTGGAAAGCGGCTGGGTGTTTCGCCATTCGTCGAGCTGAACCCGCAGGAAATCGATCCACGCGGCGCATTCATGGTAGTCCTCCAGCGGAGCCACAGAACGAACATGAATCACACGAAAGCGCCCGTCCTTCGAACGATGCTCTGAATCCTCCAACACATCCGAGTCCAAGCCGCCCCCGCCGACCTGGCTCAAGCCAAACGGATCCCTGCCGAGCTGAGCAATCTCGTTTGGCGAAAAGGTCGTGCTCAGCGTCTCCTTGATCCATTCGAGCCGTTGATCAATCCGTTCCGGAGCCAGCCGGTTGGTCAGTTCTCCAAACTCGACAGGGGCCCGATTCAACCACATCCAGGCGAGGAGGTCCGCCAGTGCCCCGGGATTCTCGAGAAAAGGCGACTGCCATTCCGCCGAAGCAATCCGTTCCGGAATGGACCGCAATTGTCCGGCCAGGGAACGAGCGGCATTTTCAGCCGTTGTTTCATCATCCGTCTCCAGGGTGATCAACGTTTCTGCGGCACCTTCAAAGTGGGCCTGATGCAGTTTCAATCCCCGGACCGAATTCAACTCCTCGGGAAGCAGGTTCAGGACGTCGGCATCGAACCTGAGTCGCACCACGCCCATTGCAAGGATCGCGAACGCCGCAAGCCAAACAGCCCATCGCAACGGCTGTTTCATAGGTCGAAGAACAACTCGATTCGTTCACCGGTCTCCGGATTCCGAATCACAACTTCGCCGGCATCCGGTCGTTCCAGAATCCAGGGTGGATGGACCGGACGATCACTCAGCCCCAGCGCCACCTGGAGCCACCGTGCCCGTCCCGGTGTCTCCCGGACTTCGCCATTGACCATCGCTCCAACGGTCCTCCTCCTGCGCAGCGGATCTTCGAGGACCCAGTGCGCCGGGCCGATCTGCACCGTTGCCAGCAGAATAATTTCCTTGAGCATCTGAACCTGCGTCCGGCCGTCCCGGTGCGTTGCGATGTTGAAACCAAGCACAAGACCGGGTGCTGTGGCATCCTGCTTCCAAACCGCCTGGCCCTGCCGAAACACCCATCCGGCCTGGTTCGTGTCAAACGTCTCCAGCGACTCCGCCGTGCGACACCCACCAGAAAGAACCCAGAGCACGACGCTCAGTCCCAAAAAAAGGACCCAATTCAATCCACTCTTCTGCCCCCCCCCACACGGCCGGCACCCGCTCCACACAGTTGGATTCTTAGTATTCATCCGAGACGGTTCAATCGAAGCGAATCCGCGGCAGAAACGGCCGTTTCGCCTGCAGCCGGACCAATCGGTAAAACATCCGCATGCGCCATCGGATCGACCAGCTCTCCGCGAACTGCCCCGCCAGCGCCCCGTTCACCGCATCCACCAGCGAAAAAATCTCCCGACGCGGCTCCAGCAACACCTCCATAAACGGCGTGGTGTAGTAGTGCTCAACGAGCTCCCGACAAAACGCCAGCGCCCGGAGGAACCGTTTCTCATACGCGGCGAAGGCCTTCCCTTCCGACAGGCCCCTGTCCAGCACGTTGAGGATTGCCTGGGCCGCAGACTTTCCGGAGCTCATCGCCAGATGCACACCCGACGAAAAAATCGGATCCACAAACCCTGCGGCATCTCCCACTCTCAGGAGTCGTGGACCGATCAGTCGTCGGTTTTGATACGAAAAATCGGACGTCACCTGCGCTGGAATCAGCGATTGTGCGTCTGCCATCCGGGCCTGCATTTCCGGACAATTCTGGAAAAGTGTTTTCAGCGCAGCCTCCGGTTTCAGTCCCATCTCGCGATACTCCTGAACATCGAGGACGGCACCAACGCTGATCTTGTCGACCCCGATCGGAATCAGCCAGAACCAACCGTTCGACGTCCGAACAATCACCGTGTCCCCGGAGGCCGGTCCCGGATCCAGGTGAACCTTCGAAAAATGGGAAAACACCGCAACCTTCCTCAGGTCCGGATGGTTCTCGCGTAAACCGTCACGAGCGCCGGTCAAATTATCACGTCCGGTGGCATCGACCACATAGTCCGCCTCGCACCGTGTCGTTCTGCCTTCCCGATCGCACACCCCAAGAGCAACACCTGAAGGACGGTTGTCGACCTCCCGGACCGTCGCGCCCTCAACCACACTGGCACCTTTCGCCGCCGCATTGCGCAGCAATACTTCATCGAACACCGACCGTTCGACCTGAAAGGCCCGGTGTTCGCGGTTGAACTTTCCGTTCCGGAAAAGGACCTTCACGGACTTGGAACGATTTCCGAGATGAAACTGAGCTCCGTATTTGGTGGGACAGGCCAGTTTCTCCAGGGTCTCCACAACGCCCAGTTCCCTGAGAAGGACCTGATTGTATGGCAACAAGGATTCCCCGACATGAAATCGGGGGAACACTTCCTTCTCAACAATCAAGACCTTCTTCCCCGCCATCGCCAGATAGGACCCCGCGGCGCTGCCTCCAGGGCCACCACCAATCACCACGGCATCATATCGAGCTTCCCGCACGCGGGCATTAAATGGACACGCCCCCCCCACCGCAAGCATCGATCCTTGCTCCGGAAACAAACCCGTCAAATCTCGGGCAAAGTATCGACATTGTTTTCGCGCCAGTATTCTATGCCAAGGCAGTCGACCGGGTGCGGACCGGGTCCTCTGCCGGCTCAGGTGTGATTGGGGACATGATCATTTTAATTCTCGCTCTGCTCAGCGTTGTGCTCCATGCATGGCAGGTTTGGGCGGGTCGAACCTTTCGATTCCGCAGCCGACTGGAGCTGGCACCGGTTCTCCCATCCGTTTCGATTCTCAAACCCGTCGGGACCTGTGATGAAATCACGCTGCAATGCCTGGAAACCTGGCTTCATCAGCGGTACCCCGGAGATTGGGAGGTATTGTTCGGCATTGATGCTGGTGACGTCGAAGTGCGGGACCGTTTGGAAACGTTGATTGCGGCCCACCCCGATGTGGCTGCCCGAGTCATCCCGTGCGCCGCCTCCGCAGACGGGAACCCCAAAGTCGCCAAATTGATGGTTCTGGAGGATCACGCCAGGTGGGACTGTATTGTCGTGAGCGACGCCGATGTTCAGGTCGCGAAAACGTATCTCACCTCCTTCGTCAACGAATTCACCCGATCGGGGCGTGCACTCGCCTGCTGCCTCTACCGGATCGAGAGTGCTGGAAATCTCGCCCAAAAACTCGAATCCGATGCAACGAACATTGATTTCTGGAGTCAGGTGGCTCAGGCGCGATCCTTGTGGCCGATCGATTTCGCATTGGGTGCCTCCATGGTCCTGCACCGGGCGACCCTCAAATCCGTGGGTGGTTTCCAGGCTTTCGCGGATCGGATTGCGGACGATTTCGAGCTCGGAAACCGGATCCACAAACAGGGGAAACAAATACTCATCGCATCCATCCCCGTGGTGTGCCGTCACTCGGAAACCGCCGCCGGCGTTGTTTTAAGTCGGCAGATCCGGTGGGCCCGCACCATGCGTCACTGCAAGCCCCTGCCCTATTTTCTAAGCATCCTCAGCAACCCGACCCTGTGGCCCTTGCTCGCGTATCTGGCAAACCGTTCCGACCCTGCTTGCTCCGGTCTTTTCATCGGCTGGATCCTGCTGCGGATCCTTCTCGCCCGGGGGCTGCAGAAACGTTTTCTCGAAAGCAGTCACGCTTCAGGAACGGTCTGGTTGACACCTCTCCGAGACCTCCTTCAAGCAATCGTCTGGGCCTCGGCCTTCGCCGGAAACCGAGTGGTCTGGTCCGGGCGCACCTACCGATTGAGCGCCACAGGCTCGATGACACCCGTGACCCACTCGGATCCGCCCGAACCGCACCACTAAACTACAGGCCTCAAAGATCCGAATAACGAACCGGCACGATGCCACGGTCATCCATCAGACGGCGAATGTCCGGATGCACAAGCGACTGAAGATCGACATTGCCGCCACCTCCGTCCGTCTCCGGATGAAAATAAAGTTCCGAAACACCCGGAGGCAAAATCCGCAGCACCCGCATGACATAGTCCCGGTTCATATTGCCGGACTGCAACAGTCCAAAAACCCGATCCGCATGGCCCACGCCCGCCTTCGCCAGCGATGTTCTCGCCCACAACGACAAGATTCCAAAGATCATCCAGTGACTCAGCCTGTAGGTCCACCGGCCACGGGCCAACCGCAGGTTTGTATGGAGAGGATCCCGTGTCAGCCGCATCATCGGACGCGGCACGGCACGCAGGCACTCGAGGGTTCCTGGGAGCACCGACGGATGCAGATGCATGTTGAGGTGACCATTGACATGATCCAACGGCAATCCGGTGTTCCGGAATCGCTCGAACTGCGCCCTGATTTCCCGCTCCGCATCCCTCCGAACCAGACCGTTCACAAAACAGCGCCAACCCGCACGAATCGGCGAAGCATCCAGCAGGCCGTCCTGATCCGCCAGATGCGGAATTTGTTTTCCCGGCAAAACACTCCGGCCGCAGGCCAGTGTCAGATGCAATCCCACGCCAAGAGACGGATGAGCCCCTGCGAGTTGCACAGCCTCCTCCCAAGCCTCCCCCCCCACCATCAGACTTGCACAGGTCAGCACGCCCCGGACGTGGGCTTCGATCACCGCCCGATTGACGGAGACAGAACTCCCGAAATCGTCGGCGACGATAATCGCTCGCCTCGAAGGATTCGAACTGTTATTCAAAAACGGCATTGGAAACCACCGGCATCAGGCGCAGAAAACCAAATCGCATCAGGATCATGAAAACGCTCTTTCTCAACCCTCCGTCCTACAACGGATTTGACGGGGCGGCCGGGGCCCGTTACCAGGCCAAACGGGAGGTGCGCTCCTTCTGGTATCCCACCTGGCTCGCCCAGCCGGCCGCTCTCATCGACGGGGCCCGGCTCATGGATTGCCCGCCGCACGATATTGATTTCAAGACCTGCATACAAGAAGCCGTTCACTACGACCATGTCATTCTGAACACATCCACTCCGACCCTGAAAAACGATTGCAGGGTCGCCGAAGCCCTGAAAGCCGGAAATCCCGGGATCACCATCGGATTTGTCGGCGCCCACGCCGCGGTCATGACGGAGCAAACCTTGAACGCATCCCCCGCCATCGATTGGGTGGGCCGCAAGGAATTCGATTTCACCTGCAGGGAGGTCTCCGAGGGGCGACCTCTCAAGGAGATCGCCGGCCTCAGTCATCGTTCCGGGGGACGCGTGATCCACAATCCGGAACGCGAACTCATCCACGACATGGACTCCCTTCCCTGGGTGGCAGATGTCTACAAACGCGATCTCGATATCCGGAAATACAGCATCGGGTATCTGAAAGAACCCTACCTCTCGCTCTACACCGGACGGGGTTGCCCGGCACGGTGCACCTTCTGTCTCTGGCCCCAGACGATCGGAGGCCACAGCTACCGCGTGCGTTCCGCGGAAAATGTCGCCGCGGAAATGGCCCACGCCAAACGTCTCTTCCCCGAGGTGGAGGAGTTTTTCTTTGATGACGACACGTTCACGGCGAACATTCCGCGCGCCAGAGAAGTTGCCTTGAAACTCAAACCCCTCGGATTGACCTGGTCCTGTAACAGCCGTGCGAACGTCAATCGGGAAACCATTCAGGTCATGAAGGAGTCTGGACTGCGTCTCTTTCTGGTTGGATACGAGTCCGGGAACCAACGAATCCTCGATGGCATCAAGAAAGGGGTGCGGGTCGAGCGGGCGCAACAGTTCACCAGGGACTGCAGGGAACTGGGCGTCACCATCCACGGAACGTTCATCCTGGGCCTGCCCTACGAAACCAGGGAAACCATCGAGCAGACCATCCGCTACGCCATGGACCTGGACGTGTTCAGCATTCAGGTGTCCCTGGCCGCCCCCTACCCCGGCACCGAATTATTCGCGCAAGCCCTGCAAAACGGGTGGTTTGCCAATGGGGATCCGTCGAATGTGGTCCAGGAAAACGGACTTCAGGAATGCGCTCTGCAATACCCCGACCTGTCCCGGGACGAAATCTTTGACTCGGTGGAACGGTTCTATCACCGTTTCTATTTCCGCCCGAAGCCGATCCTCCGAATGTTGAAGTCCATGCTCAGCGACCGGCGTGTTCTGGTCCGAAGAATCCGCGAGGGATACGAGTTCTTCACCACCATGCGCCAACGCAGAGACTCGGGAACACGCACCCCGAAGATCCGGATGGATTCACACGAAGGTGCGAAGGCCTGAGAAACGACGCAACACGGCGCATCGGCCCATTCCAGGCACCGAAAACGTTTTTCGCGGATTCCCCATTCAGAGTCTTGACATATGTTGCATTTGAAATACATCTAATGCGTAACAGCGTTTTATTCATCACTATCATGAAAAATATTCTTAGCATCTTTGCATTCTGCGCATTCGCGCTGAGTGTCGGCATCAACACAAACGTGCAGGCTGGACCCGCTGGCAAAACCGATCCCAACAGCATTTACGAGCGACTCGGGGGCCAACCCGCGATCAACGCGGCGGTCGATCTGTTCTACAAAAAGGTTCTTGCTGACAAACGGGTCAACCATTTCTTCGAGGACGTGAACATGAAGCGGCAGGCAAACCGCCAAAAGGCGTTTCTTGCGGCGGCTTTCGGCGGTCCCAAGCCCTACAAGGGCAAGGATCTTCAGAAGGCCCACGCGCATCTGAATCTGACCGAAGCGGATTTTAATGTGATTGCCGGGCACCTTCAGGCAACTCTCACGGAATTGAAGATCGACGCCAAGTTGATCGCCGAAGTCATGGCCGTGGCTGCTTCGACCAAGGATGCCGTGCTGAATCACCAGCACGCCACGAAGTAATCTTTGAACACACCGGATGGGGCCGTGCACCGGGCGCACCCATCCGGTTCCCTCTCCCCCCGTGTTGCGCGCCGCGAAACGGGGCCGAAAAAACCTTTCAGAAATGAGACATCCCTCCCGTTCCATGAGATTCCGATTTATCCTTCCCATTCTGGCAATCACAACCTCGATCCATGCCGCGGACAAAGTGGATTTTGGAAAACAGGTCTACCCAATTTTGAAGGAGAACTGTCTTTCCTGTCATGCCGCACCCTATGTCGAGGCCGAGTCCGGCCGCACCAAAAAACCCAAAGGCGGACTTCGACTGGATACGCATGAGATGATCCTGCGCGGATATCTTGACGACGGGAAACAAATCGCCGTTCTGATTCCAGGGGTTCCGGAAAAGAGCAAATTCTACACAAGCACCGCTCTGGACCCGGATCACGAAGACATCATGCCGGCCACCGGAGATCCGTTGACGAAGGCGCAGCAGGAGATTCTAAAACAATGGATTGCCGAAGGTGCCAAATCAAACGGGTTCAAGGCACCGGAGTATGTCAATCCGAAGGCGAAGAAATAAGGGGACCAAAACCGCCACACGGCTTCCCGAAACGGAGAATTGCCTTGCGTTCAAAGCGGGATCCGTTGTTAAACAACAGCAATCTGAACCAAAGCCGAACCCGTTACAAAAAATGAAAGCCGTCGTTTATCATGGTCCGTGGAACATGTCCCTCGAAGATCTGCCCAAACCCGAGGCCGCCCCCGGCGAGGTGCTTCTTCGCATGGATGCCGTGGGAATTTGCGGCAGCGACGTACACGGGTTCACCGGTGAGAGCGGACGCCGCGCTCCGGGCATGGTGATGGGTCATGAGGCGGTTGGCACCGTGGTGGCACTGGGGCCCGGAGTAACGTCCCCGAAAGTGGGGGCCCAGGTGGCCATTTACAATATCCTGGCGGAAGTCGCGCCCACACCCGAGGAAGGCGATCCAAGTTTTCTGAACAAAAAGATCTTTGGTGTGAACATGGGCCGACGCGGGGCCATGGCGGAGTATCTCGCGGTACCGGCCGAGAACGCGCTCCTGGTACCGGAGGGAGTTGACCCGGCAGTAGGGTTGCTCACCGAACCCATCGGAATTGTAACCCACGGATTTCACCGTTTGACCGCCAAGAACATCAGGCCCAGAAACGTGGCGATCGTTGGATCCGGCACCATCGGCCTCTCGGCATTGTTGGTGGCTCGGGAGCGGGATGCCTCGAAAATCGCCGTGTTGGACATGATCCCGGAAAAGCTCGAAAGAGCGCGATCGTTCGGTGGGGCAACCGTGCTGGTGGAAACAAACGACACACCCGATTCGGTCTCCACGAAAGTTGAATCGCTGTTCGGCGAGAAACCGGATCTTGTGGTGGATGCCGTCGGGAGCAAAGGTTCATTCACCCAATGCCTGAAGCTGGTCGCGCCGGGGGGGGCCATCCTCCTGATCGGGAACCTTGCAAAAGAAGTTTCTCTGCCCCTGCAGACTATCGTCAGCAACGAGATCTCCCTGATCGGAACCTACGGATTCGATCGTCCGGCATTCGCCGATGCCCTGGCGATGGTCCCCAGGATCAAAACCGAGCTCGCCACTTTTATTGAAGGCCGGTGCACTCTGGAACAGACGGCCGAGGTCATGACCCGCCTCGCAAAAGGCGAGCAACAGGCCCTGAAAATCGTCATCGAATTCCCGGTGTAGCAGCAGCCTCCGGAGCGGCGTGTTGACGCGTCCCATTTCGTTCGCGTGGGCCCCTAGGGCGGCGCTTGACGCGAGGGCGGGAGGGGGGGGCGGGGCTCTGAGCCTCCCGAGGCCGCTGTACCCCACTGCCATTCGTTGAAGCTATTCGGAGGGTAGGGCGAATCCGTCCCGGTGAGCCGACGAGCGGTTGAGCGAACGTGAGTTGAGCGGCTCAGCGAGGACGCTTCGCCCTACCCTTTCAGTTCTTAAACGAATGGCAGTGCGCTTCGCCGTGCCCCGGAATCGCCGCGCCCGGATTTGACGAAATAGATTTCTGCGTTACCTTGGTTTCAAAGCTTGCGGTCCACGCAACCCTCTTCCAAAGCAGCGCCATGAAATCAGAGTCTTCCCAGGTTACCAACCGAATTGAACCCCAACAGACCGATCGGGATCACATCACCGCATCCCTGACAGGAGAATCCGGCCGCGCCCGGTTTCGGCTCAACTACCACGACGAAGCCGTCGTTCTCGAGGATACGCGTTCGCTCAACCGATGGACGGCCATGGGCGTTACCGCACCGCATTTGCTTCGGGTCGTTCCCGAGGGCGTTGAACTGGACGGCACCCTGATACGCATGAGCGACAGGGACGCAACAACTCATCTTGAAAGAATGATCAACCACCGCACCGCTCCCCACGTGGATGCCGGCGAAACCGCGGTGCGAATTGTAAATCAACCGTTGCAAGCCGGAGAATCACCCCATTTTTCTCCCGACAGCATCCACGTAACCAGTGACGGATTCGAATTTCACGTCAGCTACCTCACAAAATTCGGTGAACCGAAAAATGAGGATCTCACCAACGCCCTGGTATCGTTTCAGCGAATGGGAGTTCTCAGGCCCCATGTGAACATCCAAAAACTCGGCATCCGCCTGGTGGTCACGGAATGGGACGGCGGCACATTCAACGAGATTCCGGGTATTGAAGACCTCAAAAGCGCGCCACCGCAGGAGGTTGAAGCGCTGCTGAAACGCGAAATGATCGGGGGATCACCCCACTCCACGACATCAACCGCCGACCGGGGCGGGGAGACATCAACCAACCCGGTCGTTCACCTGCAACTCCTGAAGCACCCGCGTGAACCGCGTTACCGATTGATCATGCACAGGGCCGAGGGTGGAACCGAGGAAGGACCCTGTTTAATCCAGGCGAACATGGCCGCCCTGCGGCGGCGCAATCTCTTTCAGCCAGGGGTGGAGATTTCGATGAACACCCTGAACGACACCCTGATCCTGCGCCACGGAGCCTCTCCAACACAGGGCTCAAACGGAAACGAAATGCGGTATCCTCTCAAAAACGAGGAACAAGCCAGGGTTGCCGAGGAGACCCTCAATCGTTATCTCGCGGACAGGCCGTTTACCAAGGACAACCGTTCGCAGCCACAAAACGCACCGGTATCACCAACGCCCAGTGACGGGTCGTCCAAACCCGAAGCAGCATCGGCAACCACCGAAAAAAGGAAAATCACCGCGCTCCTGACATTCGGTGACAATGGCCGCGTCAAGGACGCAACCCGAACGGAAACGAGCGTGCCGGGAAACAGCAATACCCGGGATGACAATCCGCAGGCTGAGAACCGGACGGCGCACCTCGTGGCACAGCTGACCCGGGTTCCCGACGAGAGCGACTTTGAACAGATGTTCCACTCACTTCAGGTCCAGTGGAATCTATCCGCTCAGGTGAACAGCCATGGATTTCCCGCGATCGAATTCCGAAGCACCACGGAAACCGGATCCGATGCGGTCCTGGAAATCGTTCTGACGCCCCATCACCTGCTCTGCCTCACCGCCTTCGGCTATGTCCGGTTCGGGTGGGAGACCCGGGTCTATCTTGATCAGGCGCGCGACTTCGTGGAGTTCCCGGAAAACGGGCTCAGGGCCATCGGAACAACGGGAACCGATGGGCATACGTCGCCACTCTTCATCGTAAGCGATTCGTTTTCCCAGTTTCTAAAGAGCCCTCACTATGAGGAATATGCGACTGCATCGGCAGAACTCCTGTGCGCTGTCTCAGAGATCCATGAACAAACGGAGCTCATTTACCCTCGAAAAGCCGTCGAGGGTTGAACGGTGCGCCCCGGCTCCGGCAAACACCCGCTCGTTTCAACGTTGAGGCTTGCCCACACGCAGGGCGAGAAACTGTTCAACGTATTTCCCCAGCAAATCGGCTTCCAGATTGACGAGATCGCCCACCTTGCGCTCTTTGAGGGCGGTGACTTCGTGCGTGTGGGGAATGATCCAGATTCGGAACGTTTTCTTGAGCACCTTGGCCACGGTCAGGCTGATTCCGTCCACCGCCACGGTTCCCTTAAACAGGAGGTATCGGGCAACGTCTGGGGGTGGGGCAATCTCCAGAAGCCAGTCGGCACCCTGCTGTTCCCATCTCCGAATGGTCCCGGTGCCATCGATGTGCCCGGTGACAAAGTGCCCGCTCAAACGACCGTCGGCCCTGAGGGATCTTTCCAGATTGACTGCAGATCCGACATGGAGCGCCTTAAAATTCGTTCGAAGCCATGATTCCTCAAGAAGATCGAATTCCAGCACCCGCGAACCCGGTTTGCCCGAGAGTTTCACGACGGTCAGGCAGCACCCATTGACGGCCACACTGTCTCCTGTTTTAACGTCCCGACCACAGACCCGTGAGCGCACCGCAAGACGAATTGCGGCCTTGGCGAATTGAATCGCATGCACCTGCCCGGCTTCTTCGACAATTCCAGTAAACATAATCTCTTCTCCTTATCGACTCGCTTGCACACGGGCCAGGAGCAACAAATCGGCGCCCACCCGCCGCCATTCCACATTCTCCAGCCTCGGCGCTAATTCAATACGCTCCACTCCGTTCCCGGCGACTGCCTTGCGTGTCCGAAGACCGCCCAGAATCATCGGAGCGTAAAAGAATGCCACCCGGTGCACCAATCTCTTTTCGAAAAACGAGGCAGCCACCTCCCCGCCCCCCTCGACCAGGAGGCTCGTCACGGATTCCGAACCCAATCGGGTCATCAACCAAGCCGGGTCAACACGCGTGGGATCTCCCGGACAAATCCAGACCGTCACGCGTTTCGAAAGGGCCGCCAGGCGACGCGCCGGGGCTGCGCCTGTCACCACCACGATGGTCTGCTCCGCGTCCTCATCCGAGAGCAACCGACTGTCCAGAGGAATCCGCGCCCTGGAATCCAGCACCACCCGCCGCAACCGGTGTCCACCTGCCAGCGCCGATCGGGGCTCTGCATTGCCGCGTCGGCAGGTCAGGCTCGGGTTGTCCGATTGCACCGTATTCATCCCGACCAGAATGGCATCCGAGGCGCAGCGCAATCGCATTCCCCAGTCACGCGCTGCCGGGCCGGTGATCCACTTCGATTGCCCCGACTCGGTCGCGATTTTCCCATCCAAAGTCATCGCCGCCTTGACCGTGACATGGGGTGTTCGATTGACGATCCAGTGATTGAAGGCTTCGTTCAGTCTTTCCGAAGCCTCCCGGAGCAGGCCGGAATGAACGGCCACGCCCCGGCGCTTCAGAATGCGCAACCCCCGGCCGGCATGCGCCGGATTCGGGTCCACGGCCGCTATGAAAACGCATGCAATTCCCGCGGTCCGGATCGCATCGGTGCAGGGAGGCGTGCGCCCGTGCGTCGAGCATGGCTCCAGCGTTACATAAAGAGTGGATCCCACGGTGGACTCTCCCCGTTTGGCGGCATCTCCGATCGCCTCAACCTCGGCGTGTGGTTCGCCAGCCCTGCGATGCCAACCCTGCCCAATGACACGTCCCCGATTGACCAGGACCGCGCCGACCATGGGATTGGGGGATGTGGCTCCAAGCCCGCGACGGGCCAGACGAAGGGCGCGCTGCATCCACCCCCGATCCTCCGGGGTGAATCCTGCGGTTGGTTGGGAAACCATGGTGACTTGGGACGGCAAATCGCGGGTGCCCCATCCGCCTCTCAAACCGCTTTTGCTTCGGGATCCGCGAACAGCGCTTCGGCAAATTCCTTGGGAACGAATGGCTGCAGGTCGTCCGGTTGTTCCCCCAGGCCGATGAACTTCACAGGCACTCCGAGCTCCTTCTGAATGGCAATCACCATCCCTCCCTTGCTGGTGCCATCGAGCTTGGTGATGACCAGTCCCGTCAGGGGTGCCGCCTTGTTGAACTCCCGCGCCTGATTCATGGCGTTCATCCCGGTGGTGGCGTCCAGGATCAGCAATGTTTCATGGGGAGCCCCGGGGAGTTGCTTTCCGATCACCCGGTGCAGCTTCTGAAGCTCCTGCATCAGATTCTGCTTGGTATGCAACCGTCCGGCGGTATCGATGAAAAGATAACTCATCTCACGCGCCACGGCCGAACGAACCGCGTCGTGGGCGACGGAAGACGGATCCGCTCCGTAAGCACCGGATACCACGGGTAGATCCAATCGTTCACCCCAGAGTTTGAGCTGCTCAATGGCCGCGGCCCGAAACGTGTCGCAGGCTGCGAGCATGGCCGTATCCCCGCGTGCAACAACGTGCCTGCCGAGCTTTGCCGCGGTCGTCGTTTTTCCGGTGCCGTTCACCCCGACGATGGAAACCACGGTTGGGCCCTGTTCGCATTTCTTGAGCCCGAGCGAACCCAGAGTCAGGTCGGCAGCGACTTCACGACTGGCGATCTCCAGAATATCGGCACCGCCCCGGCCCTGAGATTCATACGCCTTGCCAACGGCCGCAACAATCCGCTGCGTGACCTGCATGCCCAGGTCCGCCGCGATCAAAGCCGCTTCAAGCTCCTCCAGGGAAGACGCGGTGATTTTTGGAGAACGCGTGACGATCCGTTTGATCTCGTGCACCAGTTTGCTCTGGGTGCGTTGGAGGCCCGCTTTAAGTCGATCGAAGAAACCCATATGAAAAATTCTGAGTCCGAAGGGACCGGTTCACCCCTGCGTGCTCACCGGATCCAGGCCCTGCCGAATTTCTTCGGAGCGGCGCTTGAGATCACGAACATGCTCGTAGGGAAGTTTGATTTTACCGATCAGCGGTTTGCCCTTGTTCATCCCGTGACAGTCGGATCCACCGGTCACCAGGAATCCGTGGGTCTCCGCCAATTCCAGGTAGTGCTCCACGGTCGCGGGAGGATGTTTGGTGTGATAACATTCCAGCCCATCCAATCCCGCCTCTGCGAGTTCCGGAATCAGGTCATCGCTCCGGTTGAGGCCCGGATGCGCCATGACGGCGACTCCACCGGCGCAGTGAATCAGTTCAATGGCTTCCACGGCTGAGATCTTGAATTTGGGCACCCAGGCCGGCCGATGTTTCTTGAGATACCGTTCGAACGCCTCGTCCAGAGTTTTGCAGAACCCGCCCTGAACGAGTGCCCGGCCAACGTGGGGACGACCGGGTGACCGGCAACTGGCTATCTTGAAAACCGCCTCTGCTTCGAGGGGAACATTCAGTTTGTTGAGGCGCTCGACCATTTCACAAATCCGATTCTGCCGAACGTTTTGAAACTTCCCCATCGCCTCCAGCAACGCGGCATTGGTCGTGTCCAGAAAATAGGCGAGCAGGTGGAGCTCATTCTGGTTGAGTTCGGCGGTCAGTTCCGATCCGGCCACAAATTCAATTCCCTGCCTGGCGCAGGCCGCCGCCATCTCCTCACATCCCTCCACGGTGTCATGGTCCGTGAGCGCCAACACCCCCAAATCATACCGACTCCCGTGCATCGCCACTTCCTCCGGTGTGTAGGTGCCGTCGGAATAATTACTATGGAGGTGCAGGTCAGCAAACATGGTTCGTATCGAGTCAGGTCACGTTCCGTGCGGAGCGCATCAGGTCATTCTTCACTTTGTCGAGGATTCCGTTTACAAAACGGCCGCTGTCATCGGTCGAGAACTTCTTGGCGATGTCCACCGCCTCATTGATGCTGACGATGGGCGGGATGTCGTCGCGGTGAAACATCTCGTAAATCGCCAGGCGCAACACGTTCCGGTCCACCACGGCCATGCGTTTCAAATCCCAGTTCTTGGCGTATTTCTTGATCCGCTCATCGAGCTCTTCCCTCAACTCGATGGTGCCGCGGATCAAGGGTTCGGCAAAGAGCCGCACGGTCGCTTCGTCGGCCGTGGGCGGTGGCAGCTCGGTTTTTTCACCCCATTTGGCATCCGATTTTTCATCGGCAATTGCCACCGTCCTCTGACTCTCCCAGAACAACCCCAGCTCCTTGTCCAGGTCTTCTGGACAATTCATGTCGTACTGAAAAAGAAATTGTACGGCTCGTTCCCGTGCCTCGCGTCGTGTTCCCATGGAATATCAGTTCGACACGAGATTAGGGTAAAAATGCCAATGCACAACCTTTCTGATGCCGTCGAAATCGGTAAAGGATTTAGTATTTGGCGATCGTTTGATCCACTTCCTCGGCCCATGCGTTGATGCCACCCTTGACACTCTTGACGTATTTAAATCCCTGCTCCTTGAGGAACTGGACCGCCTTCATGCTGCGTCCCCCGCCCTTGCAATGAATATAGATCGTCTGGTTGGGATCCAGCTCGGTGAACCGATCCGGCAACACTCCCAGCGGGATCTGTGGCACTCCGGCAATTTGGGAAATCTCCGATTCGTCCGGATCCCGCACATCAAGCACATGGATTCCCAGGCTCGGATTGTCCAGGGCCCGTTTCAGTTCCTGCACGGTCACCTCATCCGGGTGCTGGCCTGGATCGGCCGGTTGATCAGGAATACCGCAAAACTGCTCGTAATCGATCAACTCCTTGATCGTCGGGTTGTCGCCACAGATCGGGCACTCCGGATCGCGGCGCAGTTTGAGCTCGCGAAACTTCATGTCCAGAGCGTTGAACAGGACCAAACGCCCAACCAGCGAGGTTCCCGCACCCAATGCGAGCTTGAGAATCTCGGTGGCCTGAATGCAGCCGACAATTCCCGGAAGCACCCCAAGCACTCCGCCTTCGGCGCAGCTCGGGACCATTCCCGGAGGGGGCGGCTCGGGATAGAGACACCGGTAACACGGCCCCCCCAGATTGGGAGCAAACACGCTGGCCTGCCCTTCAAACCGGAAGATCGATCCGTAAACATTCGGTTTCTTGAGCAGCACACAGGCGTCGTTCGTCAGGTAACGCGTCGGAAAATTGTCGGTGCCGTCCACGACAATGTCGTAGGGAGCAATCAAATCGAGCGCATTGTCACTGCTGATCCGGGTGTTGTGCAGGATCACTTCGACATTCGGATTGATCCGATGCAGGGACTCTTTCGCCGACTCCGACTTCGGGCGCCCCACGTCCTCGGTGCCGTGGATGATCTGGCGCTGAAGATTGGAAAAATCGACCGTATCGAAATCAACCAACCCGATCTTCCCGATGCCCGCAGCCGCCAGGTACATCGCAATGGGTGATCCCAGACCACCCGCTCCGATACAGAGCACACTGGTCGAACAAATTTTCTTTTGGCCTGCCAGTCCAACTTCCGGCAGGATCAGGTGCCGCGAGTAACGGCGAATTTCATCATTGTTTAGTTGCATAACACACTCTACAGACCTGCACACTAGATGACGGCCCAGAGAAATCAAGTCAGCAACCACATTCGCCGGGCTCTACGGTGCGTTCGCAAACACTCGCCGCTCCGCCCCCGTTTGGCGATCCTCCTCGGGAGCGGATTCGATTCGTTCGCCCACACCCTCACCGGCACCGTCCGAATCCCTTATGCGCGGATCCCCGGGTTTCCCGAGACGCGGGTTGCCGGACATTCCGGAGATCTGGTTCTGGGGCACTCCGGTGACACCCCCGTCCTGCTGCTCTGTGGCAGGGCCCATTACTACGAAGGCCATTCGATGGGTGAGATCACCTTCCCGATCCGCGTCCTGGCCGAACTCGGCATCGAATCCATTCTGCTGACAAACGCCGCCGGAGGCATTCATTCAAAACACAGACCCGGCGACGTGATGTGCCTGACCGATCACATCAATTTTATGGGGCAAAACCCGCTGCGCGGGCAAATGCAGGACGGCAAACCCTGTTTCGTCGATCTCTCATCCGTCTACGACACCCAGATCGCCCTGGAACTCCGCCGTTCCGCCAGGCTCTGCAAGCAGCGGTTTCACTCCGGAGTCTACCTCGCGGTGTCCGGTCCGAGCTACGAAACCCCGGCCGAGATCCGGGCCTTCGCCCGGCTCGGCGCCGATGCCGTGGGCATGAGCACCGTTCCCGAAGCCATCGTTGCCCATCATCTTGGGTTGCGCGTCGGAGCCCTGTCCTGCATCACCAACCTGGCTGCAGGACGCAATCCCGTCCCCATCACCCACCAGGAGGTCCTGACCATGGGCCGGAACCTGCATGGCCAACTCTCCCGCCTCCTCCAGGAATTCGTAAGACGACACTCCTCAAAAAAAACCCGGATGACCCCATGAAACCGATGATTGCCCTGATGGCCCTCTGCCTCCTCGTTCTGTCTTCCGTCCGGAATCGCGGTTCCGACTGGCCCCAGTTCCTCGGTCCGCACCGGGACGGCGAGTATCGGGGCGGGTCCACACCCGGGCCCTGGCCGACGCAGGGTCCGCCCGTTGTATGGAAGCAACGGGTGGGCGCTGGATTCAGCGGGCCGGTGGTGTCCGGCGGCAGGTTGATTCTCTTCCATCGCAAGGGGAACGAGGAGATCGTCCAGTGCTGGAATGCGGGCGATGGCACACCAATCTGGAGCCACACATCCCCCACGCGTTACCGGGACGATTTTGGTTTCGACGAAGGCCCACGCTCCACTCCCACCATCGCCGAGGGCCGGATCTACACCATGGGTGCCGAAGGCCTGGTCAACTGCCTGGACCTGGCGTCCGGTGAAAAGATCTGGTCAATCGATTGCAAAACAAGTTTCCAGGCCGACAAAGGTTTTTTCGGAATGGTGTGTTCCCCGTTGGTGGAGGGAGATTTCGTCATTCTGAACATCGGCGGTGGCAACGGAGCGGGAATCGTGGCATTTGACCGCAGGAGCGGCAAACTCGCATGGAAGAGCACCAATCACCGGGCCAGCTATTCCTCCCCGGTCGCAGCCACCTTCCGGGACCGACGCTACGGACTGGTGGTCACGCGAACCGGTTTGGTGGGACTGGATCCGGCGACCGGAAAAGTCCGCTTCGAGTTTCCGTGGGCACCGCCGATGAACGCTTCGGTCAGCGCGGCCACACCGTTGGTGATTGGCGATCAGGTATTCCTCTCGGCCAGTTACGGAACCGGTGCCGCGCTGCTGAGTCTTGCGGAGGATCCACCCCGCCAGATTTGGGCTTCGGATGAAGCGCTTTCAAACCATTACGCGACCAGCGTACACCACAACGGATTCCTCTATGGGTTTCACGGACGCCAGGAACACGGTCCAAGCCTGCGCTGCGTTGAGCTGGCGACCGGCAGGGTACTCTGGAGCGATTCGAGCCTGAAGGCGGGCACGGTCACCTTGGCGGGAGATTCGCTTCTCCTGATGCTGGAGGATGGCCGTTTGATCCTGGCACGGGCCTCGCCGGACCGTTTTCGGATCGCAGCCCAGGCCCAGGTGCTGCCTCTGGAGGTGCGGGCACACCCCGCACTGGCCGACGGACTTTTCTACGCACGCAGCAAACAGGATCTGGTGTGTGTGCGGTTGGCATTCCCCGATTGACAGAACTCCCCCTGCTCTGTCTATTTCCACACATTCCAATTTGAAAACCATTGTTCAAATCTCTCTCGATCTGGTGAGCATTCCCGAGTCCCTCGACACCGCCGCAAAAGCCCTGCGCGCCGGAGTCGACTGGCTTGAGGCGGGCACCCCCTTGATCATCGCCGAAGGCATGAACGGGGTGCGTGAACTGCGCCGGGCGTTTCCAGGCACCCCGATCGTGGCCGATCTGAAGACCATGGACGGCGGCTGGCTGGAAGCCGAGCTCATGGCAAAAGCCGGAGCGACCCACGTGGTGGTGATGGGCCAGGCGCATCGCGAAACCATCGAACTGGCGGTCAAGGCCGGTGCGGATCTCGGCATCAAGGTCATGGGCGACAACCTGGGAATGCCGGACCCGGTTGAAGGCGCACGTTTTCTTGAGGATGCGGGCTGCGATTTCATCATTCATCACATCGGATACGACCATCGCAACCTGCGCCGCGAACGCGGACTGCCCGTGGATACACCGCTCGACAGACTCCGCGAAGTGGTCGCGGCCGTGCAGGTGCCGGTGCAGGCCGTTGGCGGTTTAACCATTGAACAGGCGATCCAAACGCCAGGCTACGGCGCGCCCCTTGTCGTCATTGGCGCACCTCTGGCAATTGATTCCGGATCGTTCCAGGCCGCCGCCGGCGACATCGAGGCCGTGCTGCGCGAAATCTGCTCCCGGGTGCACGCCTATGGAGACATCGGAAAGGACTCACGATCATGAGCAAGACCATGCCCGGACTGGTAAACTACGGACTCAAACCCGGAAGTGTGGAACTGCGCGATGTGCCCATTCCAGAGATCGGCCCCAGGGATGTGCTCTTTCGCGTGGAAGCAGCCAGCATCTGCGGCAGCGATCTCCACCAATGGACCGGCACCATCAGCTGGACCGTCCACTATCCCTGCATCCTCGGCCATGAATTCGCGGGCACCATTGTTGAAGCGGGCCGTGAGGTGAAGACCTTCGCCGAAGGCGATCGGGTGGTGAGCGAAACCGCCGCCGTGATCGACGAACAATCCCCCTATTCCCGAAGGGGTTTGTACAACCTTGACCCGAATCGACTCGGGTTCGGATACGGAGTCAACGGTGCCATGACCCGCTTCGTCAAAGTACCCGAACGTTGTCTGCATCGCATTCCCGAGGGCTTGAGCTTCGTAAAAGCCGCCATGACCGAACCGTGCTCCGTGGCGTACAACGCCGTCTGCATGAACGGTCACATTCGACCGGGCGACACCGTTCTGGTGATCGGCCCCGGCCCCATCGGACTGCTTTGCGCCATGATGGCTCGGATCAACGGTGCCGGACGGGTCCTTGTCTGCGGTCTGCCTGCCGACGCCATCCGGTTGAAGGTGGCGGTGGAACTTGGCGCTCACCCGCTGCTGGCGGACGAAGTCCTGCCCTATGTCAGGGAACTGGGCGACGGCTTCGGAGTTGATGTGGTGATCGACGCCACCGGCGCTTCTCCCAGCCTGCAACTGGCGATGAACGCCATCCGACCGGCCGGCCAGATCATCAAGGTCGGCTGGGGCCCCCAACCGATGGGATTTAACATCGATCCCATCGTGCAGAAAGCAGTGACGCTCCAGGGCAGTTTCTCGCACAACTGGCCGATCTGGGAGCGCGTTCTGCAAATGATTTCCTCCGGTCAGATCAACCTCGATCCGGTGATCAACCGCACCGCCGGCCTCGAGGACTGGCACGAATGCTTCGAGAAAATGCACGCGGGGGAATACGTGAAGGCCATCCTGACTCCGAACGCCTGAAGCAGCCGTCCCTCGCACGTAGATTCGACCTGATTCCCCAACGCCATGCCCCTCGCCGCGTTCCCAAAATGTTTCCTGGATGACCTGTGCGTGAACCGCACCATGACGGTCGATCAATGGCTTGATCTGTCCCTCCAGTTCGATGTCGACGGCACCGAGTTCTACTGGGGGTTTACCCCTCGCGACAACCCCACGGAATGGGACCGGATCCGGAGACGCGTTGCGGCGCAGGGACGGTCCATTCCGATGATGTGTTATTCGTCCGATTTCACAAAACCATCGCTCGCGGAACGAAAAGCGGAAATCGAGGCACAGAAACAGGCCATCCGGGCCTGCGTCGGGCTCGGCATAAATTATTGCCGGGTATTGTCCGGACAACGCCGGCCGGAGATCGATCGGGACACCGGATTAAAATGGGTCGAAGAATGTATCCTGGAGTTGATCCCTTTTGCCGAACAGAATCGAATCACGCTGATCATCGAAAACCATTACAAGGACGGTTACTGGCAATACCCGGAGTTCGCACAGCAGATCGACGTGTTTCTGGATCTGCTCAACCGGATTCCCCCTTCGGACTGGTTCGGCGTGAATTACGATCCCTCCAACGCCATCATCGCAGGAGACGATCCAATCCAAATGCTTGAAGCGGTCAAGCATCGGGTCAGGACCATGCACGCCAGCGATCGTTTTTTTCAGGGCGGCAACCTGGACGACCTGCATCGTGTGGAAGCCAACCCACACACCGGCTATGCCACGATTCTCACCCACGGGGTCATCGGACGCGGTCTCAACGATTACGACCGCATCTTTTCAATCCTCAAGCAGGCTGGGTTTCAGGGGTGGATTTCGATCGAGGACGGCCCCGATCCCAGGACCGGGGTTCAGGATATTGCCGAATCCGCCTTGTTTCTGCGTGCCAAGATGCTCGAACACGAAATGCCCTGATCACCGTTTCCATTGCCCAAGAATCCACGCCGCCACCCAACCCACGAATACGGTTCCCAGGAGAAGACTGTAGGACACCCACCCGCTGTGATCCCAGTAGGCCTTGAGTCCCAGGGCCAAAAAACCGACACCCGCCACCAGATTCAGTCCGCTCAATGCCCAGTGCATGCGCAGTGCCCCGGGAAGGAACCTCCGATCCGACCACGGACTGGTCAGGCAAATCAAGCCGCACGCCAGAACGCCCGTGAAGAGATTGGCGGGCGTCAGAATCGCCACCAGTCCAGGAGGGGTTCCACCCGCTTCGTTCAACAGGCAATACGTCAGGCTGCCCACCAGAACCAGGAACGCCCCGCCCCCTACCCAGGCAACGGTCAGGCGCCGCATCTTCTGGTCATTCTCCAAAGAACGATCCCCGCTCCAGAGCCCCCGCAACTCGCGGACCACTGTCGGAGCCACTTCGACGGTCCCGTACAGGGTGCCGAGCATCGCCAGGAAGGCTCCCAGGAAATAGACCCACCTCAGCCAGGGGAAGTTTCCCGTGACGAACTCCGCCTGCAACGTCAGCAACGTCGTCCCGGCGGGGACCCGGTGCTGCGGTTCCAGGATCACCGCGCCGCACGCCACAAAAACCGCACTAAACAGAAGCACAGCGGCAAAACTGAGCGTGCAATCGATCAACGGTGCCCGCACCCAAAGCCCGAGAGTCCGCACCCGTTCCCCGCCCAGTGCACCCAGTTCCTGCCGCCCAAGGATCGGACTCCCTGCCAGGCCCCAGCGTTTATCACGCAGGTAAGAGGTGTAGGCCAGATAGTCGTAACCCGAACCGCCAACAACCCCCACATAGGTCATGGCCTCGACCCAGACAGGGCGGTTGGCGAACCTGGGATCCCCTGCGATCCAATCCGGATAAACAATCGCCTGGGGAACCAGAAGCCCCCTGAGAAGCTCCCACCAGTCCGGGTTCAACAGAAAAAGCGAGGCAACCACCGAGATCAGCATGACAATCACGATGCCGATCTGAATCCGCTCCAGCCTTGAATACCCACCCGTGAGCGCCAATCCCAAGACCGCCACAAGGACACCTCCTCCCCACACAAAATGCCCACCTCCGTTCGCCATGCCCTGGGTACCGGTGAGTGCCGCCAGGAGGGTTCCGACCGTTCCGGCGTGAAAACTGACCCAGATTGGAAAACACACCAGGCCGAGCATGAGAAAGACGATCGGCAACCACCCTCTTGGCCCCGGAAGATCCATCCAGCGCTGCAGCGGATGGGCACCACTGAGGATCATGTGCCGTGCCGTTGCGAAAACCAGGGCCCATTTCAGAATCAGGACCAGGGAGAAAAACCAAAGGAGCCGATATCCGAAGATGGCCCCGCCACGCGAGGAAAAAATCAACTCCCCGGAGCCAATCGTCAGGGAAGCCATGATCGCCCCCGGCCCAAACAAAGCCAGCCAGGCGGCCGGGTTTCGGGATATCAAAGACGCCGGAACGGACCCCACGGCCCATTCGGGTTCTCTGGAAGGACCCGCGGATTCAGACATCGTTGCCATTTTTTTACCCGACCCATGCCCCGGAATTCGATGGGCAAGTTCGAAACCGCCTCCTGGAACTCGATCTGAGTGTCGCCGGGTGCGCGCGAGATCTGTGGGTTTCCATCCCCCCCCCCCCCAGAAACTGAGGGAACGGTTTGCGTGTACAGATTGACTCCATGAGGGAGAGAATCAAGGCGTTAATTGCATATGGATGCCAAATCCAGAGGAGTCGGATGCCAGCATTAAAAACTCTTTGTAGTACGGTTCCCAGGTTTGGTGAAGAAAGGAGTAGCGAGTGATCTGTGATGCGTCGGGAAACGTGCGTAACACGGTTTTCGGTTCCCGCTAAGGTTGGCAGCGAACGATGACAACTTCAACGCTCCCGACTCATGACATCCATCCCCAACTGCAGTCCGTGGCCCGGCGGTTGAGCGCCTGGTTCACCATCAAACCCACAGCCAGCCCGTGATGGAAAGCCTGCGGGTCTGGATGCGGGATCAAATCGATGGCAAACGCGTTGAACCCAACTCAGGCCTGGGCTCAACCATCGGCTACATGCTCAAACACTCGGATGACCGGGCGGACACGGGGTGTGGTTGGCTTCTGGGGCGTATTTCACTCCGCCCACAAGGCCGCCAATGGAATAAGCCAGAGCTTGTCGCCGAATGGAATGACCTGGTCACCCGTGTATAACACCGCGCCGGAGACAAATTTCCTGCCGAGTTGATCACGCAATGCTTGGAGTGCCGCGAAATCCGACGCGGCGACGCTGGCGCTGGCCTTGACTTCAACACCGGCGACCGAGCCGTCAGGTTGTTCCATCACCACGTCCACCTCCGATCCGGCAGCGGTTCGGAAATGACACAGTGAGGTTTGCGGGGCGCTCCAGGAAATCTGTTTCCGAAGTTCACCCACGACAAACGTCTCCAGCATTCGCCCAAACAGCGAGCGGTCCTCGCCCAATCGCCGGGCATCCGCGCCGACGAGGTGACAAGCCAGGCCGGTGTCCACCAGATGAAGCTTGGCGGCTTTGACCAGGCGTTTGCCCAGATTCGGCGACCAAGCGGGCAGGCGATGAACGAGAAAGACCGTTTCCAGCAAGGCCAGGTAGCGGGTCAGAGTCGTGTACGGCAAACCGGCGTCACGGCCCACATCGGCGAGATTGAGCAAACCGGAGGTGCGGGCCGCCAGCAGCTTGAGCAGGTTCGGCAAGGCGTGCAGCGCATCCACCCGCGCCAGGTCACGCACGTCCCGGTGCAGGATTGTGGAAATATAGGAAGCGAACCACGCCGCCCGGCGTCCATCATCTGGGCGCTGGACAGCTTCGGGATAACCACCGCGAACCAGCCGTGCTGCAAGATCATCCTGGGTGGAAATCCGTTTGGCCTTCGCAACCGTGCCGTCGAACAACCGCACCACAAATTTCTCGCGCCGGCCTTCCAGTTCGCCGGGTGAGAACGGAAATAACGGAATGACCTCCATCCTCCCGGCCAGCGACTCAGACAATCTGGGCAACGTCAACACGTTGGCCGAACCCGTCAGGAGGAAACGTCCGGGTTGGCGGTCCTTGTCCACCGCGAGCTTGATGGCGGGAAACAGGTCGGGCGCTTTCTGGATTTCGTCGAGTACCACCGGGCCACTGAGGTTGCGAATGAACCCGGACGGATCGCCGGCGGCGAGCGCGAGCGTGGCGGCATCGTCCAGCGTGAAGTATTGCGCGCCATCCTTTTCAGCCAGCGCCTGAGCCAAGGTGGTCTTGCCCGTCTGCCGCGCGCCGTTGAGCAGCACCACCGGCGTGTCAGCCAGTGCTTGCCGGACCGCATCTCCAATGTTCCGCCGAATCATGGTGAGATATTCACCGGTCCGTGGTGATTTTGCAAGCACCTCATGGGGGAGGGATCTCCGCCGCAGTTCGTCAAAACAGATCCGCATCGTCCGGTGATCCAGCCCAGCTTCAGTCGAGACGCCCCAGCGCAGATCAATCGCTTGGAACTGCCCCCCCTGGCGCTGACTGAGCTGTTCCAGTTTGGAAAAACCATCGGCCTCCAAAACGTTCCGCTCCTGTTTCATCTCGCTGAACGTCGAGCTGACAAACACCCGGATGACCGGGCGGAGACGGGGTGAGATCGGATGAAAGGGCATCGGATGAGGTCCATGCTTATGAAGCCCCCGATCCCGGTGCCTTCCGCATCGACTCCACAGCCCTCGTCGTTCCAGAGTGAACCGTCGAAGCCCCATGCCGGCTCATTGGCAAATCGTCCAAGAGCCAGGTGATCTTCAACGCCGCCACAATCGTTGGGTTCTCCGACCGCCCAATTCGTGTATTCGGGACCGGTATTGGCACCGGGGATGGGACCCTCGCCATTGGGTGACTCCATGAGGGAGAGAGTCAAGGCGTTAATTGCATATGGATGCCAAATCCAGAGGAGTCGGATGCCAGCATTAAAAATTCTTTGTAGTACGGTTCCCAGGTTTGGTGAAGAAATGAGTAGCGGGCCGTCTGGAAAAATGCGGAACGGTTGCCGAAGGCCTCGTAACACAGAACAACAGAATCAATAAACGCACAAAGCACATGACAGAACCAATATCCCTTCAATCGAAACCAAGGCGAGTGGCAAAGAAAGTCCTCCCCCAGACTCGCCCCACCAGCCTCTTTGGAATCCATCTGAGTCTCGCCTTGATCCTAGCGTTCCTGGCCATCCGCACCGTCGGAGCGGCGGCCGAGGTGCCGTTCTTCCTGGAGGATTTCGAGGACGGGAACGCCGACGATCACAGTCCGGTCAAGTGGAATGCGTATCGCGGCGCGGGGACCCCCGTGGTGGTTGACGGCTCTTTAGTGATGAACACCTCGGGAACCCGGGGCCAGGGATGTTATTCGTCCACGTATAACGCTGTGGGTGATGTTTCCATCCGCACGCAGATGCGAGCCCTGAAAGGAAATGCCGAGACAGGTATGCTGACCGTGTGGTCGCATACCGCCGCTGACGGTGTCTCCTATCACGGAAGCGTCCGCAGTAACTATATTGAAATCGGTGACAATGCTGAGCTCAAGATGTCCGCGGTTATCCCCATCGATATCTTTGCCTCGGATGTCAGTGTGCAATTCGACGTGGTCGGACGCACCTTGAGTCTCACGGTTTGGAAGACCGGGGAAGAGAAGCCTTCCGCGCCGCAACTCACGGGCACCTCGAAGCACGATTATCCTCCCTCGCTCCTCGGCATCGAAGCCAGCCCTGGGATCACCCAATTCGCGGTGCGCTCCTACGATGCGATTCGGATCGGAGACTCTCTGAACCAGATCCCAACCGGTCCGGTGGTTCCGTTCCTCGACGACTTCAGCGACGGTGATCCGACGGACGGAGAGCCGGTTGTCTGGTCAAAGTTTCATGAACCCGCCAAGGCGACCTCGGAGGTTTCCGCGGGACATCTTATCGTATCGAGGGCGCCGGATGACGCTACACTGTTGCGGAACTCCCGGTCCAGCCAGGGCCCCATCTCCATAAGAAGTGAATTCAGCTTGAAGCCACCAGGGGCCACAGCTGTCAGCCGGGTGGAGAGGGTCGGTATCTGGGCCCACCAGAGCGAAACAGGTATGTACGTAGCAGGAATCTACCCTGATGGTGCCTTTTCAGGTGAGCAAACAGCACGGCTCTTTCTGGATTCAACTTTTCAATATGGGCAGCAATATAGAGTAAGCCTCGATCTTTCCAAGCCAGTGGTTCTTCAATTGGATATACAGGAAGTGGTAAACGGCAATGGCAGTTATACGGTTTCTGCCTCCGTCTGGCAGGCCGGACAGCCGATGCCAGCCAAGCCCCAAATCATTCAGAATGAAGCCACCCTGTTCCGGAAGGGCGGCAGGTCCGGGATAAGTATCAATTACAGTCAGGGCCCCATCGCCTACAACTACTTTTCGGTGGCACGGGATCCCGAATCTCATTTCAAGCCATTTCTTCTCCATGATTTCATTGAGAGGAAGAGTCTGAAACTGACCGTGCCGGCTGGCACCGTGTTGCAGTCGAGCCCGGCCGTCTTTCCGCCCCAGTGGACCGACGTCAACGGTTCGGGTTCCGTAGAGATGCCCACGACCGGTCCGGCCGGGTTCTTCCGACTCAGGAGCGAGTGAACCCCGACCACGCCGGCGGCCTTTGAGCGCCCGACGGCATGGATCCCAATCATCAAGTCCCCGTGTGTGCGGGGACGGCAAGTCCCGGCGGCAAACTCCGTGTGCCCGCCGGGACTTATGCGTAAAATGAGGGCCTGCAAGGAGTCCTTTCACGGGTGGCTTCATTGCAGTTGCAGAATAACGTTCCCGCATCCGGACGATGGCGAACAGCAAAGCAAAGACATGAATCATGATTGAGCTCTTGAAATGTTCGCGGTGCGGCCGTTCATATCCGGCGAACTCGCTGGGTGGTTTGTGCCCGGATTGTGTCGTGGAAATCGCGCTGGGGCGTGGTCCCGAGAGAGTAATCGACCCAGACGAAGACCCGGAGGAAACCGATCCGCCATCACCATCCTCACAGCCCCCATGAACGCCGTTCTCCGTGAGGGCTGGTCCGGCAGTTTCAACGGTCAACGCGTTGATCTGCCTCCTGACGGCTCGCCGCGGTCCAAAGTCTGAGAACCCCGTTGTCGGCGAGCGAAGCAACCGAGTTGTCGTCGGGTGCAAAGGCGACCGAACTGATCGTCCCGTCGCGGCCCACAAAGCTGCTGAGCAATTGGCCGCGCCGTGTGTCCCAGATGCGCACCGTCCCGTCTTCTCCACCCGACACAATCCTCCGTCCATCGTGTGAAAAATCCACTGAACGCACCGCGGCGGTATGGCCTTTCAAAGTCCCGACCAGGGTGCCGGTTTCTGCGTCAAGCAGCCGCACGGTGTTGTTATAGTTGGCGGCAGCCACCAAATCACCGTCGGGAGAAAAGACGGTGCAAAACTCTGGTCCCCAACCCTCTGTCTGCCAGACGCGACGGGGGGGATCGACTGTGATATCCCAAACCATGCTGGTCCTCCATTCGTGTGACCCCATACGGTCGCCGCGCGGCGAAACATCAGGCAGACCATGCATCACAGCACCGAAGGTGCGGGTGGTGTTCTGTTTGATGTTCCAGATCTGAAAGATGTTCTGGGTTCCCCAAACCACCGTCGGGCCGCCCGAGAACACCACCACAGATCGCGCCTCGGCCGCCAGCGCCGGATGCCGGGCAACAACCTCACCACGGCGCGTGTCCCAGATGCCCAGGTGGCCGTCGTCCGTGGCTCCGGCACGCAAGGCTCCGTCCTCGGTGACGGCGAGAGTGCGAAATTCCTCTGGATCGGGCGGAGCACCAACTCCTGGAGAGTCGAGGTTCGACCAGTGCCGTTTGCCCTCCGGGTCCGTGACCCATAGTCCATTCTGTTCGTGGGCATAGGACAATCGACTGGGATTGGCAAAGTCGGAAGCCTTCATGGGGATCTGGCCCAGCCAGACCGACGGTTCGCAACGGGACAGGTTCCAAGTCAGTCTGGATCCGTCTTCGCTGATGGACATGACGGTGTTGGTCGCCGACAAGAAGGCGGCTCCAGTGACCGCTCTGGAGTGTCCCTTGACGACATGAAGCAGCCTCAAGGACGGAGGCTGCCTCCCGACGTTCCAAACCAGCAGAGAGTTGTCAACAGAAGTCCCGGTGAGCAATTGTTGACCCTCGGGAGAAAACTCCAGAAACGACACGGGGGCATCGGCGTCATAGGTGCCCAGGAGCTCGAAGTCGTCATTCCACAGCCGTACGGTTTGATCGCTGCTTCCGGTCGCGAACAGGTTGGCCGTGGGTGAGTGGACCACGCTCCGAACGCTTTTGTAGTGCCCGATCAAGGTCCGCTCGACAACGCGCCTCGCCAGGTCCCAGACGACGATCCTGGAGTCATCCATGGCGGCTATCAGTTTCGCGCCATCAGCCGTGAAAGTGAGGCCACGCACGAAACCACCAGGTTCCAGCGACTGTCCGACCGGTTCCCAGGTTTTGGTATTCCAGAAAACGATGCCGCCCCCCTCCCCCCCGGAAGCCATCCGCGACTGAATGGGAGAGAAGGCCAGGGCATCAAGACGCCCCCCTCCAGGAACGGCTATGTCTTTTCGAGTCCAGGTGGCGGTATCGAAGACCGTCAGCCGCTCCGACGAGACGAGGAGGGAGCCTCCATCGGGAGAAAAAACACAACGAGAACCATTCCCGGCATCCCCAATGGCGATCGCTGGCGTCACCTCACGGTGGTCGAGGGTGGATCGGACCGAGACCCACCCCGGGTAGCTTCCAAGAGCATAAAGTTGGCGGTCGGGTGAAATGGCCAGACTGTTCAGCGGCGCACGCGGGGGCTCCCGATCGATATCGAGGTGGGTGGACTGCCACCAGTGGTACCATTCGAACCCCCGCAGATCTTGGGTCTCCGAGGATTCAGGTCTGTGTTTGTCCAGGAGTTCACACACGCGGGCAATGTCGCCGGCGGCATACGCCCGAGAAGCCAGATTCATGTCGGCCGCATAGGCGTTGAATTCAGCTTCTTGACGCAAAGCTCGTTGCTCTCGTTCGGATTGCGTTGCTCGAGCCGCCTGCCAGACCGCCAACGAGATGCCGAGCGCCAGTGCGACGATGATCCCCGCGGTGGCGGCAAAGCCAACCTTGTGACGTCGGAGCGTCTTTTGAAACTCATAGAGCTTGCTGGGCGGCCGGGCGAGTACCGGCTCGCAGCTCAGATGCCGCCGGATGTCCATGGCCAGGCCATGGGCGGATTCGTACCGGCGGTTCCGGTCCTTCTCCAGGCACATCATGACGATCCAGTCCAGATCCCCCCGGACGAGATGCTTGAGTTGGGCGGACTCCGTGCCATGCTGCCGGGCCAGAGTGTTGAGCTCTTCGGCACCCAGGGTTTTCAAACGGGTGCTGGGCCGCTGAGGCTCCACCTCACGGAGGGTGAGAATCAATTCCTCGATGCCTCGATCCAGCAGGGTCTTCGCATCAAACGGGGTTCGTCCCGTCAACAATTCGTAAAGCAGCACGCCCAGGCTGTAGATGTCACTGCGCGTGTCAATATCCACTCCACCCATCGCCGCCTGTTCGGGGCTCATGTAGGACGGGGTGCCCAGGAATTGTTGCAGGCCGGTGAAGAGGGTCTTGTCCGTAAGGTCCATCCCCCCCACGGCCTTGGCAATCCCGAAGTCGATCACCTTGGGCACAGGCACGCCTTCGTGCAGCACGACCATGATATTGGAGGGCTTGAGGTCGCGGTGGATGATCCCTTTCTGATGCGCGTGCTGGACGGCCTGGCAGATGTTGATGAACAACTCGAGCCGGGCTCTCGTGGGCAGGCGGTGTTGTTCGCAAAAATGGGTGACCCTGATGCCCTGGATCCACTCCATGACGAAGTAAGGCCGACCGGTTGCCGTCATGCCGGCGTCATTGACCCTGGCGATGTAAGGGTGATCCATCAGGGCCAGCGCCTGGCGCTCCGCTTCAAAGCGGGCCACCACCTGTTTGCTGTCCATGCCCGGCTTGAGGATCTTGATGACCACCCGGCGTTTGACGGGTTCGACCTGTTCCGCCAGGTAAACCTCGCCAAACCCACCTTCGCCAATCTGATTCAGCAACCGGTAACGTTCGGACCCCAGCTCCGGAGTTGTCTTCCGCGGCGGCGCTGAAAGCGTGCCTCCATGCTCTTTATGAACGATCGTAGTCTTCGCTTCACTGTCCGCCTCGCTCATCGTCTCCACGGTTCCGTCCTCCGGCGCGAGCACTCCCCTGCCGACACAGCGATGGCACAGCCCACCGAGCCCGCGCCCCTTCAACTCGGTGCCGCACTGGGGACATGTCGTGGACTGCGGCATGGTTATTCAAGGCGAATCATCCGGCTGAAACCTAATGAAACAGTTGAGCGAGCTCCAGTTCGATCTCCTCGGTCATGACCACCGTTTCCGCAACTTCCATCCGAACCAGTTGGCGGTAGCGCTGTCTCAACCGGAAGACGGTGCCTTGCACCGATTTCGGGGTCATGTTCAACTTTTCCGCAGCCTCCTCGTAGTCCTTCTTGGTTTGGTGTTTCCCCAGGAAAGTTTTCAGGCAATCAAAGCGGCACTGCTGACCGGCTTCCTCGAATTCGGTCTGCAATCGTTGGAAAGCTGTCTCCAGCAGCGTCGCCGCCCACATGCGATCATAGCACTCTTCAGGGGTCAGATTCGGATCGGGCTCGGTCAAATAACGCTCCTCGCCCGTGCTCAAATCGATCGTGACCGGGCTTTGGCCTCCACCGCGCTTCTGCGTCCGTTCTTTTCGGCTCTCGTTGGAAAGAAAATGAATCAGGGCCCCCAGGAGAAAATTGCGAAATCGTCCCTTGGTCCTGTCCGCATTCGCCAGGGCGTTCGTTTCCAGAAGTCGGGCGAAGAATTGCTGAGTCAGGTCCTGGGCATCGTGAGCGCTCGAACCCTTGCGCCGAATAAAACTGTAAATCGGGAACCAATACCGGGTGCAAAGGGCTGCCAGCGCCTGCTGCGAGAGATCGGAATCTCCCCGCCCCGCCAACATGACCCTGCTCCACCGGGTTTCGGTGAATTGTTCGATCGACGCCGGGACCGCATCGGCGGCCTTTTGCTCAGATCGAAAGTTCATGGGACGGCATCGTTCATGGTTTGTCTCGCTTCGGATTCGAGACCCATGGACCTTCAACGTGCAGGTCGATCCTGTCAAGGACCGGACCCGAAACGCGGCTCAACCAGCTCTGAATTCCGCGCGGCGAGCTTCCGGATTCGTGGGGCATTTTTCCATCCGACGTGTGGAGCCGGGACTTAAACCCCGGGGGAAACCAAGTCTAATTGGGCACCCAGCCTTTGCGCGGTATAAACTCCCGACTTCCCGAGTGGCTTTTGCAGCCGGCGGTGAGAAGGGTTGCAACGAACAAAAAAACCAAACAGGCTTTTAGCATGTTCCCAAGTTAATCGGTATTGTCAGACACGCAAGCTTGTTGCAGATTACAAACGTTGTGAGTGCGCCAGAACCGTTTAAATCTTTGCAGGGGCAACTGCTGCTCGACAGCGGGCTTTTGAGCGGCTCTTTTTTCCACCGTTCGGTTGTGCTGATCTGCCAGCACGATCCCGCCGGGGCCTTCGGTCTGGTCCTGAATCGCACCACGGACAACCGGCTCGGGGAAATGCTCATCGAAGATCTGCCTGAGTCTCTGGCGGACATTCTCGTCCAGATCGGCGGTCCGGTCCAGCCCACGGCCCTGAGTTACCTCCACTCCGATTCCTTTTTGCCCGATGCCAATGTAATGGCGAACATCAGTCTTGGGCATTCACTCGAGACGCTCATCGAAATCAGTGAATCCCTCCTGCCCACGAACAAACTCAGGGTCTTCACGGGATACTCCGGGTGGGGCGCGGGACAACTCGAGGACGAAATGCTCCGAAAAGCGTGGATCTGCCACGCCGCCGACTTGAACAGGGTTTTTGCAGAGGAACCGGACGATATGTGGAGGGAGATCCTCAGGGAAAAAGGGGGCCTCTTCCAACTTCTGGCGCAGTCTCCCGACGATCTTTCCTCGAACTGAGATCCGCGGGGGACCGGATTTTCCGGCGGCACCAACGTTTTCAAAACGCGGAACTCCCGCGCTGGATTCTGCCATGTCAGGACGACACCACCCGTGAAGGCAAACCGTTCCGTCCGGACCCGCCCATGGTCATTCTGTGAGATTCCCGCTCAGCACGCGCCAGGCGGCCATTGAATCCGCCAGGTGTTCGCGGGCGTCACCGCCAATGCCGTAGCATTGCAGACCGATTGGACCTCGATAACCAACCTGCTTGAGTATTTTGAGTAAACCGCCGACGTCGAACGAGCCCTGGCCGAGCGGCTGAATGTAGCGATCCCAACCGGGCTTTTCGTCGAAGGTGTCAGCACCGCAAATCGACACGGCCCAGAGCCGCGGCATGGCCTCCTTGAGCAGCAATGTGGGATCGCGGCTCTGATCCACACGCAGCCAATGACAGAGATTAAACATCACGCCCACGTTCGCCCGGTCCACTTTATCCGCAACACGCATGGAGTCTTCAAGTCGCTCGATCCAGGAACCCTGATGCGGATAAAGCAACAACTGCGCTCCGGAACCCTCCGCCAGATTGGACATCTCCCGCAGGATCTCCACGGCGTGCGGATCAGCCGACGGATCGGAAGATTTTACCCCGTTCACGATCAGGCAAAACTGCACCTGACGTCCCTTGACCAGCTCCAGCACCTCCCTGAAGCCTGATGGGTAGGGTGCCCTGCCCGGTCCGACATCCACCACCATCGTGATCTGAAACAACCTCAAGGCGGCTTCATCCAGTGTCTTCAGGCGTTCTTCCACCTTTTCCAGGTAGATGTGTCCAACACCGTCGTAACCGAGATCGGTGAGCATGCCGGCCTGCTCCTCAAAGGACCGTTTCTTCGAATCGTGCCAGTCGATGCAGAACGGAAAGAAAGGATAGGGCTTTTGCTCCGCAGCGTTCAGCGTGCCCGTGAGAACCAACGCGGCGGTCAGCCAGGCCAGGATGCGTATCATTTTCATAAGATGACGGATTTTCCTGCGTCAAAAATGAGACCGATACAAACCATGGCACCGGGGCATCCGCGGCAGGTCGATCGGAAGCCTGCCGCGGCGAAGCTCGGGGGGCTCAGTCCAGGCGCTTCACCCGAATGTTTCGGTAGTGAATCTCGCTCTTGGGATCATGCGCCTGCAGCGCAAACGTTCCCTGATCGATCTTGCGGGTAAACTCGCCCGGCTGCGCTCCGGCCGGCTCGTGATACTCCAGCACGGTGACACCATCCACCTTCACCGTGACCGTGTCTCCCTTGACGATGATTTCCTGGGTCCACCACTGGTTGTCCTTGCTGAAGGCGTGCCCCACATTCACGATGCCATAAAGGCTTCCGGTCTTGATCCAGTCGCCATGGGTGCAGTTCACCTGGCTCTCGAAGCCCTGACGCGGCCAATCCCGCTCCTGGTATTTGGTATGGAAGTAGATCCCGCCGTTGGAACCGGGTTTGGTCATCACCTCCGCCTTGAAATGGAAATTCTTAAAGGGCTTTTCATCACCCACGTAGAAGAGATGGCAACGCGATCCGAACGCCACGAACTCTCCGTTCTTCACGCTCCAGGTATCCTCGTTTTCCTTCGCCTTTTTCCATCCCTTGAACGTCTTGCCATCCATCATGGAGACAAAACCCTCTTCCGAATCCGCTGCCAAAGCAGAACCACCCAGAAGAGCCATTGCCGACAATGTAATTAAAATGCGTTTCATGTGGGCCCATTCTACTCCAGCCCGGGTCCAAACGCCAAGAGCGAACATCAGGCCAGGAAAAAAATCCCAGGGGGATCGGATTTCAAACCCGGCCGGCATCAGAACGGATCGGAGCAGGACGGACGCGATCGTTCTCACGGGAAACCAATCGGCTACCACTCGCCCCACGGCCATTCGTTTAAGCTATTCGGAGGGTGGGGCGAATCCGTCCCGGTGAGCCGACAAGCGGTTGAGCGAAAGTGAGTTGCGCGGCTCAGCGAGGACGCTTCGCCCTACCCCCGGGGGACCGGGGAAGGTAGCGCGAACCGTCCCGGTGAGCTTCCACTGCAACCCACCCTCCCGATCAACCCCAGCTCAGCGA
>JAIPJX010000205.1 GCA_021733945.1 Verrucomicrobiota bacterium | reverse complement strand
GGCTCAGCGAGACGCTTCGCCCTACCGCCCAGGGGACGGGGAAAGGTAGCGCGAACCGTCCCGGTGAGCTTCCCCTGCATCTTAATCCGTGGTCCTCCGTGAAATCCGTGGTTAAATCCCCCTTCCCTGCGACCCGGCTCGCCGGGACGGTTCGCGCTACCCAAAAGCGGTAGAGGACTACCGCCGTCCAAGACGCTTCGCCTTGGTGGGGGGCGCGCACTAAACTTCGTTCGTCATCGACGAAGAATTCTGTCATGCACCCGGGAGCTCTGCACTGCGCCGAATTCGCTGGTCAGCGGGTTGGCAATTGTTGTAGTGTCGCAGGGTGAACCCCCGGCTTGGAAAACAGGCATTCAAATGCCCTAATCAAAAGACTTGTGGACCAATCGGAATTTTCCCGGCGCTGTTGTTCGCGGTTGCCTGCGAGCGCTGGCATCAAGGAACGATGACGCTAAATCCATGAGGAGGATGACGTATGATGATCTCTGGTACCATTGATTCGATACTTAAGGCCAAAGTCTCCCCACTTTGGTCGGTTTCTCCGGAAACAACCGTGTTTGATGCGATCACGCTGATGGCTGAAAAGAACATCGGCTCATTGCTGGTGACAGCGGATGACAAACTGATCGGGATTGTGTCCGAGCGCGACTATACAAGGAAGGTGGCTTTGAAGGGCAAGTCATCGAAAACCATTGCCGTTCGTGAAATTGTGTCCACACCGGTCGTGACGGTCGGGCCGGGTCACACGGTGGAGGAGTGCCTGCGGTTGATGACGGAACGCCGTGTCCGGCATCTGCCGGTTCTGGAGGGTGACAAGATTCTGGGAGTGGTCTCGATCGGAGACCTGGTCAATTGGGTGATCTCAGCGCAGAACGTGGCCCTCGAGCAGATGGAGAACTACATCGCCGGCAACTATTACAGCTGAACCGGCGGAGCGGTGGCAAACGAAGAGCGTTGGGGGGCGATCCCTCAAGGCTCTCAATTCGTGATAGGCGGGCAATCGCCTAGTGGTGGCATCCGCAGCCCTGACCGCAGGAGCCGGAATCGAGATCTTCGGTTGTTGGCACCCGTCCGAGCTCGAACGTTTTGCTCACATACTCGGAGACCGATTGCTGCACCTTGTTCATCTCTTCCTGGGCTGCGAGAAATCCGCGGGCAATCGGGTTCTTCATGAACGCCTCCCGCTGCGTTTCGTATTCGGATATCTCCTCAGGCGTCAACTCGACTCCCTGTTGCTGCTTGTGCTGGAGGTATTCTCCTTTTTCGCTGAGATTCTGGTATTGGGACTTGGCCTCGTCGTTGGCGATGAATGAGTCGAGCCTCTGGCGAATCTCCAGAAACTCTGGTTCCTCAAGCATTGCCTGGCAGAGTTCTTTGGTTTTGCGTACGATCGTGCTTTCTTCTGTTGTCATTTGCATAAGCTTCATTCTGTGCGTTCCGGACTCACCGGAGCTGGCTTTTGTCGCTCGTTGGCGGTCATTCGGGGGGTACTAGAGCACAGTGATCCGGGAAGTTCAACAGAATGCGCACAGAGTTTCCCCTCGGGCGGACATCGGATCCGCGAAAGGCATCCTTGTGAAGATTCTTGAATTTCGCCCCGGCATCTGTTTGATAAGCCCATGAAGAATCAAATTTGCTCCGCCGTTCGGGCATTGGTCCTGGCGGTCATCGCGGGGGCCTGTGTTGCAGGGGCTGCGGATCCCACCGCCGTGAAACCAAAAGCCAGCCACGAAAGTTTTGTTTATGTGGGCACCTACACGGGTGGGGAGAGCAGGGGGATCTACCTGTTTCGCATGAATCAGGAGACCGGGGAGCTGACCTCGGAGGGGTTGGCTGGTGAGACCATGAACCCTTCGTTTCTGGCGCTTCATCCGAACGGTCGATACCTCTATTCGGTCAACGAGATCTCGGGTTTTGGAGGCAAACCAACCGGAGTTGTCAGCGCGTTTTCCGTAACCCCGACGACCGGGATGTTGAATTTCCTGAATCCCAAAGCTTCCGGAGGAGGTGGTCCGTGCCACCTCGTGGTGGATGCGGAGGGGAACCATGTTCTGGTGGCCAACTACGGTGGGGGAAGTGTGGAGGTGCTGCCGATTCTCGAGTCCGGGCAGGTGGGGGATCCAACGGCCTTTGTGCAGCACGAAGGCTCGAGCGTCAACTCCGAGCGCCAGACAGGCCCTCACGCGCACGGAATCTACCTGGATGCCGCCAACCGGTTCGCTTTCGTGCCGGATCTTGGTCTGGATAAGATCTTCGTCTATCGATTCAACGCCAAGACGGGATCCCTTTCTCCGAATGACCCTCCGTATGCCGCCGTCAAGCCGGGATCAGGTCCCCGTCATTTCGCATTTCATCCGGAGGGCCATCGTGCGTATGTGATCAACGAGATGCTGTGCACGATCACGGCGTTTTCCTACGATCCGGAGAAGGGTGTTTTGAAGGAGACCCAGACCCTGTCGACCCTTCCCGGCAGGCTGCGCAGAGGTTACAGCACGGCCGAAATTTTTGTGCATCCCAGTGGTCGCTTTCTCTACGGCTCCAACCGGGGGCACGACAGCATCGTCGTTTGCGCCATCGATTCGGAGAGCGGGCACCTGAAGGTGGTGGAGCATAAATCAACGGGTGGGAAAACCCCCCGCAGTTTTGGCATTGATCCCAGTGGGAAATTCCTGCTGGCGGCCAATCAGGATTCGGACACCATCGTCGTGTTCACGATTGATCAGGAGTCCGGAAAGCTTGAACCAACCGGGCAGAAACTGAAGGCCTCCAAGCCGGTGAGCGTCCAGTTTCTTCCCATCCCGTAACGTGATCGAACCCGGAACATCTTATGAAAACAAAGCTAACCAGACGCGCCTTTCTTCAACGTGCCACCCTGACCGCCGCCGCGGGTTGCTGGATCGGCCAGCCGACCCGCGCCCGGATGTTCGGTGCCAATGATCGGCTCAACATAGGAATGATTGGCGTGGCCGGTCGGGCCGCAGCGAATCTCGAAGCGGTCAGTGGCGAGAATGTTGTCGCGATTTGCGATGTGGACAGCGGGAGTCTGGCAGCCGCGGCACTGAAGCATCCCAGGGCCTGGATGTATGAGGATTTCCGCCATGTGATCGATCGGAATGATTTGGACGCGATCGTGATTGCGACTCCGGATCACACGCACGCCGTGGCTGCGGCTGCGGCTCTGCGGAGCGGGAAGCACGTGTACTGCGAAAAGCCGTTGACGCGGACGATCTCCGAAGCGCGTGTCATTCAGGATCTGGCCCGGGAGCAGAGGCGGGTCACGCAGATCGGAACACAGATCCATGCCGGAAACAACTACCGTCGCACCGTGGAACTGGTGCAATCCGGTGCGATTGGTGCCATTCGCGAGGTGCATGTCTGGGTGGCGGCAACCTACGGCGGAGCGGACGCGCCGACCGACACGCCGCCGGTGCCGGAGACTCTCAATTGGGATCTCTGGCTGGGGCCTGTCCCTTACCAGCCCTACAGCCCGGAGTATGCACCGTTCAAATGGCGCAACTGGTGGGCTTTTGGCGGAGGCGCACTGGCAGACTTTGGTTGTCATTTTATGGATCTCCCGCATTGGGCCCTGGATCTGCGCACGCCGGTTTCGGCGGAAGTGGTGGATGGACCGGCCGTGCACCCGCACTCGACGCCGCCCTGGTTGGTGGTTCGTTACGAACACGCAGCCCGAGCTGACAAACCGCCGGTGACCCTCACCTGGTATCATGGTGGAAAGCGACCGGAGCTGGATCTGCCTGCGGAGGAGGCCGCCAAGTGGGGGAGCGGAGTTCTGTTTATTGGCGAGAAAGGGCAGATTCTGGCGGATTATGGTCGGAATCGCCTGTTGCCTGAAAAAGATTTTGAAGGGTTCAAGCGGCCGGAGCCATTTATTCCAGATTCGATCGGGCATCACCTCGAGTGGATCAAGGCCTGCAAAACCGGCGGGCCGACGACCTGCGCATTCGACTATTCGGGTCCGTTGACCGAGACAGCCCTTCTGGGGAATGTGGCGTTCCGGGCTGGAAAAAAAATCGATTGGAACACTGCGAAACTGATCGCAGCCAACTGCCCGGAGGCCGACGCGTTTATTCAGCATCGCTACCGGGCCGGTTGGTCGCTCTAGCCGTGGCGGGGGGTGGCTGGCGGGTCAGCTCTTTTCCCCCACCACCAGTCTGAGTTTCTCGAGTTCCGCGTTTACCGCGTGGTTGCGGGCGGACTCCTCGTGAATCCTGGCGAGTTTATTGCCGTTTGTTTCAAGCACTGCGGTGTGGACTTCCCAACCGCTGGCACGTCGGTGAATCTCGAACCCGTGCTCGAGCAGGGACCCTGGTTTTTTCTGGGTGCGCACGACGGGAATAAACACCCATTCGTCGTGCTGGAGACGTTCCAGGGCCTCCATTTTCCCGTGGGGTACCATGACCTCGTGCTTCTGATCGTCTGTGGCCTGAATCCACGGCTGTTCGCTCATGGCGATGCGCGTGTCGTTGAGGAGCGTCCGGAGTTGATCTGCGGAGATGGTGGTATGCATGAGGAATTTTAAGTCGAGAGGCTGGGGCGTCAACCGTCAAAATTTTGTTATGGTGAGCACAATATCGGGAGAGACGGGGGGGGAGGCATGTTCCGCGGGTGGAGATTCAAACGAGTCGTCCGGAGTGGGGGTAAATGATTTCTGAGATTCAGCTTGCCTGGAGGGGTTAGGTTGGTAGAGTTTGGATGTCTTCCGCTGGATGGCCATTCACCATTGAAAGCGGATTTTTTATTTTTCAGCGCAGCCAATTTTCTAGTGTGAAGATTTTCGCCGGCACCTCCAATATTCCCCTGGCCACGGACATCGCTGAGTCCATCGGCATTGAACTTGGCAAGTGCACCGTGAGCGCGTTCCCGAACGGGGAGACGTTTGTGCGGATTGAAGAGAACGTGCGTGGTGAGGATGTTTTCCTCCTGCAATCGACATCGCCGCCGACGAACCATCATTTGATGGAGATGTTCATCATGATGGATGCCCTTCGGCGGGCCAGTGCGTCGCGGATCACGGCGGTGTTGCCGTTTTACGGGTATGCGCGGCAGGACAGGAAGGATCGTCCGCGGGTGCCGATCACGGCCAAGCTGGTGGCAAATCTTTTGGTGGCAGCCGGAGCGAGCCGGGTGCTGGCGATGGACCTGCATGCCCAGCAGATTCAGGGTTTTTTCGATATCCCTGTGGATCATCTGTATGCGGCCCCGGTGATGTATGAGTATTTGAAAACCAAACAACTTCCGAATCTGGTGGTGGTGAGTCCGGACGTGGGAGGTTTGAAGATGGCGCATGCCTATTCGCAGGTCATGGAAGCGGGGTTGGCGATTGTTGCGAAACGGCGGAAGAGCGCTTCGGAAATTGAGTCGATGACCGTGATTGGTGAAATTCGTGGTAAAACGGTGTTGCTGGTGGATGATTTGACCGAGACGGCGGGCACCCTCACGACTGCGGCAGCGCTCCTTAAGCGCAAGGGTGCCAGGAAGATACTGGCCTGCGTATCCCATTCGATCCTGAATGACATGGGAATCGAAAGACTTCGAAAATCAGTTATTGACGAACTGATCACGACTGATACTGTTCAGCGCCCTGTGATTGACGGGGTCTCAATCACGACCTTGTCGGTCGCTGGGTTACTAGGCGAAGCCATCAAACGAATTCACTGCAATTCGTCGGTGACCTCGCTGTTTGAATTTAAGGGTGGGCGAACGGATTAAACCGTTGGTTCGCCCGGGTTTGTTATTTTTATTTGAACGATGAAATCTGTATCATTGACTGCGTATCCTCGGACCAACAGCAGGCGCACGGGGTTGAAAAAGGTTCGTGGAAACAACCGGGTCCCGGCTGTGATTTACGGGCAGCACAATCCGCCCCAGAGCCTTGAATTGAATCTCAAGGACCTCGAACGTCTGATTCTTCATTCCGTCACCGAAAATCTGTTGATTGATCTTTCCGTCGAGGGAGACCCCAAACCCAAGCGGTTGGCATTGGTGCAGGACGTGCAGCATCATCCGTTGCGTGGCACCATGCTGCATATCGATCTTCATGAAGTGATCGAAACCGAGAAGGTGACTCTCGTTGTTCCCGTGGAAACGGTGGGTGAGCCGGCAGGGGTCAAGACCGGTGGCGGTGTTTTGGAGCACGTCCTGTTCAAGATCAAGGTGCGCGCGCTTCCCAAGGATTTGCCGGAGGTTCTTCAGGTGGACGTGTCTGCCATGGAGGTTGGTCAGACGATTCACGTGAGCGATTTGAAGTTGGATCCTGGCGTGGAGGTCTTGGCTGATCCGAAGATTGTTGTTCTGTCCGTGGCCGGTTCACGCACTGCGGCCCAGGAAGAGGCGGAAGCTGCCGCTGGTGGAGTCGCCACGCAGCCCGAGATGATCAAGGAAAAGAAAGAAACTGCCAAGGGCGGGAAGAAGTAAGGCGACCGGGCGGGGGGTGACGGATTGACCGCCCGCGTGACGTTTCCGCGAGATGGATTCGCTGCGGCTGATCGTGGGGCTCGGAAATCCGGGCTCCGAATATGCGCAGACGCGGCACAATGTTGGGTTTATGGCTCTGGAGTTGCTCGCTGAGCGGCAACAGGGTGGGTGGAAGACGGAAGGTCGGTTTGAGAGCCGGGTGGCCTGGGTCACGGTGAGACGGCGTCGGGTGCTGTGTTGCGAGCCTCAAACCTTTATGAACTGCAGTGGCAGGGCGGTTCGTGCGCTTTCGGACTTTTACAAGATTTCGGGTGACCGGTTGCTGGTGGTGGTGGACGATGCGGATTTGCCTCTGGGGGAGATTCGGATGAGGAAATCCGGCGGCAGTGGGGGGCATCACGGGCTCGAATCGGTGGAGCAGAGCGGGGTGGGCCGCGAGTATGCGCGGTTGAGAATCGGGATCGGACGTCAGCCGGTGGGGCAGGTCCGGGAAATCACGGGTCATGTGCTGGGTCGGTTTCAGCCTGGGGAACAGGGAATCCTGAACAGGGTGCTTGACCGGGCGGTGAAGCAGATGGAATGTTGGGCAACGGATGGGCCTGGGAAGGCGATGAATGATTTTAATGGGGCGATCGAAATCAATCCCCCGACAGAACAGGAAAGCTAAGTGAAAAAATACGAAGGTTTGTTCATATTAAATACGGCCGGCAAAGAAGATGCGATCAAGGAGACCATCGACAAAATTGCGGCTGAAATTGGAATGGCAGGAGGCAAGGTCGAAACCGTTCAGAAGATGGACAAGCGCGCGTTTTCGAGGATTGCTGACAAGAAATACACTTCCGGATTTTACGTGAATGTGATATTTGAGGCGAAAACAGAGCTGGTCACCCAGTTGCAGTCGCGTTTCGCGCTCAACGAAGATGTCTTTCGCGTTCTGTTTACTCTGGCCGGAGCTCCCCAAGAGGTTGCGGCAGCCTAACCATGGCGAGTTACAACAAAGTTATTCTGATCGGCAATCTGACGCGCGATCCCGAGTTGCGATACACCCCAAAGGGTGTGGCGATCGCCAAGATCGGACTTGCCGTCAATCGCTCGTGGCGGGACACCGCTTCGGGTGAGATGAAGGAGGAAGTGACCTTCATCGACGTCGATTCCTTCGGTAAACAGGCCGAAACCCTCGGTCAATATATCAAGAAGGGCAGTCCGCTCATGGTGGAGGGCCGGCTTCGGCTCGATTCCTGGGAGGACAAGCAGTCCGGGCAGAAGCGGACAAAGCTGGGTGTGGTGATGGAATCCTTTCAATTTCTGGATTCCCCGCGGAACCGCGAAGGCGGTCCGGGCGGATCTTCGGAGGTGCCCCGTGGGCGCTCCTCCACGCCACCCCCTTCCCACGCCGGTGGAGCAGCGTCGGAGGATTCCGGTGGTATCTGTGGGCTCGATCAGCGACACGTCGAGGGTGTCGTTTGTGACCGCAACCAGCGATCCAACCTGGAGCAGACGCCGCGAGGCGGTGGTGCCGCGCACCGGTAGGCTGTTGGTGAGGCCC
>JAIPJX010000204.1 GCA_021733945.1 Verrucomicrobiota bacterium | reverse complement strand
CAGGGTGCAGGGTGCAGGGTGCAGGGTGCAGGGTGCAGGGTGCAGGGTGCAGGGTGCAGGGTGCAGGGTGCAGGGTGCAGGGTGCAGGGGAATCCTCGCCGAACGTTCAACCACACCCTTGCGAGAGCGAGCACGAGGAGGTGCCCGGAGGTGGGTTCACGGAGGACGAGCCGGGTCACGCAGCAAACGAAACGGCCGGGCCTGAAGGTGTCGCGGCGTCGGAGGAGTCGGGAGCCGCGCTTGCGCGGGCGCGTGATCTTTTTCGGGATCTGTTCGAGTTCTCGGACGATGGGCTGATCATCGCGGATGGATCCGGCAAGATTTTGAGGGTGAACCATCAGACCGAAGTGATGTTTGGCTGGTCGCGATCCGAGCTTGTGGGACAGGCCGTCGAAGTCCTGATTCCGGAAAATCTCCGAGCCCTGCATGTTGAACAAAGGCGTGAGTATATGCGGGATCCTGCGGCTCGGGCGATGGGCTTGCGCCGTTCCGGTGTTGCCGCGCTTCGCCGGGACGGAACCGTTTTCGAGGTGACCGTGTCGCTGGCCCCGCTGGAAACCGAAGACGGACGTTGTGTTGTTTTTGCTGCCAGAAAGGTTTGGGCGAACTCGGGGACAGGGCGCGAAGCCCTGCGAAACCAGCGTCTTGAAAGTCTCGGTATGCTCGCGGCTGGAATTGCCCACGATTTGAACAACACGTTCTCGCCGGTCACGATGGCTTTGGATTTCCTGAAGGAGGAATTTCCAGATCTCGCCCAGGAATGGGTGGACCTGATTGACACTTCGGTCACGCGTGGATCGGAGATGGTTCGGCAGTTGCTCTCCTTTGCCAAGGGTGACGGGCAGGGGCGTGTGGTGCACTCCATTGCCGCTCTCCTGAATGAATTGCGGGCATTGGTGGTAAAGACATTTCCGAAGTCGATTGAAGTGGAGGTTTTCCATGCGGAAGGACTGAGTCCTGTTCTGATGGACTCAACCCAAATCCATCAGATTCTCCTGAATCTCGCAGTCAATGCCCGGGATGCGATGCCGGACGGAGGCCTGTTGCGCATGGAGGCGGTTGAAGTAGTCACGAATCTGGATGAGCTGGGATACGTGGGAGTCCCGAAGGCGGGCCCACACGTTCGGATTCGGGTTCAGGACACGGGGTGTGGCATCGAACCGGAGGTGCTTGGCAAGGTTTTCGATCCGTTCTTTACGACCAAGGGCAGGGAGCAGGGGACTGGCATTGGATTGTCGGCCACACTCGGGATCGTCAGGGATCATGGTGGTTTCATTCGAATCGAAAGCGTCCCGGGGAAAGGGACCCAGATCGAAGTGTTTCTTCCCGTTGATTCTGGACGAAGCATCCTGAGTACTGTCGAAAACGCAGCGAGCCGTTTCCGGGGTGGGGGCGAACTGATCCTGATTGTGGATGATGAAGAAAGCATCCGTCGCGTGCTCTCGAAGGTGGTCGAAGACCGCAACTTTCGCGTGGTAACAGCCAGCCATGGTGCCGAGGCTGTCCGGATGCTCCGGACAATGCCCGAACAACCGGCGGTGATCGTCTCGGATATCGACATGCCGGGAATGAACGGTTTGGAGTATCTCATTGTCTTAAGGAGCCTGTTTCCGAGGATCCCGCTGATCGTGTTCACCGGAATGCTGGAAACCGATACGGAGGAGCTCGAAAACGAGTTCGGCGTCGCAAGCGTGCTTTTCAAACCGGTACGAACCAGGGACTTCGTCGAGACGCTTGCTGCCGTGGTTTCCGGCTCGGCCTGGAGCGGCAGGGTGGAATCGAGGAGATCAAACAGTTTATTCGTGAACGACGGGCCTATTTGAAGGAGGAATTGGTGAGGCTCTGATGCGGGCTTGTGGAGCAGGGGAGGACGGGTGGGCGGAAGGGCGTCGCAGGGATTGGGGGCGAGTGATTTGAATTGGCAAAACCCATTGCGGCACGAATAGTCCAGGGGTGATGAACAATACTTTGAATGAGTTGTGCCCGTGGATCCAGCGATGAAAAAAAAAGCGGCGTCGCGTTGGAAACTCCCGGCCATTTTGATAGGCGCGGTGGTGGTCATCAGCCTGTTTACACAGCGTTCCCAGGAGCCCCGATACCAGGGCAAACGGCTGAGCCAATGGTTTGCCGGATTTGATGCCGATGCCTCCGAGCAGCAGCGTGCGGGGGCGAATGAAGCGATCCGTCAGATGGGCACCAACATCGTGCCGAATCTGATGCGCATGTTGAGCCCCCAGGCGACGTTGTCCAGGCGGCAGGCGGCGGCTTCGCCGGACGCAGGCAAACAGCAGCAGGAACGCGCGATTGCCGGGTTCCAGGCGCTGGGGGATGCCGCCATTCCGGTGCTTTCCGATCTGCTGGATGGAGAGTCGGGTTCGATTGCGGCGAACGCACTGGCGGAACTCGGGCCGAAGGCGTTCGAGGTGCTGCGGGGTGCCCTGAAGCACGAGGATGCTTCCGTAAGGGAGCGGGTGGAAGCCGGGTTGAAGTTGGATGCCACCAATTCTGTGGTGTTGGTGCCCCTGCTGGTGGAGAATCTCAAGCATGCGGACAGTCGTGTTCGTGGCTACGCGGCAAGGGTGCTCGCGAGTGCCAGCCATCTTTCCGCTGAGGAGCTGGGGGCGTTGATTGCCACCTTGAAGGATTCGGATGAAGAGGTGCGATTGTTGGCTGTGGAAGCGCTGGCCGAGATCGGAACCAACGCAACGCCGGCGATCCTGCCGTTGCTGGAGGTGGCCCGCGAGACATCCGGAAAGCTTTCCCGAGCGGCGTTCAGTGCCCTGGCCGCCATCGACCCGGATGCCGCCAAAAAAGCGGGCGTGCGGTAGGACGGTCCGGAACCACGTCCTTTTTGAAACCGGAACGGGCGGCCCTGTCGTTTTTTGTCGGGTATGGGCAAAGCGGCGTCGGCGCTGCGCTCTGCCGCCGCAGTCCACAGGGCGGCGGGTCTGCGGGGGCGAAGGGTTTCAAGTTTTCAACCGGGATGGAAATTTCCCTTGCGCTCCGCGAGAGAACCCCACTGCCGCTCAATCAGGATCTCAATCAGCTCCACTGCAAGCAGCGAGCAATGGACATCGAGGACATCCGGGGAGCTTAACCGAGTGGCAGTGGCGTGAAGTGTCCCGGTGAGCCTGTCTTATCCGGGTTGGGCCGCTTTGGTACAAAAATCGTCCGTTGACAGGGGGGCGGTGTTTGATACACTCCCCGCTCGGTTTAACGGATTCTCCGATCGAAAAACCTCCCGTTACTGAAGGATTTGTAATTATATATGGCAAAAGCATCTGGTAAGGCGTCGAAGTACGTCTATGTGTTTGGAAACAAAAAGGCTGATGGCGATGGCTCGATGAAGCCGTTGTTGGGCGGCAAAGGGGCGAACCTGGCTGAAATGACGCGCATCGGATTGCCGGTGCCCGCGGGGTTCACGGTGACGACGGAGGTGTGCACGTATTTCTACAAGCACAACCAGACGTATCCGCCGACGCTGCAGGCGGAGATGGAGGCCGGTGTCCGCAACATGGAGAAGATCATGGGCTACAAGTTCGGTGACTCGACAGGGTTTCCGCTGCTGGTGGCGGTGCGGTCCGGCGCCCGGGATTCGATGCCCGGCATGATGGACACGATTTTGAACCTGGGCCTGAATGACGACACGGTGCAGGCGCTGGAGCGGGCGACAAAAAACCCGCGGTTCGCGTGGGATTGTTACCGCCGCTTCATCCAGATGTATGGCGATGTGGTGATGGGGGTGCAGAAGCGCGAAGGCGAGGATCACGATCCGTTTGAATCCGTGATCGAGAAGTTGAAGCACGACCACCACGAGGAGCAGGTGGACGACGCCCACTTGACGGTCGATGATTACAAGGAACTGGTCACCCGCTTCAAGGCGCTGGTGAAGGAGCGCACCGGGAAGAGCTTCCCGACCGATCCCTGGGATCAGCTCCGCGGTGCGGCGGGAGCGGTGTTCGGCTCGTGGATGAATGATCGCGCGATTGTGTATCGCCGCAAATATGGCATCCCGGCGGAATGGGGTACTGCGGTGAATGTGCAGGCGATGGTGTACGGGAACACGGGGGAGACGTCCGGCAGCGGTGTTGCCTTCACGCGGAACCCGGCAAACGGGGAGAATGAGTTTTACGGTGAGTTCCTCATCAATGCACAGGGCGAGGACGTCGTGGCGGGTGTGCGGACTCCGGAGCCGGTGATCAAGCTCAAGAAGGTGATGCCGAAGTCCTACGCGGAGCTGATGAAGGTTCGCGCGATCCTGGAAAAACATTTTAAGGATGTGCAGGACGTGGAGTTCACGATTCAGGAAGGCAAGTTGTTCATGCTGCAGACGCGGAATGGCAAGCGCACGGCTGCTGCGGCGCTGAAGTTCTCGATGGATATGGTGAAGGAGAAGCTGATCGACTGGAAGACGGCGGTGCTCCGCAATCCGGCGGATCAGCTCGAGCAGTTGCTGGCCCCGGACTTCGATCTGGCCGAGCTGAAGAAGGCGAAGATCCTCGCATCCGGCCTGCCGGCAGGCCCTGGTGCTGCATCGGGTATCATTTACCTCAACGCGGACCGCGCAGCGGCTGCCGCGGAGAGGGGCGAGCAAGTCCTGCTCGTGCGCAACGAAACGTCGCCGGAAGATCTGCGGGGCATGATCGCTGCGGTGGGTATTTTGACCGCAAAGGGCGGTGTGTCGTCGCATGCCGCGCTGGTGGCCCGTCAGATGGGCAAGGTCTGCATTTGCGGAGCGAGCACGGTGGCGATCGACTACAACAAGAAGACGGTGACGATCGCGGGCAAGACCTTCAAGGAAGGCAAGGATAGCCTGAGCATCGACGGCACGGCCGGCACAATCTACGGCGGCAAGCTGAAGACGGGTCCGTCCTCCATCGTGCTGGGCATGCTGCAGGGCAACAAAGCGGCGCAGAAGACCGAGAAATACAAGTCTTTCGTCACGCTGATGGAATGGTGCGGAAAGGCGAGCAAGCTGCAGGTCCGCACGAATGCGGATAATCCGGAGCAGACCGCGAATGCGATCGCCTTTGGCGCGCAGGGAATCGGGCTGACCCGCACGGAGCACATGTTCTTCGAGGGCGACCGCATCGACGCGGTTCGCGAGATGATCCTTGCCGAGACGGTCGAAGCCCGCAAGGCGGCGCTCGCGAAGCTCCTTCCGTATCAGCGCGAGGATTTCACGGGGATCTTCAAGGCGCTCGGAGGCCTGCCGGCGACGATTCGCCTGCTCGATCCTCCCTTGCATGAGTTTGTGCCGCACGACGCGAAAGCGCAGGCCGCACTTGCCAAGAAAATCGGCGTGAGCCCGGCGAAAGTGAAGCACCGCGTGGAGCAACTCCACGAGTTCAATCCGATGCTCGGCCACCGTGGTTGTCGTCTCGGCATTGCTTATCCGGAGATCACGGAAATGCAGGCGCGCGCGATCTTTGAAGCTGCGGCCGACGTGGTGAAGAAGAACATCAAAGTCGCTCCCGAGGTGATGGTGCCGCTGGTTGGGTTCAAGAAGGAACTGGATCTGCAGGTCGCAATCATCCACCGCGTGGCCAAGGAAGTCATGGCGGAGAAGAAGGTGAAGTTCGGCTACATGGTGGGAACGATGATCGAAGTCCCGCGCGGCGCCCTCACGGCCGACGAAATCGCGGAGACGGCGGAGTTCTTCAGCTTCGGCACGAATGACCTGACCCAGACGGCCATGGGCATCAGCCGCGACGACATGGGGAACTTCCTCATGCCCTACACGGAGAACGAGATCTTCAAGAAGAATCCGTTTGCGACGCTCGACACGACTGGTGTTGGCCAGCTCATGGAGATTGCCGTGAAGAAGGGTCGCAAGACCCGGCCGAACATCAAACTGGGCATCTGCGGTGAGCACGGTGGCGATCCCTCCAGTGTGACGTTCTGCCATGCAATCGGCTTGAACTATGTGAGCTGTTCGCCCTTCCGGGTTCCGGTTGCCCGTTTGGCAGCGGCTCAAGCGGCCCTTTTGGACGCCGCGGCACCCGCCGCCAAAGCGGCCAAGTCCAAAGCCTAGCAGCGCCGGGCGCTTGCCGCCCGGAATGAATTCACCGGCCGCGTCGGCTTTGTCCGACGCGGCCTTTTCTATTGGAAATCCAGGTCTGTGCGCCAGTTTGCCGCGGTCTGTCTGACCAGGCGACTCAGCCACAGGGCGGCGTTTCGGGTTGCTTCCTGCGCATCGGCAAGGTCGGGTGTCATTGCGTGGAGGCGATGGAAGAGGTCGTCCGATCCCGGCCCCAGGACTCCGGCAAAACCGATGCATGGCTTGGAGTGTTCCCTGGCCAGAAGGGCAATTTCGCCCACCCCCTTTCCCATCCGCGTGGACGCATCAATGGAGCCTTCGCCCGTCAGGATGAGATCGGCTTCCCGGATGCGATCTTCCAGCCGGGAATGTTTTCGAAAGAGTTCAAACCCGGATTCAAGGTGGGCTCCCAGGAAATTCCGAAGACCGTAGCCCAGGCCGCCGGCAGCTCCGTCCCCCGGGACACTCGGGTCTCGACCGGGGCCGGACGCGGATGCCAGGGTTCGGGCGAGCTGGCCCAGGCATTGTTCGGCATGCGGCATGTCGGACTCGGTGAGGCCTTTTTGCGGGCCGTAGATCCGGCTGGCACCGGTTGGGCCGAGCAAAGGATTCTGCACATCCACGGCTACGGTGACGTCGGCCGGCCATCGGGAAATCTCCGGGGGAACAAGACGCTGCAGGGTGTTGAGGCGGGTCCACTGTTCGATGGCCTGATCTTTCGAGTCGAGGAAGGTCCAGCCCAGGCTTCGTGCCAGTCCAAACCCGCCATCGTTGGTTGCGCTTCCTCCAATCCCAATGAGGCAACGGCGGGCTCCAAGGTTCGTCGCCGCTTCGATCAGAGGCCCCAGACCCGCCGTGTCGAGATCGAATGGGTGAAACTGCTTCTCAGGCAGCTGCGCCAGCCCAACCACCTGTGCCGACTCGATGATCGCCGTCTGTTCGCGGAGTTCCCACCACCAGCGACCGTCCCGGGGGCGATGCGCCGCGTCCACGGTCCGGGTGGTTTGCGGGGCCGCCTGGAACAGGCGACTGAGCACATCGCCGAAACCATCGCCGCCATCGCTCATGGGGATGGATTCCAATGTGTCGTGGGGACGGCTGGCGCGCCATCCGTCGACCATGGCGAGGGCCGCCTGGGCGGCGGTGAGGGTCCCTTTGAATTTATCCGGGACAACCAGAATGCGCAGTGACATGGGAGCGAACGATAGCAGAAAGGAATTTATTGCCAAATGGCTTTAATGTGGCAGCTTAGTGACAAGATTTGATTGCTATGAGTAAACCGAAAATTATTGCCTATTTGAAGCCCTCCTGCGGGTGGAGTCAGGGTGTCCGCGCGATCATGCGCAAATACGACCTGCCCTTTGAGGACCGAGACATTATCAACGACCCGATGCAGCGGCAGGAGATGATCGAGAAGAGCGGTCAGATGCTGAGCCCGTGTGTTGAGATCGACGGGCGGATGTTGCCCGATGTGAGCGGGGACGAGGTGGAGGCGTTTATGCTCGCCCACAATCTGGTGACCCCCAGCAATCAGGAGGCCGATGCGCCGACCAATTCGGCGTGTCCGGATGAGATGCACGCGGAGGCACCGCTTCAGTTTCGCAACTAGCTTGGGCTGAATTCCGGGAAGTTTGCCCGGGTATGTTTTTCACCCCGATCGGACCCAGAAAGGGTCGGATCGGGGTGTTTTGTTTTTATTCCGGGGCCGAAGGCATTCGGGTGCATGACAGAATTCTTCGTCGATGACGAACGAAGTTTAGTGCGCGCCCCCCACCAAGGCGAAGCGTCCTGGACGGCGGTAGTCCTCTACCGCTTTTGGGTAGCGCGAAGCGTCTCGCTGAGCCGGGTTGCAGGGAAGGGGGATTTAACCACGGATTTCACGGAGGACCACGGATTACGATGCAGGGGAAGCTCACCGGGACGGTTCGCGCTACCTTTCCCCGTCCCCTCGGCGGTGGGGC
>JAIPJX010000203.1 GCA_021733945.1 Verrucomicrobiota bacterium | reverse complement strand
GACTGCATCTGACGCGTTCGGCGGCGAAGCTACCCCAAATCAGGAGAACAGGTCCCGAGGTTCAGCGGTAACCCGCACCGGTTCAAAATGAAAATCCGCACTCAAACCAGAAATCCATCCCATCATGCGGAATCGCTGCAAACGACTCTATAACGTTGCCAAAGCGGGGAGGGACTCGGTATTCTGCCGGACGGTTTTATGGGGTCTGAAGCCCCGAACAACGCCTAATGACTGAGAACAACGTGCAACAGGAGGTCTTCGAAGGGCCTCTGGACCTCCTTCTCTACCTCGTGAAAAAGGAGGAGGTGGACATCTATCAGGTGAATCTGACCCGGATCGCCACCCAGTTTATCGAATATATCGAGGCGATGCGCCAGATGGATCTCGATGTGGCCGGCGAATTCCTCGTGATGGCGGCCACCCTGATGTACATCAAAAGCCGCGAACTGCTCCCCATCGACCAGCAGGTTGCCACCGAAGCCGAAGAAGACATCGAAGATCCACGGTGGGATTTGATCCGCCAGTTGGTGGAATACAAGAAGTTCAAGGACGCAGCCGCAGAACTGCAGGATTGGGAGATCCGGCGCTTCAACTCGTTCCCTCGTCAGCCCGGCAAACCGGAGCTCCCCCCGGAACCCAGGAACCTCAAGCCCGAAGTTACACTCTACGACCTCATCAGTGCGGTCAGCGCGGTGCTCAAACGCTTCAACAAACCGTCCGAAACCCGCGACGTCTTTGAAGACAGATGGACCGTCAGCGAAAAAATCGAGCATCTCATGAACGTCCTGCGCAACCGAACTCAAATCCGGTTTTCCGAACTTTTCGCCGGCAGCACCAGCCGGACCGAAGTGGTGGTCACATTCCTGGCCATGCTGGAATTGATTCGACTGAAACAGCTGGCCATCAACCAGGTCGAACCGTTCAGCGAAATTGTCCTGAGCCCAGGCACGCCGGACATCCCGGTCACTCCGGAATACAACCCGCTTCAAACCGACTCTCCAGGAGCTTCGGTTCCCACACCCGAATCATGGAACTGAAGTCTATCCTCGAGGCCGTCCTGTTCGCCTCGGACAAACCCTTGAGCACGCGGGAACTCCGGGACATCTGCACCGCTGCCGCCGATCAATCCGAGGATCCGGAGATCATCGCCTTCAAAAAGCCAAAGGAACCCGACGTCCTGGCCGCACTGGAGGCCCTGGAAGGCGAACACGCCGCTGCGGACCGCAGCTTCTGCCTGGTCTGTGTCGCCGGTGCCTGGCAGTTCGTATCCCGGCCGCAATTCGCCCCCTGGCTGAGGCCTTTCTCCGCGGGACGGAACAGAACCGCCAAACTCTCGCAGCCGGCCCTGGAAACGCTCGCGATCATCGCCTACCGCCAGCCCCTCACACGGGCCGAGATGGAGCAGATCCGTGGGGTTTCAGTCGATGGCGTGCTGCAAACCCTCATTGAGCGAGGCCTGGTCGAGCAGCGCGGACGGGCTGACGTGGTCGGCCGCCCCATGACCTTTGGCACAACCCTCCTGTTCCTCGAATACTTCGGGCTGCGAGATTTGGATGAACTGCCGGCAGCAGACGAACTCCGCCGAATCGTCGTGGAGAAACCCGAAGCGCTGCTCACGATCGACCCCGGACTGGCCACCACACCCCCCGACCCGGCAGGGCCGGAAACTTCCACGGAATCCCCAGCCACGGAGCCCGCACAGACGTCCTCCGATACCGGTGAAGCTCCGGAAAACGCCCCGGCGGAGACCAGTGACCTGGAACCGGCCCCATAGCCGCCAATTTCCCCATGAACCTCGACCACCACCGCAAAGCGATCGACTCACTGGATGCCCGAATCGTACGGCTTCTCAATCAAAGAACCAAACACGTCCTGCGCATCGGTGCTCTCAAGCTCAAAACCGGCAAGGAGATTTACGCGCCCCATCGCGAACTCGCCGTATTTGAACGGGTCTGCAGCCTGAACCAGGGGCCGATGACCAATGAATCGCTCCGAGCGGTGTACCGCGAAATCATGTCCAGCTCACTCTCGCTGGAGAAGACCATGACGGTCGCGTATTTCGGCCCCGAAGCCACATTCACCCATCAGGCGGCCATCCGTCGCTTCGGATCCAGCCTGCAGTACGCGGCCCATAAAACAATTGCCGACGTCTTCAACGAGGTCAGCAAGAACCGGGCGGACTACGGGGTGGTGCCGGTCGAAAACTCGACGGAAGGCGTGGTGACCCACACGCTCGACATGCTCGTGGACAGCGATCTGAAGATCGTGGCGCAGATTGTTCTCCCGATCCAGCAGTGCCTGATCGGCAAGGTCGAACCAGCCCGGATCAAGCGGTTGTACTCCCACCCACAGGCTCTGGCCCAATGCCGCGCCTGGGTGCAGAATCACCTGCCTCATGTCGAGGTCATCGAAAGCTCGTCCACCACCCGCGCCGCCGAACTGGCCAGCTCCCAGAAGCAGGCCGCAGCAATTGCCAGCGTGCTCGCCGCTGAACGCTACCAGCTTCAGGTTCTCGAGCGCGACATTCAGGACAACTCGGCCAACGCCACCCGGTTTCTGGTTCTCGGCCGCACCTGCAGCCCACCCACCGGACAGGATCGGACCAGCCTGATGATCGGCATCGCAGACAAGGTGGGAGCCCTGCACAAGGCTCTGGCTCCGCTGCGCCGTTTCAAGCTCAACCTCACCAAGATCGAATCCCGACCGAACAAACGGAAAGCCTGGGAATACTATTTCTTCATCGATTGCGACGGGCACTTTCAGGACAAGAATGTCGCCCAATCGATCCAGCACCTCAACCAGCACTGCAATCTGGTCAAGGTTCTGGGCTCCTACCCGAATGTGGAGTAGAACCTGACGTTTGAACCTGGATCTCTTTCGCCAACAGCGATGCGGAAGGATCGCAGGCGCCCGAACGGGACGAGATAAAAGTCCATGGCAGGGGACGCACGATCTCCTGCAAGTCCCGGAGCTCCCCGGCACGGAATGAAAAACAACCCCCTAACGCGAGCCCGGAAGGTCTTCGACATCGAGATCGCAGCCCTGCGCGCCGTGCGCCAGCAACTCACCCCGGCCTTCGCCACCGCAATCGATCTTGCCGTCACGTGCCTGAACCAACGCGGCAAACTCGTCATCGTTGGCATCGGGAAATCGGGAAACGTGGGACAAAAAATCGCCGCCACATTCAACAGCACGGGTTCGACCAGCGTGGTGCTCAGCAGTGTCGACGCGCTGCACGGTGACCTCGGAATCATCCGGGACGGCGATGTCATCCTCGCGCTGAGCTATTCGGGCGAATCGGAGGAACTCCTGAACCTGTTGCCGGCCCTGAAACGGTTCTCCATCCGGTTCATCGCCCTGACCGGCGCCGCTCAGTCAACCCTCGCCCGGCACAGCGATGTGGTGCTCAATCTGAAGGTCCCCAGGGAGGCCTGTCCATTCAACCTCGCACCCACCGCCAGCACCACGGCACTGCTTGCAATGGGCGACGCGCTGGCAATGGCGATTCTGGAAGCCCGGGGATTTCGCAGGCAGGATTTCGCCAAACACCATCCCTCCGGTGCCATCGGGCGCTCGCTCCTCCTGCGCGTCGGGGACATGATGCGCAAGAACGAAAGAAACGCCGTGGCAGCCCGGACGGTCACGGTCAAGCAGGCTCTGCTCACAATGACTCGCTGCAAATCCGGCAGCGTGAGCGTCACCGACCAGCGGGGCAAACTCGTGGGGGTCTTCACGGACGGAGATCTGCGACGCCTGATGGCCGCCGATGATCATGTTCTGGATCAGCCGTTGTCGAAAGTAATGACTCGCAACCCGGTTGTGATCCGTGAGGATGCGCTGGCCGCTGAAGCGTTGAGGATCTTCGATGAACGGAACATCGACGATCTGATCGTGGTGAACGCGAAACGCGAACCGGTGGGGCTGATCGATTCGCAGGATCTGCCGAAGCTCAAACTGATGTAACCCCCGCCGCGGCCGGACCGCCAGACGGCACGCGCTTCTAATCCAGTCCGCAGGCGCGTTTCGCGCGCTGCAGCACCTCCGCGGCAACCCCGCGCGCCCGCTCCGCCCCCTTGCTGAGGATCTCCGTGACGTAGTCCAGGTTCGCCGCCAGCTCCGCTCGTTTCACCCGGGCCGCACTGAAACACTCCCAGTAATTCTCAAACAGGCCCTTCTTCAAGTCCCCGTATCCCAGTCCTCCCGCGCGGAGCCGATCCTCGAAATCCTTGGCCACCGCTTCCGGGGCCACCAGTTTGAGCAATTGAATCGCAATGTTCTGATCGGCATCCGGCTTGGGTTCCGCCGGTGAACGACTGTCCATCACGATACCCATGATCTTTTTGCGAATCGCCTTCTCCTCGCCAAAAAGCTCGATCGTGTTGCCGTAGCTTTTGCTCATCTTCTGACCGTCCGTGCCGGGCACCACCGCCACATCATCCCGAATCCGGGGTTCCGGGATCACAAACACCTGCCCATACTGTTCGTTGAACTTGATGGCAATGTCGCGGGTGACCTCCACATGTTGCTTCTGATCCCGGCCAACGGGCACAACATTCGAATCATACAGGAGAATGTCCGCCGCCATCAGCACCGGGTAGGCAAACAACCCGTGATTGGGGCTGATCCCCCTGGCGGTTTTGTCCTTGTAACTGTGACATCGCTCGAGCAATCCCATCGGCGTCAGGGTGCTGAGCATCCAGGTCAGTTCAGTGACTTCCGGGACATCCGACTGCTTGAAGAACACCGCGACCTTGGGGTCGAGACCGCAGGCCAGAAAATCCAGCGCCACTTCCAGACTGTTGCTGCGCCTCTGTCCCGCGTCGAACAACGAGGTCATCGAATGGTAGTTGGCGATGAAATAATACGCTTCCCCCTGTGCCGTCAACTCGATGGAGGGCTTCATCATCCCGAAAAAGTTTCCCAGATGAAGGCTGCCGGAGGGTTGAATACCGGAAAGAATACGCATGATCGGACAAGGAAGCGGAGGTTGGATTGACTAAAACATCAGGGCACCGGGCCCGAAATCAAATCTCGGCCGGCGCACCCGGGTCACTCCACCACCCAGGCGCGCCGCCGCCATCTCGGTCACGCTCCGGGCTTGGGCTCCGGCGCGGTTTCCTCCACCTGTGCGTTCAGCTCCAGAAAATCGAGCACCTTGTTCGCCAGCATCTCCTGATGAATATCAGCGATTCTGCCCTGCTCCTTCAGCTGCTTGATCAGTTTTTCGGGCTTCACCTTCTCGCGATGCGCCATGTAAAGCACGCGCTGGATGACCTCGTCCTCGGGAACACGGATCCCTTCCTTCTGCGCAATCCGGTTCAGCAGGTAGGAGGCTTTCACCCGGTCCCTGGCTGTCTCAGTTGCCTGACTGAAGATTTTGTCCTTCTCCCTGTCGATCACTTCCTTGGAGACACCACGATCCTGATTCTCCTTGACGATCTCGTATACCAGGTTCCGGGTCTCGGTCTGCACGACCGACTCGGGCAGGTCGAACTGCACCCGTCCAATCAGCTGGCTGATGATCTGGTTGCGTGAACTGCGCCGCTGGATCGTGTTGCGCTCGTTCTGCAGGTCCCGCCGAACGCCCTCGCGCAGCGCTTCCATGTTTTCCGCTTCATAGGATTTCGCCAATGCGTCATCCATGTCCGGCAGATGACGCTCCTTCACCTTGATCACCTCCACCTCATACACCGCTTTCATACCCGAAAGCTTCGGGGCCACAAAATCGGCTGGAAATTCGATGTTGACCGTGCGCTTCTCCCCTGCTTTCGCGCCCACCAACTGCTCGGTGAATCCTGGAATGAAGGAGTCGGGTTGGATCTGCATCCAAAAATCCTTCTGCTCCGTCAGCCCACGGGCCGTTGGCGAAAACTCGGTCAACGGCTTGCCGTCGGACGTCGCCTGATAATTCACCACCGCAAAATCATCCGCCTGAATCGCGCGATCCACATCGTGAAAATGAGCGTTGCGTTCCTGAAGCAACTTCAGCGCGCGCTGCATGTCCTCGTCCGTCACGCCACCGGTTTCCCGCTTGATGGGCAACTTCTTGTATTCGGGCAGCTCAAACTGAGGAGCAATTTCAATGGTGGCCGCAAAGATCAGCGGTTCACCCCGGTTGAACTGAATCTCCTCAATATCGGGATAATTCACCACATCGAGCTTCTTCTCGCTGATCGCCTGGCGGTAATGATTGGAAATCAGCTGGCGCTTGACCTCCTCGTCGATCTCACTCGCGTAAGCCTTGACCACTCGATCAAGCGGTGCTTTTCCCGGGCGGAACCCGGGCAACCGCATTTCACGCTGGAACTGGGCCGTTACCTTGGTATAGGCGGCCTCCACAGCTTCGACATCCACTTCCACCCGCACGAGTTTCCGGCAGGGCGCGAGTTCTTCAACAGTTACATTCACAAAACACCTTTCACCAAAGATACAAAAGCTCCGCCTCCGATTCGTTTCGGAGCAGCAGAGCAGCCCAGAAAGCTAGAGATCTCACGCCTGCCCGTCAAGCCTGTCCTCTCGCCCTCACCCCACCTTCCGGTCCATCAGCAGCTCAGACACCGCCGACGGTCCCAGAATCCCGCACCAGAACCGGCTCCCCCCCCGACGGCAGACTCCCCCGCAGGTGCCTGATGATGGGTGGCAGCTCCTCCAACACGAAATCGACTTCTTCCCGGGTATTGTAGCCTCCCAGGCTGAATCGCACCGCACCCCGTGCCTGCGCCGGTCTGACTCCCATCGCTGTCAGTACATGGGATGGTTCCAGCGAACCAGTCGCACACGCCGACCCGCTGGACACACACACACCGATCCGGTCCAGCATCATCAGCACCGCCTCCGCTTCCACGCCCTCAAATCCAAGATTCGTCGTGTTCGGCAACCGCGCGTCCCTGGCCCCGTTTCGGGTGGTCCCTGGGATTCCAGTCAAAATCCCATTCTCCAGCCGATCCCGGAGCTCCCGAATCCGGGCGGTCTCCTCCTCAAACCGCTCAACCGCCAACTCCGCGGCCCGGCCAAACGCGATGCACCCGGCTACATTCTCAGTCCCGGCTCGCCTCCCCCGTTCCTGATGTCCCCCAATCAAATAGGGCTGAAACCTTGCCCCCCTCCGGGCGTACAGCACTCCGATACCCTTCGGGGCGTACAACTTATGCCCTGACAAAGAAAGCAGATCAACGCCCGTCTCGCGTACATCCAACACGATCTTGCCAGCTGCCTGCACCGCATCCGTATGAAACAACACGTCCCGGCTCCGGCAAATCGCGCTGATCTCCTCTATCGGAAACACAACCCCCGTCTCGTTGTTGGCCCACATCACCGAAACCAGGGCCGTATCCGGTCGAATGGCCCGCTCCAGCTGATGTAAATCCAGCGAGCCGTCCGGTTCAACCGGCAGAACCGTGACCTCGCATCCATTGTCCTGCAGAAATTTGGAATAATTCAGAACCGCTGAATGCTCCACCGCCGTTGTCACCAAATGCCGCTTCCCCGGAAACAAACGGAATGCGCTCTGGAGCGCCGCATTGTCGCTCTCCGTTCCGCAACTGGTGAAAATAATCTCCCTCGGATCGGCATTGATCAGACCGGCGACCTGAATCCGGGCCTGCTCCAGGGGTTTTGCCACGCGATGCCCAAACTCATAGGCACTGGACGGGTTACCCCAGCATTCCGTCAGAAACGGCAGCATGGCTTCCACCACTTCCGGAGCAACTCTCGTCGTGGCATTATTGTCAAAATAATAGATTTTTTCTGGCTTCATTCGGTCCCACATCCCAATCGCACCGCGACTCCGTTACCTCCAGAAGGAAGCTCCGGACGGCTCGAAGGACCCCGCGACAATCCGGGGCAGGTTCATTACAATCGTTGTCGCGCACGAATGTAAACCACATTATCATCAGCCCACCCCAACCCGCGCGGCGAACACGCGGCGCGGGTGTGAGACAGAATTCTTCGAACCGTTGCTGCCATTGGCTTATTTGGAAAAAGTATCTGACCTCCAAGCCCCACGTCCGTTGAAGATCTGAAAAGGTGGCGCGAACCGTCCCGGTGAGCGGTCAGGGCTCTGGACCTCGGGTGGCCCACGGCTCAGCGTGACGCTTCGCCCTACCGCCCAGGGGACGGGGAAAGGTGGCGCGAACCGTCCCGGTGAGCGGTCAGGGCTCTGGACC
>JAIPJX010000019.1 GCA_021733945.1 Verrucomicrobiota bacterium | reverse complement strand
GGCAGGTGGAATCATCGATGATCAGTCCAACCGGTACGCGCGCCTTTGGGTTCAGGACCTCCACACCCGGACTCGGTCCCGGTCGCGCGCCGAGTTGCTGGGCGAGCGACGTGGAGCCGGCACCGGCCAGCGCGGCCGCGGACACACCAAGGGCCGTATTCCCGATGAATTGACGTCGTGAAAGAGGTCTGGAGGATGAAATGTTCGACATGGCGGTTCGAATCTGTTTAAGGGTTTGCCCGGGCTTTTCGTTTGGATAAAACATCCTATTCGTTCGAAAGTGTCCCGTCGAGATTTTGGATCAGGCACCGGGAAGAAAGTATTGGAGGGCTGACGCAGTCCACGACGCTCCGCGCGTATCCGGGTGCGTCGGAATGATGCGACAGCGTTTGGATCGTTTCGATCGGGTGTGCGCCATCAGGCCCCGCGTTTGTCGAGGGCGTTGCGGGCTGCGCCGACGGCCCCGGCGTATTCCCCCAGCTGCGCCGGGAGAATCTGCGTGGCTTCTCCCAACGGACGCCACTCGATTTCATTCAGGAAGTTTTTCAAGGGGGTGAACAGTGCGTCTCCCGCTCGGGCAATGCCGCCGCCGATGATGGCGGCTTCGGGATCCAGCACGTTGATGATGGAACAGAGACCGCAGGCAAGGGCCTTGACCGATTTCATCCAGATCGCCGTGGCCGTGGAGTCCCCGGTGAGGTGCGCCTTGATCAGATCGTGGGTGGACTCGAACCGGCCGTTGGAACGTTCCAGGATGGTGCAGTTGCCGATGGCGACTTCGAGGCTTCCCGGTGACAGACAGACATCGGGCGGTCCCTCCGGGTCGAGGCTCATGTGCCCGAAATGCCCGGCCCGGCCCACAGCCCCGCGCAGGAGCTTGCCGTCGACCATGGCGGCACCGCCGACTCCGGTTCCCAAAGTCAACTGGACGACATTCGAGAATCCCCGCGCGGCACCGAGCCAGGCTTCGCCGCACAACGCCGCGTGTCCGTCGTTGAGCACCCAGACCGGATGATCGACTTTCAGGTAATCGCTCCAGTCGAGCCGTTCCAGGCCCTGAAGACGTCCGGGCATGCAGGCGATGTGCCGTCCATCCGCACTGGCCAGCCCCGGTGCGGAGAGGCCGATGGCTGAGGGTGTGATCCCGGAATCTTCCCGAAGGGCCCGGATGGACTCGAGGATCGTTTTGCCCCAGTCCATGTTCTGGTCGGGATTGAAGGGAATGTTTGATTTGAGGCGGATCTGGCCTGTGAGCGTGACCGCCACGGACTTCACGCTGGAACCGCCCAAATCGATGCCGAGTGCGCCGTCCATATCAAGAAGGTCCCGAAGTCAGGAAGGGGCGGGTGGAGGGATTCATGATTCGCCGGGGCCGGGGTGGGGTGGATCCGGCGGGTATTGTCCCTCGCTCACGCTCCATCCGCCATCGACGGCAAGCACCTGGCCTGTGATGAATCGGGAATCGTCCGAGAGGAAGAATACCGCCGCCGCATCGGTGTCCTCCGGTTGACCCACGCGGCCGCCTTCGAGCGGTTGTTTGGTGTGGATGAACTGACGGATCGAATCGTCCTGGACAGCCCGTTGAGCCATCGGTGTCTCGACCAGGGCGGGGGCCAGGGCGTTGAACCGGATGCTGGCCGAAGCGTAATAGGCTGCCGAAGTGCAGGTCAATCCGATGATCGCCGCCTTCGCGGTGGCATAGGCGTGGGTGGCGAAGAACCTGGGCGATGGCGAATAGGCCAGAACCGAGGTCAGGTTCAGAATGCTGCCTCCGGACTTCTGGCGCTGGAACTGAAGCACGGCAGCGCGGTTCGAATAGAACACCGAAGTCAGATTGAGGTTCAAGGTGGCCTCCCAACCCGCATCGGTCAGTTCGTGCAACGGACCGTCTCCCATCCGGCGTCCACTGCCGCCGGCCACATGATAAAGGCCGTGAAACCCTCCGAAGCGGTTGAGAGCCTCCTCGATGGCCTGGGGGGCGGTATCCGATCGCGCCGCGTCGGCGGAGAGCACAAACGCGTCGCCGCCGAGTTCGAGCTGTGCGGCCCGGACGCTTTCCGGGTTGCGACCCACGGCGACCACGCGCGCTCCGGAGTTCAGAAAGGCTTTTGCAGCCGAGAGCCCCAGGCCGGTGGTGCCGCCGATGATCACGACGGTTTTCGAATCGAGACGCGGACGATTCACGGAACGATGGCGGTCAGAGTCCGACCTTTTTGAACCGACTGTTGATTTGGGCGAAATGGAACTTCAGGTTGCACAGCTTGTCGAGTTCGGCCTTCGAGAGGTGCTTGGCGACATCGGGATCCTGGAGCAGCTGTTTCTTGAAATCCGCGTCCGTGGTGCCGGCGTGTTTGGATTCCCAGGTCTTCATGGCGTTGCGCTGGACCAGTTCGTAGGACTGTTCACGGGTCAATCCCTTTCGGATCAAGGCCAGGAGGACCGTTTGCGAATTCCACATGCCGAGCGAGAGCTCCAGGTTCCGTTCCATGTTCTCCGGGTAAACAATCAGCCCGTCGACCAGCTTGTTCAGCGTCACCAGCATGTAATCCAGCAGGGTGCAGGAGTCGGGAAAGATCACGCGCTCCACCGAACTGTGGCTGATGTCCCGTTCGTGCCACAGGGCGATGTTTTCCATGGCCGCCAGGGCGTTGCCTCGGAGCACCCGGGCCAATCCCGTCAGGCGTTCGCCCGTGATGGGGTTCCGTTTGTGCGGCATGGCACTGGAACCCTTTTGTCCCTTGGAAAAGAACTCCTCGGCTTCGAGGACCTCGGTGCGCTGCAAATGCCGGAACTCGGTGGCCCAGCGCTCGACACTCGCACCCACAAGCGCCAGGGTGGTCATGAACTCGGCGTGGATGTCCCGCTGGATCACCTGCGTGGCGATCGGGGCGGCGCGCAGTCCCAACTTCCGGCACACCTCCGTCTCGATCTTCGGCGAGAGATGAGCGCTGGTTCCGACGGCACCGGAGAGTTTGCCCACGGCGACCGAGAATCGAGCGGACTCGAGCCGACGCAGCGCCCGCCCGAACTCGTCGTACATCAGGGCCATTTTCATCCCGAACGTGGTCGGTTCGGCATGAATGCCGTGGCTGCGCCCGATCATCGGTGTGTGTTTATGTTTTCGCGCCTTTGCTCCGATGGTCTTTCGAAGAGCCTTCAGGTCGGCAATCAGAATATCCGCGGACTGCACCATCTGAACGGCAAACGCGGTGTCGATGACGTCGCTGCTGGTCAAACCGAAGTGCAGCCATCGGCTCGCGGGAGCGCCGATGTTTTCAGCCACATTGGTTGTGAACGCCACGACATCGTGGTTGAGCGTGCGCTCCAGTTCCTTGCACCGGGTCACGTCGAACGCGGCGTTCTTGCGCATCTGCCGGTAATCTTTCTTGGGAACAATTCCGTTCTCGGAAAGAACCTGGGATGCGAGCAGTTCAATCTGCAGCCAGATTTCGAGTTTTCGTTGTTCGGTCCATACTTCCCGCATTGCCGGAAGCGAATATCGCTGAATCATGTCGTGGAATCTAAGAGCGGCACCTGAAATTGAAAGCAAAAGCTGCGCTTCCTGCGCACTGGGCACCCATGGAAAGGGCGGGACGACCGATCGAAGGGGAATCCGCCGCCTAAATCTTGTTGCGCGCCGCCTCCAGAATCCGACGTTCCCGTTCGGTCAGGCTGTGCATTCCGTGCGCGGAGATTTTGTCGAGGATAGGGTCCACTTCTCGGGAGATGAATTCCGCGGACGGCAGATCGTCGGTGGGCGCGGGTTTTGGGCTCTGCATCCAAATGCCCTTCTTTGGGGATGCTGTGCGAACCAGTTGGGGACGTTTTGCCTTGGGCGGCTGCACCGAGGGACGTGAAAACGGCCAGGGATTGCCACGAACGAAATAGTACACGTAGCCCAGCCCGGCCAGGATGCCACCCAGGTGGGCTCCATCGGCGACATGCCCCGCCGGCACGATGATTCCGAATACCGCGAGACCAATCGCGAACCAGAGCAGCGTGCGGGCCCGGATCGTGACCGGCAGCACAAAGAAAAGCAGCAGCGTGATCTGACGTTCCGGATACATGGCCGCGAAAGCCGCCACCAGCCCGAATCCGCCCGCCGATGCCCCGACGACACTGCCGCCAAAGGCCGTCGGGATGAGCACGGCAAGGAGACTCTGAAACAGACCGCCAATCACGCCGCTGGACAGGTACAGCTTGAGAAAACCGTTGCGCCCGATCGTGTCTTCGACAGCACGACCGAAAAAGAAGATCACAATCAGGTTGCCGACCAGATGCCACAGCCCGCTGTGCATGAACTGGAAGGTCAACAGTTGCCAGACAAAACCGGATGCCAGACCGGTTGTGCTCAGCGCGAAGAGCTTCATGTAGCCCTCGAACAGTCCGGGCTTGTAGAACTCGAGGATGCTTTGAATGACAAAAATTGCCGCATTGACAATGATGAGGGTCACCGCCATCGGCCGTTGAGGCTGGAATGTCGGAGCCCGCATATATGAGCGATCATCTAGCATGCAGGGGAAAGCTAGTGTGCCTGCGAAAAGATTTCAACGGCCTTTTTAGGGGGCTCCCAGCAAGGCCCCGTCATTGCTGTGGGGTCCACGTCCGAACCGGGGGGGCTTGAAGGTCCGCGGGGGCGGTCCCTCGCAGGTCGGTCCTTCGCACTTGCATCGATCAGATGGGCGGGATTATAGTTTGGCGAATTAAATTTATACTTATGACACCGATTCGTATTGCAGTCACTGGGGCCGCCGGCCAGATCGGGTATGCGCTTTTGTTCCGGATCGCCTCTGGCGCGATGTTCGGACCGACGCAGCCTGTAATCCTTCACTTGATCGAGATTGAACCGGCTCTCCCGGCGCTCGCCGGAGTTGTGATGGAACTTGACGACTGCGCTTTCCCGCTCCTGAAAGGAGTTGTCCCCACCGCAAGTCTGGAAGAGGGGTTTAAGGGAGTCGATTGGGCTCTGTTGGTCGGAAGTGTGCCGCGCAAGGCGGGCATGGAGCGGAAGGATTTACTCGGGATCAATGGCAGGATTTTTATCGGCCAGGGCCAGGCCATCCAGAAAAACGCCGCTCCCGGCGTCCGGGTGCTGGTCGTCGGCAATCCGTGCAATACCAACTGTCTGATTGCGATGAACAACGCTCCGGAGGTTCCCAAGGACCGATGGTTCGCCATGACCCGATTGGACGAAAACCGTGCCAAGTCCCAGTTGGCCCGCAAAGCCGGTGTGGATGTTACCGCCGTCACCAATATGACGATCTGGGGGAATCATTCGGCCACTCAATACCCTGATTTTTACAACGCCCGCGTGAATGGCGCTTCGGCAGCGGAGGCCATCGGCGACGAAGCCTGGCTGCAGGGCGAGTTTATTGCGACGGTGCAGCAGCGCGGCGCGGCCATCATCAAGGCTCGGGGGGCTTCGAGCGCGGCGAGCGCCGCCAATGCGATTGTCGGATCGGTCGCTTCGATCGTGAATCCCACCACGGCGGGCGATTCTCACAGCCTCTGCCTCTGTTCCGATGGCAGCTACGGAGTGAGTGCCGGTTTGATTTCCTCCTTCCCGACTCGGAGCGATGGCAAAACGCTGGAGATCGTTCAGGGCCTCCCGATCAACGACTACAGCCGGTCCAAAATGGATGCGTCCGTCAATGAACTGAACGAGGAACGCACCCTGGTATCGGAGCTTCTGCCCAGCTGATATGGTCGCCACCATCGATCCGACGTCGCTCGCCCACCGCATCGAGCACACTCTGCTGCGGCCCGGAGCGACCCGGAGCGAGGTTGCTCAGCTCTGCCGCGAGGCCATCGAGCATCGGTTTGCCGCGGTCTGTGTCAGCGGATGCCGGGTGATCGAAGCCGCCGCTTTGCTTGAGGAGGGCGACGTCAAGGTGGTGACCGTGGTCGGATTTCCGTTCGGGGACATGGATCCGGATGCCAAACGGTATGAAACCGAAGTGGCCGTGGACAACGGCGCTGACGAGATCGATGTGGTATTGAACATCGGCAGGCTGAAGGATGGAGAGGATTCGAGGGTTCTTCGCGAGTTAAGGGACGTCGTGGAGGCCGCCGACGAACGTCCCGTGAAGGTGATTCTGGAGACCTGCCTGCTGACCCGGGACGAGAAGATCAGGGCCTGCAAACTGGTCCTCGAATCAGGTGCCCAGTATGTGAAGACGTCCACCGGGTTTGGTGCCTCGAACGGGACGGTGGAGGATGTTCAGTTGTTGCGCGAAATCGTCGGGGACGCCTTTGGAGTGAAGGCTGCCGGAGGAATTCGCGATGCGGCCACCGCCATGGCGATGATTCGGGCGGGGGCGGATCGGCTGGGTACGTCGGCCGGCGTGGGGATTGTGCGAACGGCGGGCGTCTGATCGCAGTTTCGGACCCGGATCAGGTGGCAGGCCGGCCTGCCAGGGCAGCCCGGCCTGCCACCTGATTGAGGCTGCCTCGGCGGTAGCCTTCGAGATCGACGGTGACGTGCACGTAACCGATCGCCTTCAGCGCTTCCACAGCCTTGAGGTGCCTGTTGTCGCTCCAGAATCCCTGCAGTTCACCCGGTGCAATCTCTATCCGTGCAAGGAACCCGAGTTTGAGTTCATGGTGGCGCACACGCACATCGTAGAGGCCCAGTCCCCGGAGAACCTGCTCGGCCCGCTCCACCATTCCGAGTTTCTCAACGGTCACCGTTTCTCCGTAAGGGATCCGGGAGCTCAGGCAGGCCATTTGCGGTTTGTCCGACGTCGGCAGACCGAGGCTCGCTGAGAGTTCCCGGATTTCGATTTTGGTAAGCCCGATGTCCTTGAGCGGAGTTCTTACGTCAAATTCGCCGGCGGCCTTTGCGCCAGGTCGGTGGTCTCCGACGTCACTGGCGTTTTCGCCGTAAGCGATCACCGAGAATTGCCCTTCCTTCGCGAGGGGAACCAGTTCGGTGAAGAGTTCGTGTTTGCAGAAATAACAACGGTTGCTCGGATTCGCGAGGTATTCCGCGTTGTCGAACTCGGCGGTGCGAACCACCTTGACGGGAATCTTAAACTCTTCGGCGATGGCCAGCGCCTCCTGAAGTTCGCTGCGGGGCAGACTGGGGGAATCCGCGATGGCCGCCAGCGACCGGTCGCCAAGGACTTCGGCGGCCACATACGCGAGAAAGACGGAATCAACCCCTCCCGAATAGGCCACCAGGCAGGAGCCGTAGGAGCTCAGCAGGGTACGTAAGTTTTCCAGTTTGGTCTGCGACACGTCCCAAGAGTGGCATTCCTCCGGGCGCTTGTCCAGTGTGCCGGTCGGCGTTGCTCGAATCAGGCAAGCGCCTGGGTGATCACCCTATGTTCCAGCACACCGGTCAATCGCTGATCCAGGCCTTGATGGAAATAGGTGAGACGCTGGTGATCCAGCCCCATCAGGTGGAGTATGGTGGCGTGCAGATCCGAGACATGGCAGGGCTGTTCAACGGCCTTGAAACCAAGTTCGTCGGTTGCGCCGATCGCCTGTCCTCCCTTGACTCCGGCACCCGCCAGCCACATTGAAAATCCGTGCCAGTCGTGATCCCGCCCGGGTTTGTCGACCCCTTCGCTCGTGGGGGTGCGTCCGAACTCGCCTCCCCACACCAGCAGCGTTTCCTCCCAGAGGCCTGTTCGTTTCAGATCCGCGATCAGGGCTGCGATCGGTTGATCGGTTTCACCCGCATGCAGTCGGTGATTGGAGATGCAGTCGTTGTGACCGTCCCAGGTGTCTTCGATGTGGCCGCCGCCCGAATAGAGCTGCACGAACCGAACACCTTTCTCGAGAAGCCGCCGGGTGATCAGGCATTTGCGTCCGAAATCGGCGGTGCGTGGTCCGTTGATTCCATACATTTCCCGGGTAGCCTCCGATTCCCTGTTGAGATCGACCGCTTCGGCAGCGGAGGTCTGCATCCGATAGGCCAGCTCGTAGGAATCGATGCGTGCCGCCAGTTCCGATTCGCCGGGCCTCAGGGCGAGGTGCTCCTGATTGAGTCGGTTGAGCAGGTCCAGGCTGCGACGCTGGGTGCGAGGACCGGTTCCCTGTGGTGTGGCCAGATCAAGCAGGGGAACGCCGGCGCTGCGAAAGAGGGTGCCCTGATGCGCCGCGGGCATGTATCCCGCAGACCAGTTGGACGCGCTGCCGATGGGGCCCCCACGCGGATCGGTCATCACCACGTAGTTCGGCAGGCTTTGATTGAGGCTTCCCAATCCGTAACTGAGCCAGGCTCCCAGGGAGGGTTTGCCGATGAAAACACTGCCGCTGTTCATTTGCAGACACCCCGAAGCGTGCGCCGCCGTGTCCGTGTGCATGGAGCGAATCACGCACAGGTCGTCTGCGAATTGCGATGTGTAGGGAAACAAATCGCTGATCTCAAGGCCGCTCTGGCCCCAGTGTTTGAACTTGAAGGGCGACTGCATGAGATGCCCGATCGGTCGGCCGTTGGAGCCGACTTTCGCCTCACCATGGTAAGGTTTGCCGTGCAACCGGCTGAGCTCCGGTTTCGGATCGAACGTGTCCACCTGGCTGGGACCTCCGTTCATGAACAAAAACACAACGTGCCTGGCACGGGTGGGGAAGTGAGGGGGACGCGCCTCCAGTGGGTTCGAGGAAGCCCCGGTTCCTGCGGCGAAGGTGCTCCAGAATCCGTCCCGGGAAAGCTGGTCGATGAGCGCCAGGCCTGCAAAACCACCGCCGGCACGGAACAGGAATTCCCGACGACTGCAGGGATGGGGAGGGCCTGGGTGGGGTGCTTTTTTTGGCGTGGATTTCACGGTGTCAGTCGGGATAAACGAATTCGTTCAGGTTAAACAGAACCCTGCACATCTGGGTCAGGCCTGCGTGTTCGCTCGAGTCTTGGGTTGAAGTGCTTTTTGAGGTGTCCCCGTCCTCCCGAGTGTCGGCAGCGTCGGCCAGAAACTTGAGCATGGCTGCTTTCTCGGAGGGACTTGGCGGCCGACAGAGCGCGAGACGATACGCAAGGTCGATCCGCGCTTCGGCCGTCTGGCCTCCCTCCCGGACCAGGCGCCGGGCCAGATGATGTGCCTGGCGGTTGGCGAAATCTCCGTTGAACAGTGTCAGGGCCTGCGGCGCGATCGTGGTGACCATTCTTTGCGAGGCGCTTTGTGTGGTCTCGCACAGATCGAGCACCTCCAGCATCGGGACGATCAGGGATCGTTTCACGAAGGCATAGACGGTGCGGCGCGATGCCGATCGTTCGTCGAACGGTTCCCAGACCTGGTTCGGATCGCTGTGTCCTTCCAACGCCTGCCTCGACACGGAGGGATACATGCTCGGTCCTCGCATTAGGCGATTGAGCTGTCCGCTGACCGAGAGCATCGAATCCCGGATTGCTTCCACTTCGAGGCGGCGATAAGGCATTCGCCAGAGCAGCAGGTTGTCCGGATCCTGCGCGGAACGGTCCGGGTCGAGATTCCGGCCAACGCGGTAGGTGTTCGAGCTGAGAATGAGTTGATGAAGCCGTTTCAAGGACCATTCCCCCTCGTGCACGAACCAGTGAGCCAGCCAGTCGAGAAGTTCGGGGTGGGTCGGTTTCGTCCCGAGCGTGCCGAAGTCATTCGGAGTGCGGACCAGTCCCGCTGCGAAATGCTGTTGCCAAATGCGATTGACCCAGACCCGGGCGGTGAGCGGATTCCTGGGACTGGCGATCCATCGAGCCAGGGCCAGACGACGGCCACTGCTGTGTTCGGCAGAGACTTCAAAGTCCGGTTGCTTTCGGGTGAGCACCGATGGAACCGCGGGGAATACTTCGTCGCCGCGATTTCCCGGGTTTCCCCGGAGCAACACATGCGTGGCGGGTGGCGGGGACGCCGGTTCCTGCATGAAATAGCCGCGTGGAAGATCTGGCTTTTTATGTCGCAGCGCTTCGATTTCGCCTTGAAGGATGGCGATGGTTTCTTGATTTGCGGGGGAATCCGATTCCTGGGAAGGTGCTTTTTTCAGGCTCTCAATCCGCTCCGTGAGCTGTGCCATTTGTGCATTTCGATCCTGTTCCTCCGCGATCTGTTCGGGGGTGCCCACGGGCAGGGCGAGTTCGGTGCGTCCGTTCCTGGGGCGTTGGAGTGGATTAAAAATGGCGACCATGCTGTAGTAGTCGCGTGTGGGAAATGGGTCGAATTTGTGGTCGTGGCATCGGGCGCAGCCCAGCGTGATGCCGAGAAACGCTGAAGAAGTGGTGCTCACGATATCGTCCAGCTGGTCAAACCGGTCTGTTGCAGGATCCGCAGGTTCGTCGTCCCAATGTCCGAGCCTGAGGAACCCGGTTGCCACGAGCGATTCAGCGGAGGCATCCGGCAGCTCGTCCCCGGCCAGTTGTTCGACGATGAACCGATCGATCGGTTTGTCGCGGTTGAACGCATCGATCACGTAGTCCCGGTAGCGCCAGACGAACGGTTTGGTCGCGTCCCGTTCGTAACCGTTGCTTTCGGCATACCGGGCGACATCCAGCCAATGACGGCCCCAGCGTTCGCCGTAGGTGGGCCGACACAGGAGTTCCTCGATGACTTGATCGAGCTTCGCATCCGAAGGTTCGAAAAGGAACGTCGACTGTTCCTCCGGGGTGGGTGGAAAACCTGTCAGGTCGAGATGCACTCGGCGCAGGAGGGCTGGCCACGGCGCGTGAGTCCCCGCGCTCCAGCCGTGTTGCTCGAGTTTCGACAGAACAAATTGATCAATGGGATTGCGGGCCCACCTGCGATCCGCGGTTGGGGGAGGGGGTGGTGTGGCGATCGGTTGGAAGGCCCAGTGCAGGGATTCATCGGCTTGCCCGGATTCGAACAAGATCACCGCGATCAGCAGGCGTCCGGCTCCCATGAGGGTTTGTCGCAGCCGGACGCGATTCGGTTTCGCGATGTGGTTCATTTGATTCAAACGGGGGTTGGTATCCCCTTCTTCTATCCGAACCGGTGTTTCAGATCAAGTGCCGCCGGGAAGTTGGTTTGGGGAGGGGGGGGGCTGGCGGTGTCTACTGACTGGCGCCCTGAACGAACGTTCTGGGTCTGCGAAGGTCTGCTGCGTTTACTCGACGGGGGATTTGCGCAAGGCTCTCAGGATCCGAAGTTCCTTAAACGGTAGATGCCTGAGCGTCCTTGCTCCAGTCTTGCGTTTGGGACCGAACCGATCCCGATGTTTTTGGAACATCCCTTCTACAAATATTTGTGTGCCAAGCACTGCGCCATCGTTAAAATATCGAATCCTGAGTCTCAGCGACTGCAAAAGACTGAGTCTGCCCTTTGTTTTCCAGATCTCACGAATCCTCTGGGGTGTCAGGACGGAATTGTTGTCGGTTCCGGCCTTTCCGAAGAGTGTTTGCTGATACCTGCCCACCACGTTTCGCCAATCCTCGTCCCCGGTTCCCTCAAAACTTGCTATTCCCTTGATTGCCAGTGCATTGCCGGATGCCGCATCGGTATATCCGCAAAAACGGTAATCCGCTGGATCTTCAACCATGCCGGCGCGCACCGGGTTGAGATCGATGTAGGCCGCCACCACACGCACCACCTCCGGCCGATCCTCGACGAGAATGCTGCGGAATCGTTCGGACCACAGGGTGCCGAACCGATTGTGCTTCTTGTTATACCAGACGCTGAATCGCTGCTTGAGTTCCTTCATGAAAACCGAAACATCGTTCATTCGTTTCATCAGGCGGCTCCGTTCTTGTTCGGGGAGTGAACCGCCGGTCCGGATGGATTCGGCGATGTGAAGCGTTTCTGGAGCCTTGCTGCCGTAGAATATTTCGACCCGCTTGAGGAGATCCTGATCGGTGAGGTCTGGTTGGGCGGGCACGCGGGTCAGAATATGGAAGTGATTGGACATGAGGCTGTAGGTGATGATTTCGACGCCGCAGAAAGCGGCTTGGCGACGCATCATTCCGCGTAGAACTTCCTTGTTCGTGTCGGGTGCGAGCAGGAATTCGCCAGCAACGATTCTGGAAATACAGTGATAGACGGCTGTTAAAGTGTTTGGAAGCGTGAACCTTGGTCTTCTCATGCCGAAACTCCTTTTGCAAAATCCGCCGGTTACAGAGGGGCCAGTGTGTGGGCTCTCCTGACGACGAATCTTGTTCAAAAAGTCGACCTGGCGAAGGTGTTTGTCAAATGACTCTATGAGCCTGGCCCTTTGTCTTCTGAAAAACTATGAGCCTGGCCCTTTGTTTTTGGAAAAAAAGAACGTGCGGGTTTAATCGTTGAACGCGGTCCGCATCTGATCGAGAAGGGGAGGGACGCCTGTCCACGGGCTTTCGGCGGCTTCATATTCCAACGCGACGTAGCCTTGATAGTTGCTCTCCCGGAGGATTCGTGTCAATCGAGTGAAGTCTGCCTGTTGGCGCGTGCCTCCGCGCGGTGTGATCTCCGATTTGAACTGCACATTCACGGCGTAGGGGGCGCCTTTTGCGAGATCTCCGTACGGATCGTCGGTTCGGAAATTCCCGGTGTCCAGGTTGACCCCGAACCACGAGGAGCTGACCGCCCGCACGATTTCCAGCAGGCCGTCTGCTTCGGCGACAATGCCTCCATGGTTTTCGAGCCCCAGGAAAATGCCCCTGGTGCCCGCGTAGTCGCAGCATTCCTGAAGTAGCTCGTGAGCTCGGTGCCGGCACAGCCCTGATCCGCGCAGTAGTCGATGAACTGAAAGAGATCGATCCGGCGGTCGGTTGCCTTCGTCGTAGTGCCGTCGGTGAAAAAATCGCGGAAGGAGTAGGCAGCGAGGCTGGTGAGCAATCGCGGTTCGCCCGGGCGTTGCATCGGTTCTGCAGGCGATACCAGGCGGGAAACAGGGAGTGTTGAAAGGATCAGGCCCGATCCGAGGCCGCGTTTGAGAAAATCGCGCCGGTGCAAAGGAGCATTCATAGGTTGAGTGGCAGCCACTATAGGGTGGAGCGGCGGGATTGCGAGCCGATTTAGCGGATAAAACTCCGGGCTTGCAATCAAAGGGGGCTCCGGTACTGTTCCACGTTTCTCCGGCGAGGAACCGAAATCAGAGCCGCCGGTTTACGAAGCAAGATTATGGCAACAGCAAACGATATCCGTAAAGGAATGGCAATCAACTACAACGGCGACGTGTCCGTTGTTCTGGATACACAGCATCGCACGCCCGGAAACCTTCGGGCTTTTGTTCAGGCGAGCATTCGCAGCCTGCGCACCGGCAAATCTTCGGACGTTCGATTCAGTTCGACGGAGAAGATCGAAGTGATCCCGATGAGTAACCAAAAGATGGAGTTCAGCTACAAGGATGGCGAAGATTTTGTGTTCTCTGATCCCGATACGTACGAGACCGTCACCTTGAACGCGGAGGTCGTGGGGGACGCCAAGAATTTTATTGTGGAGAACGCGCAGGTGACCATCACGTTCGTCAGCGACAAGGCGGTTCAGGTCGAGGTTCCTTCCAGCGTTGTATTGACTGTGACCGACGCGCCCGAAGGAATTCGTGGGGATTCGGCGAACAACGTGCAGAAGACGATCACGGTTGAGACGGGCATATCGCTTCAAGCTCCCCTCTTCATCAAGACCGGCGAAAAGATCAAGATCGACACGCGCACCGGCAAGTACATGGAACGCGCCTGATATCAGCCGCGTTTGACAGGTGGGATTGGATTCGCCGACCAGCTTCAGTGGTCGGCGGTTTCGGTGTTCGGCTGCCCAACGCGGTTTGATCAGGGGGCCTGGCGACGGGGGCGATGCTTTTTCGCCAGGCCGAGTGCTGATTCGATGGTGCCCACTCCGTTGGTGCATGTAGGGTCGGAGAGAGAGGCGGCAGCGACGCAAACTGCCGTGAGCAGACATCGCGGAATGTCCCATCCCTCGTGCAGACCCAGCAGCACGCCGGCACAGAAGGCGTCCCCGGCTCCTGCGGAACCTTTGATATAGTTGCGCGGGAGGTTCAGCGAGGATTGCCAGTATTCCTGCCCCGAGAGGGTCCGTGCATAGCCTCCCTCCGGGAAATGAACCACCACGAGCTCCTTGACGCCCCGTTCGAGCAGGGCGCCCGCAGCTTTTCCGAGTGCTGTTTGGTCCAGGGTTTTGTCCGCTTTCCGGATCGTGAATCCGGTGGTTTTCCCAGCCTCGATCTCGTTGAGGATGCAGTAGTCGACGTGCCGAAGGGCGGGTGTGACAATTTTCGAGAAGCGGTCGCTGTCTTCGCTGACCACGTCCACGCTGGTCTTGATCCCGGCCACCCGGGCTTCCGAGAGCAGCCGCGCCGCCCGGGTTCCAAATTTTTTGTCTGGTCCGTCCAGGGCGTCCAGGAGCAGAAGGTAGCCAAGGTGGAAGATGCGGGCGGAACATTTCTTGAAGTCCAGATCTTCACCCGTCCAGAAAGCGTTTGCGCCGCGGTAATGAAAAAACGTGCGGCGGCCTCCGCCGATCTCGGACATCACGTCGGTGTAGGAGGTGGCGGCGTCGGGTGCGGGCCTGAGGTGTTTGGTGTTGATCTTGTTCTCCCTGCAGTGCTCGAGAATTTGTTTTCCAAGCGAGTCCCTGCCGACGAATCCGGCTGCGAGGAGCGGGAATTTTGCGCCCAAATGCGCCAGGTCGATCAGGACATTGTAGGGAGCGCCCCCGGTTCCCTGGGACTGACTCTGAATATTCGCCAATTGTTCAGCCTGCGGATAGACATCGACCAGCTTTACCTGGTCGATGATCCAGTTGCCGCCCGCCATGATTCCGGAACGAACCGGTTCGGATTTTTTTTTCATTGTTTGCACCGGATGCCGCACGGGCGTGCACCCCTCGATGTCTTGTTGGGAGGGAGAATAGGTGGGTTTGGAATGTTCGCTCAAGAGAATTGTTCTTTGCCGGAGGCGGGAGGATTCCGGTTGATGGGGCCGGTGATTGATCTATGATTTCGCGATGAACCGAATTCTCCTCGCCCTCGGGTTGTTGTTTGTTTCCTGTGCTGTCGCGCGCGGAATCGACAGTCTGCCCCCCACGCTCGCGCTCGGTTCTCCGGCGCCGGATTTTGATCTGCCGGGTGTGGATGGCAGGAATTATTCGCTGGAGGATTTTGCCGGGGCGAAGGTTCTGGTGGTGGTTTTCACCTGCAATCATTGTCCCACAGCCCAGTATTATGAGGAACGCATCAAACGACTGGTGGTCGATTACCGGGACCGGGGGGTTGCGTTGGTGGCCATTTCGCCCAACGACCCGAAGTCCGTGCGTCTTGATGAGCTCGGGTACACGGATTTGAGTGATACGTTTGAGGAGATGAAGGTGCGGGCGAACCATCGGGAGTTTAATTTTCCCTATCTCTACGATGGAGATACCGAATTGGTTTCAAAACAGTATGGCCCGGTGGTGACACCGCACGCCTTTGTTTTTGATTCGGCGCGAAAGCTGCAGTATGTGGGGCGCATTGACAATGCGGAGCGTATTCAATACGTCACCTCGCACGATCTCAGGGATGCGATTGACGCGGTGTTGGAAGGGAAAACACCTGCGGTGCGGGAGACCAAGGTGGTGGGGTGTTCCGTGAAATGGGCGGGCAAGGAAGACGGGGTCCGTCGTTACCTGGAGGAACTGGCTGCCGAACCGGTCACGGTTGATTACGTCGATGCTGCGGCGATGGAAGCCCTGCGAAAAAATGGATCGGGGAAACTGCGCCTGGTGAATTTCTGGGCCACGTGGTGCGGGCCATGCCTGACGGAGTTTCCCGAGTTGGTGACGATCAGCCGAATGTATCGAAACCGGGATTTCGAGTTTGTTTCCGTGGCGGCGAATTACCCGGATGAACAGCCGGATGTGCTGAAGTTTCTGAAACGCCAGCAGGCATCCAACCGGAACCTTTTGTTTGGGGTGCCGGACAAATACAGGTTGATTGAGGCGTTCGATGGCGGTTGGAATGGAGCGTTGCCGTATACGGTGTTGATTGATCCGGATGGCAAACTCGTTTACAAGCAACTTGGCGCGATCGATCCGGTTGAACTCAGGCGAATGATAGTTCGGACCCTGAACGAACGGAAACCGTGGTGATGGCCCCGGGTGTCGTGTGAGGATCTCCGGCGGCGGGGTGACGACTCGATGATTGATTATTTTCCAAGTGTTTTCCATGTCCACTCCGGCCGTTGAACTGCGTGCCGTTTCCAAACGGTTTGGGGAGGTGCGCGCGGTGAGCGAGGTGAGTTTGTCCGTTCAGAAAGGGGAGTTTTTTTCGCTGCTCGGTCCGTCGGGATGCGGCAAGAGCACGCTTTTGAGAATGATTGCGGGGCTGGAGTGGCCGGACAGCGGGGTGGTTTGTCTGGGATCGACCGAGATGCACGCCACGCCTGCACACCTGCGGCCCGTGAATACGGTCTTTCAGTCGTATGCCCTGTTTCCGCACATGAACGTGGAGACAAACATTGCGTTTGGGTTGCGGATGAAGCGGGTGCCCCGCGGCGTGCGGGAGGATCGGGTGGCCCGGGCGATGGAGACTGTCCGGATCGTGGAGTTGGCCGGGCGCAGGCCTTCGGAGTTGTCCGGAGGTCAGCGCCAGCGGGTGGCGCTCGCGCGGGCCATTGTCAACGAGCCGGAGGTCCTGTTGCTGGACGAACCGCTGGGAGCATTGGATCTGCAGTTGCGCAAACAGCTTCAGGTTGAGCTGAAATCGGTTCAGCGCAAGTTGGGAATGACGTTCATTCATGTGACGCATGACCAGGAAGAGGCACTGGTTTTGAGCGATCGGATCGGGTTGATGCAGGCGGGGCGGTTGGTCCAGGTCGATTCGGCGGAACGAATCTACGAACGGCCGCGCAGCCGTTTCGCCGCCCGGTTTCTGGGGGCCTGCAATCTGGTCGACGCCGTGGTGCGTGCCAGGGGACCAGGCGGATTGCAGGTGGAAACGTCCTTCGGATTAATGAACGCGGCTGCTGCCCCGAGCCTGGCGTTGGGAGAGGGTGCCCGGTGCACTCTGGCGATTCGACCGGAGCGGGTGGAATGGGGGTTGGGAATTGAGGGCGAAAGGGGGAACCAGTTTTCTGCGGTGGTTGAGGAACGTTCCTACACGGGCCCACGAACTCACATTTGGGTTCGGAGCGGAGCCGGGAGGTTCCAGATCGCCCTCCCGAGTCACGCAGCAAACCGAGCGGCGCTGGGAATTGGCGAAGAGGTCCTTTGGCGTGTGCCGCCCGAGAGCGTGGTTATTCTGGAGGACTAAGGACCGAAGTTGATGGCGGATTGCAGAACAACGGCGGAGCAGGCGGAGGCAGGGCGTCACCGGTGTGCTGTTGCGATCGGTGCGCCTGCGGTTCTCTGGTTGACGGTCTTTTTTCTGATTCCGCTCGGCATGGCAGCTGTTGCGAGTCTGCTGACCGCCGGGGGCTACGGAGGCATCGAACCACCGGTCACGGCTGCGAATTACCTGCGGATCGCCGGGCAGGGGACGTTCGGGTTTGCCCCGGTCTATCCGTTGATCCTGGGGCGAAGTCTGCTGCTCGGTTTGGTGACGACCGTTCTTTGCCTGGCGGCGGGATTGCCTCTGGCGTTCTGGATCGCACGCCTTCCCGGGATGTTCAAGACGATCGGTCTGACACTGGTGGTGATTCCGTTTTGGACCAATCTGTTGATCCGCACGTATGCCTGGCAGATCCTGCTTTCGCCGGAGGGATGGGTGACGGGTGTGGCCCGATGGATCGGACTGGTGGATCCGGGGGCGGCGCTTTATCCGGGAATGTTTGCGGTGAGTCTTTGCATGCTTTGCGATTTTCTCCCCTTTATGGTGCTTCCGCTCTACGTATCGGTTGAGAAGCTTGATGCCTCCCTGGTGGAGGCCGCGGCGGACCTTGGAGCGAATCGATGGAATGTCTTTCGACATGCGATCGTGCCGCAGATTCGTTCGGGGTTGGCGGCCGGGGTCACGCTGGTGTTTTTGCCCGCGACCGGACAGTTTGTGATTCCGGATCTGCTCGGCGGCGGCAAGACGGCGCTTTTGGGGAACCTCATCCAGCAGCAGTTTGGTCCCAGCATGGACTGGCCGTTTGGATCTGCGATTGCAATGGTGACGCTTGCAGTGGTGCTGTTGGGGCTTTGGGTGGCCTCGCTGATGGGCGGGAAACAAGGGGGGGCGGAGTTGCTGTGAAAACACGTTCGGGGACATTGCATGGAGTCTCGGTCGCTCTTCTTGGGTTTCTCTATCTGCCAATTGTCGTGGTAATCGTTTACTCGTTCAACGCCACCCGGCACGGTGTGGCGTGGAGCGGGTTTACGCTGGAATGGTACCGGGCGCTGTTAGGGAATGATCTGGTGTTGGCTGCCGTGCGGAACACCCTGTGGTTGGCCGGAGCCAGCACCCTGATTTCCACGGTGCTGGGGACGTTGCTCGGATGTGGTCTGGATCGATTCCGACCTGCGGGAAGGCGCTGGTGCGGGCGTCTGCTCCAGTTGCCCATGGTGATGCCGGACATCGTGATGGCGGTGGCACTGGTGATCCTGTTCTCGCTGGTGCGTCGGTGGACCGGATGGTTTCAGCTCGGGATGGGCACCATGGTTCTGGCGCATGTCACCCTGGAGATTCCGTTTGTTGCGATTGTCGTGCGGTCCCGGTTGGCGGGATTCGACAGCAGTTTGGCGGAAGCGGCGCAGGATTTGGGAGCTTCCCGGTTTCAGGTGTTTTGGTGGATTACCTTTCCGCTGATTCTTCCTGGTATTTTGGTTGGTGCGCTGTTGGCGTTCACGCTGAGTCTGGACGATTTTGTGTTGAGCTTTTTTACGACCGGTCCGGGAGCGTCCACGCTCCCGATCTTCATTTATTCCTCGGTCAAACGAGGGATCACGCCGGAGGTCAACGCGCTTTCGGCAATTGTGATTGCCTTTTCGATCGTTGCCATCGTGATCCTCACCTTGCTTCAGCGGCGGTGGTTGCGGTAATCTGGGTCTGTTTTTGAATCTATGAGACAAGCGATTGGCATTTGGACGTTGCTCCTTTGGAGCCTGTGCGGGACCGGACGCGGGGAAGGCCGGTTGAACCTGTTTATCTGGAGTGAATACATCGATCCGGAGGTGGTTGCCGAATTCGAGCGCCAGGAGGATTGCAGGGTCGTGATCGACTTGTATGAGGACGAAGCTGCCATGGTGGCCAAACTCAGGAGCGGGGGCGGTGGTATGTATGATGTTGTGGTGCCGCCGGATCATACGGTGCCGGGTTTGCGCGCCACCGGATTGATCGCGCCGTTGCGGCTTGAGAACATTCCGAATCTGAAGAATTTGCGTCCGAAATTCCGGAACCCGCCCTTTGATCCGGGCAATGGGTACAGTGTCGCCTATCAGTGGGGGACAGTGGGGATCTACGTTCGCACCTCGGTTGTGAAGGCCGGAGCTTCGTCCTGGGGGGTGCTGTTTGACCCCGGGTTGCAGCCTTCAAAATTCGCGCTCATCGACAATCCCCGGGATCTGATCGGCGCGGCGCTCAACTACAGGGGGCACGGGTTGAACTCGGTGGACCTGGGACAGTTGAAGGAGGCGCGTGATCTGATCGTTGCCGCCAAGGAGCGTTGCGTTGGGTTTGATGGGAGTGTGGGAGGAAAAAACAAGGTGCTGAGCCGGGTAGCCGATGCGGCGATTGTTTACAGCGGAGAAGCGGCGCGGGGCATGGCGGAGGATCCGGATACTGCGTTCTTCATTCCAAAAGAGGGGAGTCAGATCTGGTTGGACAATCTGGCGGTGTTGGCCGGAGCTCCGCATCGGGATCTGGCGGAACGGTTCATCAACTTTCTGCTTGATCCGGAGATCGGTGCCCGGATCTCCAATTTCACGCAGTGCGCCTCGCCCAACCTGGCGTCGACTCCGTTCCTGAAGCCAGATGATCTGAAGAATCCGGTGATTTATCCCCCGGTTGAGGTGATGGACAGGCTTGAGTTTCTGAAAGACCCGGGGCCCAGACGCAAGCTTTACGACGAGCTGTGGACCCAGATCAAGACCCGTTGATCGGCGCTCGGCGCCGTCTTGTGGCGTTGGGGGCGGGAACGGTGCCCCCGGGGATTTGGTGGCGGGTATTTGGGATCCGTACAGAGTAAAGGGCCGGAGCGGGTCCGGCCCTTTGTATTGGATTCGGGAGCTGTCGGGGGAATCAACCCAGGGGAGTGCGTCCGGGCATGGCCATGGGCCGGATCGGAAGGGTCATGTTCCAGTCCAATTGCTCGGGAACGAGGTGCTCCTCCGAATTCATCAGCTGATCCCAGGTCACCTCCTGGCCGGTGTAGGCGGCGATGCGGCCCATGATCGCCATGAGCGTGCTGGTGCACATCCGGTCGCCGTCGTTGAGCGGTTTGCCGGCACGGATCGAGGCAAACAGTTCGTCGTGCTCGGTCTGGTACATGTCGTTGCCGGGGCCGGTGAATCCCCAGTCGTTTTCGCCTATGATTTCCACCTCACGGCGGCGGGAGACCGAGATCTGGCCGGTGCCCTTGGTGCCGAGGATGTAGTCCGCATTTTGGTTGTAACACCCGGTTTGTTGGCGGCATCCCATAAACGCGCGCGTCTGATTGGCGTATTCGTAGTTGACCTCGAAATGATCGTAGATGTTGCCTTCGTGGTTGGGGATCTGGCGTCCACCCACCGCGACAGCCTTCAGAGGTGGTACATCCTTCATGGCCCAGGCGATCTTGTCGACGCTGTGTACGGCCTGTTCGACGAGGCCGTCGCCGCAGAGCCATACAAAATTGTACCAGTTGCGCAGTTGCCACTCCAGATCGGTGGTTCCTGCCGGACGTTTGTCGGGGGACGGCATGGGTTTGACCGGGCCGGTGTAATAGGTGGCGTAAATGGCCCGGATATCGCCGATGGCACCGTTGTGAATCTTATCGAAGATTGCCCTGCGGGCGTAGTGATAACGCCAGCAAAAACCGGCGACGACCGCGAGGTTCTTGCGTTTGGCTTCGGCCACGCTGGCCATGACCGAGCGAATGCCCGGCACATCCGTGGCCATTGGTTTTTCGCAGAAAACATGTTTGTTGGCAGCGACGGCTGCCTTGAAGTGCTGGGGCCGGAATCCCGGAGGAGTGGCGAGGATGACGACGTCGATTCCGCTGTTGAGCACCTTTTGGAAGGCGTCCAGACCAACAAAGCGATTGTCTTCCGAAACCTTGACCTGGTCCGGCAGTTGTTTGCGGAGGGACTCGAGGCTCGTGTCCAGTTTGTCCGAGAAGACGTCGGCCACGGCGGTGAGCACGACGTTCTTGTCCGCGTGCAGCGCCTGGTTGGCGGCACCGGTTCCTCGGCCGCCACAGCCGACGAGGCCGACCTTCAGGGTGTCGGTCGCGCTTGCTGCGGAGGTCTTGATGAAATTCAGCTGGGTGGCGAGCACGGTTCCCAGTGCGGCCGTGGACGAGCTTTTAAGAAACTGTCGGCGGGAGGCTTCGTTCGATGGGGGTTGATTCTGATTCATGTTCGATTAAGGGGGGGTGGTCTTTGATATGAATTGATTTCGGGGTGGTCGGTTTCAGCGCGAGCGGCCGAACCTCCACCTGCCAGTCCTGACCCAGTCGCAGTGAACCGTGCCGCAGCTGGCGGTGAGTGCCGTTGAAGGAGGGTCTGATCGTTGCCGACATTGTTTTAGTGCCCGTTTCGCCTGGTCCGGACAAATCCCGGATCTGGGCGACACCATTTTGACGGCGTGGAGGCCAGGTTTATTTGAACAAAATGTCGACCGTCCCCGTGTGGGTCACGCTGCGAGGTCGGAGAAACCGGTGTTGGCATCCTCTGGCGCGTGATTGGGTTTGGTTCGATCAAGGTGTTTGTTCACGAATCCTTCGCGTTTCAGGAGGTCAACCCACCGGGCTGCGCGACCGCTCGGGCATTCGAAGGAACTTGGTCTTAAGAGATAGGGAAATGCTGCCGAAAGTCAATCATATTCGGGTTGAAACGGTGTTCGATTTTTCTGGAAAACAGGGACTGCCGCGGGTGGGGGGGCGGGCGTTTTCGCGCGCTGCGATTTGGGGGATCGGTCGCCGGGTGTGAGTTTTTTTCCGGGCGGGTTTGCATTTCACGGACGCTTTGTTAAAGGGTAGCGATGTCTCGCACCTCTCCAGACCTGCTGTTGTTGCTTCCCGCGTATAACGAGGAGGAACGGATTGGTCCCGTGTTGGCGGATTACGCACGTTTTTTTCGAAGCAAATACCGGGGGAAGTTCCAGATCGTGGTGGTCCTGAACGGGTGTGTGGACCGCACGTTGGAGGTGGTGCAGAGGGTGGCAGCGGAATTTCCGGAGATTCGGGCGCTTGATTTTCCGGAGCCGATCGGAAAGGGGGGGGCGTTGATCGAGGGGTTGAGGCTGGCTCCGACGACCGACTTGATCGGGTATGTGGATGCGGACGGGGCAACGGCACCCGCGGCGTTTCTGGATTTGGTCCGGCAATGTGACCGGTATGACTGCGTGATCGGCTCGCGATGGTTGCCCGGATCGGTTTTGCACCGCAGCCAGTCGCAGCAGAGGCGCGTGGTGAGCCGCGGGTTTCATGCCTTTGTGCAGTTTCTGTTCCGAATGGGCATCAAGGACACCCAATGCGGTGCGAAGGTCATGCGGCGTGAGGCGGTTGAGAAGATTCATTCCTCGTTGCGCATTGCCGATGTGGCCTTCGATATCAATCTCCTTTATTCGCTCAAACGAAACGGGTTCTCGATCCTGGAGCATCCCACTGAATGGGCGGATCAGCTGGGGTCGAAGATCAAGTTCAATCGCGGTTCGTTGGGAATTGTATTGTCGGTCATTCGATTGCGGCTCTTTTATTCACCGTTCTACCGATGGCTGCGGCCTCTGCAGCCCCTGGAGGCGTGGGTTTACCGGAAGCTCAGCGCGCCCATTCCGCGGCCGGGTGAGCCTGACGACAAGCCCTGATTGCCGGGTGGATTGCTTCGGGTTGCCAGTGGTGGAGATGGCTGGCAAACACCGGGGCTGGGGAGGAACGGTCGCGGGTGGCGGAACGCGATCCTCAAGGGTTAATCCGATCCGGTGGTTCGCCGGGTAAACCCGAGGCAGACCAGCAGGGTCAGCAGGTTGAATCCTCCCAGGATCTGAACCACCTTTTTGAGTTCAGGCAGGCTTTCGGCGGTTTGACCGAAGGAACCTCGCAGCAGCAGCAGGGTCACTCCGTAGGCCAGGGCGATGACCACCAGCCAGGGAACCACGCCGAACCGGGATCTCGCCAGAAGGTTGCTGACCAGAATATTCGAAAGGGTGAGTGGCCACATGCACCAGGCGAACCAGGGGAGAAGCGGTGCTATGGGGAGGAATTCTGGTTTGAGCAGGATGAACGGCAGCCTGGGGAACAGGGTGCAACCGAGAGCGGCACCGGCACCCAGGACGGCGGTCGCGACCAGGGCTTGTTTGAGAAGATTGGTGCTTTCCGATCGCGCCGCGCTGCGTACGATCTTGGGGAACATGACCATCGCCAGCGGTCCGGTGAACGCTACGATGCCCCGGGCAATGGTTCCCGCGGCCGCGTAGGGTGCCCTGCCATCGTCGAAGACGTTCTGCACAAAAATCATGTCTGCGGCGAACATGAACTGGGAGGCACCCAGCCCGAGAGTCAGCGGGAGCACATGCCCGAGCCAGGGTTTCCACCTGATCGGATCGGACGGGCCGGTCCAGCAATCCCTGCTTTGCCAGAGCGCAATCACGGAAGCAATCAGAGTGCCGATAAACACGGCGCTGACTCCGGCGGTGGCGAATCCTCCGAGCACGACGACGGTGACGAGGATTGCCGCAAATCGGCCGAAGCCTTTCGTGAGGTTGGTGCATCCGAGCCAGAGGAAGTTCTGGTTGCCCTGCAGTACGCCCTCGAGGATGGGGAGCCAGAGCATGGGGAGGCAGGTCAGCACCGTGATCCAGAGCGCGGCCGGGTTGGTGATTTTGAGCGATGGCAGGATCTGGTTGCGGAGAAGGTAGATCCCGCAGAATCCGATTGCCCAGAGGATCGAGGTGGCCGAGATCAGCCCGCGTACACTGCCGCGAAGCTGGCGTTTCTGATCGGGGTCGAGCGCGCCTGCCGTCTGTTTTGCGAAAACGGTCTGCAACGCCACGGCGGGAATCATCATCAGGTTGAGAACCTGGAGAAGGGCCGCAAACATGGCGTATTCGGTGCCGGGCATTTTGCGCATTGCCGGAACATGGACCGCCCACATGAAAACCCCGCTTGTCGTCACGGCGAGCATCATCCAGCTGCTCTGTTTGAAGAAAGTGGACCGACCGGAGGAAGTATTCATGATTTGGGCGGTCGGCCGGGATGGGTGGAACGGGTTGTGGTTGAGGCGGCGGTGGCTTCTATGAAATCGACAGCTCTCCGGCAGAGAACCGGCCAGTCGAGACTGGAGCGTACCCGGTCACTGGCCTGTCTGGCAAAACGCGGGCGGACTGATTCCTGATCGTTGATCCAGGAAAGAATTCCGTCGGCGAAACCGGCCTCTGAGAAATCCGAGAAGCGGATCATGGGTTCATTGTGAAAATACCGTTTCAGGTTGTCCAGGGGAGTGCTCACCACCGGAAGGCCCAGGGCCAGGTATTCGACGGTTTTGGCCACGAAAGCGCAGTGTGTGCCCGTTGATTCCTCGTACGGCACGATTCCCACCGTGGCATCCCTCAGATGTTGGTGCACCTCCGGGTAGGGCACAAACCCGGTGGTTTCGATGCGTGCGGCGGGGGCCCTCGTCCTTATGGAGCGCAGGCAGGCGTCCAGCGGGCCTGTGCGCTGGCCGACAAAGCGGAAGATCGTGTCCGGTCGGGTTCGGGAGACGCGTGCGATGGCCCCGGAGGCGATCGGGCCCACGTGATGGTGGTCCAGCGAACCGTGCATCACCACCACCGGCGCCCTGGCTTCCGTCGCCGGATCGGGAGGTTGGACAAACGGGAACAGGCTGGCGTCAAAGCCGTAGTGGATTGGCAGGATACGCTCCGATGGGAACCCGGTTTTGCGGAACAGATCCGCCAAAGTATCCGAAACCGTGAGGATGGCGTCGGCCGAATACCGCCTGGGCAGGGAAAGTTCGAACCGTTTGAGCAGGCCCAGCAGGGCCGGTGGTGCGAGATAGGGCGGCCATGTCTCCATAAACGCCGTGAGGTAGTCCAGGAAGTTCATCACCACCGGGATCCCGAGAGTTCTTCGGAGGCGTCCGGCGGCCACTGCGGAGATTGCGTGCTGGGAGAGCACCAGATCAAACCGATGAGTCCGGGCGATTTTTTCAACGAGGCCGGCTAAAAAAAAGGGGTAGAGAATGTATTTGAGATTTCGCAACCGGGCATACCTGCCCATGGTCCAGGCTTTGAACTCGTGCAGGTGCACTCGGAAATCATGAGCGGTCCCGGTCGGATCCTCGATGGCGGGACAGAACAGATGGACCTCATGCGAACGGCGAACGAGTTCCCGAACGAGGTAAACCGCCTCGGCCGATCCTCCGCCGGAAGGCGGGAAAAAGGGTTCGTGGGTCAGGAAGGCGATTCTCATTGGAGCGCCGCTCGGGGTTGGGGCCGGTCTCCGGGAGTTCGATGCCGGCGTTTTGGAACGTGACGAAAGTGCGGTTGGGCACCCCCGGTCATGGCAGGGATTGGAGATACCGGGTTAACATCCGGGTGCCCTGATCGAGGGATTCGGTGGCGATCCATTCGTCGGCAGTGTGTGCCTGGGCGATGTCGCCGGGGCCGAAGACGATGCTTGGAATGCCGACACTGGCAAGCACGGCGGCATCGCAGAAGAAATCGACTCCAGACCCGCGTTTCTGCCCCATCGATTGCAGGAACCCCTTCACCGACGGCAGCGCGGGGTCGGTCTCCAGGGCGCTGCAGAACGCGGTGCGAATGTTGGAAAACTCGGCCGAAAGGCCTGCCTGCCGGAGAAGTGCGCGAATCTCAGCCTTCACGCTCCGCTCGGTTTCTCCTGGAACCGTGCGGCGGTCGATGCTGATCGAGCAACGGGCGGGAACGATGTTGGGTTGGGTGCCTCCGCAGATGGTGCCGACGTTGACCGTTGGGTTTCCCAGGAGCGGATGGTTGCGTCCGCGCAGCAGTTCGGCGTATTGGGTTTCCAGAAGGTCCACGATCCTGGCCATCGCATGCACGGCGTTGCGACCAAGGTCGGGGCGTGAGCCATGGGCCATTTTGCCAACCGTTTCGAGTTGGAGCCACAGGTCGCCCTTGTGTGCCGTGACCACCTTGAGGCGGGTGGGCTCGCCGACAACGGCCAGTCCTGCGCGGAGGCCGCTGGCTGCCAGAGCGCGGGATCCGAGCTGGGCGTTTTCTTCGTCGATCAACCCGGCGAAGATGATCTGGGTCTGTTTCGGACGGGATTTTCCCTTCGCAAGAGTCATCAGGGCAGTCGCCATGGCCGCCACGCAGCCCTTGGTGTCGCAGGCACCGCGGCCGTGGATGGCTCCGCCTTTTTTGACGGGGTCGAACATCGAATCCGGCATGGTGACTTCCCCGACGGTGTCGAGATGGGGAGCCAGGATGACGGTGTCTGGAGGGTGCCCGCCGGGGTGAAACCGCAGGAGTACGTTGTAGCGCCTGGGAGCGACCTTTTGAAGTTCGACGTCCAATCCACTGGTGGCACCCAGGGCGGCGAGGTAGTCGCCCATGTCTTTTTCGCCTGCCCGCCGATCGTTGCGCGGCAGGAATGCGGGGTTCACGCTCGGGATGGCGATGAGCTCTCGGAGTAGGGACTGACTGGATTTCATTCGGATTCTTGGCGCAGCCTACCCTGCCCGAAACGTGGTGTCGAGGGTCCTCGCAATGCTGGAACGTGAGCGAGGTCGTTGAAAGAGACGGTCATGCGTTGGTCGCCTGGCGGAACCAGTCGACGAACAGGGGGATTCCCCGGTCAATGGTCACCGAGGGACGGTAGTTGAGCCTCTCGCGGGCCTTGGAGATGTCCGCGTAGGTCAGCGGGACGTCACCCGGTTGATTTGGTTGACGGTTGATCACGGCTTTTTTGCCGAGGGCCGTTTCCAGAAGCTCGATCAGGCGGGAGAGGGGAACGGTTTCGGATTCGCCCAGGTTGAAGACTTCAAAGCCAAATTCCTGACGGGTGCAGGCGATGATCCCGTCCACAGTGTCCGAAACGTAGGTGTAATCCCGGGCGGTGGAGCCGTCTCCGAAGACAGGAATCGGCTCGTCCCGATCGATCAGCCGGGCAAACTTGTGGATCGCCAGATCCGGCCTTTGGCGGGGGCCGTAAACGGTGAACAGGCGCAGCATGGCGATGTCCATTCCGTATAGGTGATGGTAGACGTGCCCGAGCGCTTCGCAGGCGAGTTTGCTGGCGGCGTAGGGCGAGATGGCATTGAAGATCGGATCGATCTCGGAGAAGGGAACCTTTGCGTTCACGCCGTAGACCGAGGAGGAGGAGGCCAGAGTGAGTTTTCGAATGCCCGCCTGGTGGGCGGCTTCCAACAGGTTGACCGTGCCTTCGACATTGACGCGCTGGTAGAGGGCGGGTTGTTCCAGGCTGGGACGGACTCCGGCCCGTGCCGCCAGATGGATGACCTGATCAAGACCGTGTCCCTGCACCGCCGCATCGACGTCCGATCGATTGGCCAGATCACCCTGGATGAATTGAAAACGGGCTCCGAAAGATTCCAGGGACTTCAGGTTCCGGCGTTTGATGGCTGGGTCATAAAAGGGGTTCAGGTCATCGAGTACGTGGACCGAGTGACCTTCGTTCAGGAGCCGTTCACACACATGCGAACCGATAAACCCGGCACCGCCTGTCACCAAAAACTTCATTGAGGTGGATGGTAGCAGAGAGGCGGGATAATGGAATGAAAAAGCGGGGCTGGCCCGGGAGGGGGGGGCAATTATCTGAGTGGGCACCGGGACCACGGTCCCGGATCGTCCTGAACAATCCGAAAATCAATTTTGATTTTTGATCTGTCTTCGACATGATGGGCGGATGTTGCATGAGCCGCTGTTGAAGGTTGACCTGCCAGGGATCCGGAAAGTCAAATCAGGCAAGGTCCGGGAGGTGTTCGATCTGGGCGACTCATTTCTATTTGTCGCGACGGACCGGATCTCGGCCTTTGACTGCATCATGCCCAACGGGATTCCGCGCAAGGGTGAAGTATTGACCCAGATCTCGCATTTTTGGTTCGATCGATCTGAATCGATTGTCGCGAATCACCGGTTGGCCGGACCGGACGATCCCCTGCCCAAGGTGCTGGCGCCGTATGCCGAGACACTGGGGCGCTCGAGCATGATCGTGAATAAGGCGCAACCACTTGCCATTGAATGTGTTGTGAGGGGTTACCTGGCTGGATCCGGATGGAAGGAATACAAGGCCAGCAAGACGGTCTGCGGGATAGCGTTGCCGGACGGATTATTGGAGTCCTCTGAATTGCCAGAACCCATCTTCACGCCGGCAACCAAGGCGGAGACGGGCCACGATCTGAACATCGATTTTGCTGCGGCTTCGCGGATCGTTGGGGCTGAGATAGCGGAAAAATGCCGGGCTCTGAGTCTCCAGCTCTATTCCAGTGCGCGGGATTATGCCCGGCAGAAGGGAATCATCATCGCGGACACCAAGTTTGAATTCGGTCTGATTGGAGACGAATTGGTATTGATCGATGAAGTGTTGACCCCTGATTCATCGCGTTTCTGGCCTGCCGAAGGCTATCGGCCCGGGGTGGGTCAGCCGAGCTACGACAAGCAGTTTGTTCGCGACTACCTGGAGACGCTGGATTGGGACAAGACGCCTCCCGCGCCGGAGTTGCCTGCGGACGTGGTGGAGAAGAGCCAGGCGAAATACCTGGAGGCCTACCGCTTGTTGACCGGGAAAGCGCTTTGACCTGGCGAGGCGATGCGGACAATCCGACCCGGAAAGGAAGGGTGTGGGCGCTGTCACAACCGTCATGGATGAGTTAGTCGAAGATTTTGTTCAGTATCTGCGGAATGAACGCGGGCAATCGGAACAAACCCAGAAGACCTACAAGGGACTGCTCGACAAGTTCATTGTCTGGTCTGGAAAAAGGGGACTGACCGACTGGAAGGCGGTTGGGCTGTCGGATCTGACGGCGTTCCTGCTTGAGGAACAGCACCGGGCTGTGGATGGGGAACCAGCAGAATCGGTGCGTCGCCTGAGCACCAGCACACTGTATCTGGAGATTGCGGCATTGCGCGCGTTTTACAGGTTTTGCGAATCCGAAAAACTGTTGCCCCTGAACCAGGCGGAGAACCTTTCGTTACCCAGGCGCTGGAAACGATTGCCCAAATCGTTGACCGATGGGGAGATCACGCAGTTGCTGCAGGCGCCGGAGCCGGCGGATGCCAGTGCGCTGTGTGATCAGGCGGTCCTCGAGTTGGCGTATGCCTCGGGTCTTCGGTTGGCGGAGCTGTGTGGTGTGCGCCTGGAACAACTGCACCTTCAGGCCGGGTTCGTGACGGTGATCGGCAAGGGCGACAAGGAGCGTGTGGTTCCCGTGGGGCGCAAGGCGATTGTGGCTCTGGAGAGGTATATCGGGCACGGCCGCCCGAAGCTGGTCAACCGCAAGTCCCCGGCGAATGTGTTCCTGACAAAACGCGGCACCCGATTTGCCTCCGTGACGCTGTGGCGCCGGATCAAGCGTCGGGCCCTGCATTCGGGCATCACGCGCAACATGACCCCGCACATGCTCCGCCATAGTTTCGCGACGCACCTGCTGGAACATGGTGCCGACCTGCGCATCATTCAGGAATTGCTCGGACATGCCAGCATCAGCACCACCGAGGTCTACACCCACGTCGCGAACGATCGCCTTCGCCAGGTGCACCGTCAGTTTCATCCCCGGTCCTGATTCCCCCCTTGCGCGCGGCGCGGTGCTCTGTCATCCTTGGGCCGATATGGTTTCAGGTCCGATTGAGGTCGTTCAAATCCAAAAATCCGCTGTTCGGTTCCGGTTCTTTTTCGAGCTTGAACCGATCTGTCTGGGCTTCTGCGCGCACCCGGTGTCCCGGGGTTTTTTCAACGGTTTCATTTTCTGAGTCATGAGCGAGTTAGTCTGGTTTGTGGCCCACACCCGTCCCCGGTGTGAAAAGAAACTCGCTGATTTCTGTCAGCGCGAAGGTTTCTCGGTGACCATGCCGCTGTATCGCAGCGTGAAGAAATACCGGGGAAAAAAGGTGGTCTTTGAAAAACCACTTTTCCCGGGGTACGTCTTTCTTCGGCTCGTTCCGGAGGATCGGCGCAAGGTCTATTACAGCGATTACATCGCCAATCTACTCGATGTGGTCGAACAGGACGTTTTTGAGGAGCAACTCAACGACATTCTTCTGGCGGTTGAATCCGAATCGGAGATCGAGGTTTTGCTGGCACCCACCATTCAGCCCGGGTGCCGGGTCAGGATCAAGTCCGGCCCTCTTCGCGGGGTCGAAGGCGACGTGCAGAATCGCCAGGGCCAATGTCAGGTGCTGCTCAGGCTCGATTTCATCGGGCAGGCCGCCGCCGTCAAGGTGGAGGCGACCCAGTTGGAACTAATCTGAGGGCCAGCGGCAGAGCGAATCGACGTGCGCGGCCGAGCCGTCCCGGACCCAGCCGTCGAGCTGCGCCTGATCCTTGAGCTGCTGCCCGCGCGCGCGCGGGACCACGGCGAACCGACAGTCGATCTCCGGCAGGGCACTCATGTCTCCCCAGAGTTTCTCGAATTGCGCCACCGGGAACACGTCCTCCTGTCCGTTGCCCCAACGTTTTTTGACGTCCTTGAGCGTCACGTAGGTGGGCACCCGGGTTGCCATCAATCGAACGGCCCGGATGACCGACTCCGGATCGTTGAGCGATGCCCGTGTCAGTCGAAACACTTCCAGCAGCCGATCAATATCGATCCAGGTGGTCATGCTGTTGTAATAGGATAATTCGAATTCATCCTCTTCCCGCGGCATCGCCAGTCCTTCCACCAACCGAACCCGTCCGTCCACCCGGGCCAGACCCCCCCCGCGATCGTCGATCCGGCGTGCGATCACTTCGTAGGTGAGGCAGGCACCACTCTCGATGTGGGCACCCAGGAGGGCGGGGTCGATGTCGGCACCCAGTGTGTCGATGTTATGGAGCAGCAGGTGACTGAGATTCGGTTGTTGTTCCAGGAGTCGGGCCAGAACTCCGTTGCGCAGGAGATTGGGGATCTCATACCAGTGGCCGACCGGGTGCAGGCATTGCAGCGTCTGGTTGTCGGTGTAATCGGTGGCCTCCCCGGCCTGCGCTGCCCAGTTCATCAGGGCGGTTTGCAGGCTTTCCCGAACCTTTTGTTTCTGTACGTCGAGTAGTTGCTGCGGTCTCTCCTCCCAGGCGAACCGCAGGTCCCGCTGCATCGGGATCATCCTCAGGCCCACGGCACGTCCCGGCGAGAGGATCAGGGGTCCTTCGTAACCGTAGTTGGCTTCACGTTCCAGGGCCGCCTGGATCGGGGCATGCGTCATGTAACTGGTGCTGAAGACATGGGGGATGGTTCCGTTCCAAAGATGATTCGTCTGTCTGGACTTTGCCAGGTGCACTTCCAGAAATGTCCTGTGCCGGCTTCCAAACTTGCAGAAGGGGTGCAGCGCCTTGACGGTGCCCGCTCCCTGCGTCCAGCGGCTTCCGACTCCGGCGGCCAGGCTGACCACGGCAACGCGTTGGTTTCGGATGGCGTCGATGCCCAGAGCTCTGAGTTTTTCGGGGAGCGGTTTTCGCGCATCCAGGATGTCTCCGGGCTGGACATCGAGGATTTCCACGCGGGTGGGGAGCCTGTTCTGAGCCAGACCGATTCGGCCGGACCGGAGGTCACGCCGGATTTCTTCATGCTGGGTGGCATCGAAACCATGTTCGGCCAGTTGCCCGGTCAGATCGCTTCGAGCGGCTGCACCGTCGTGTTCGGCCGGGAAAAGCCGGTCGAACAGCACCTGCACCATGTTGTCCAGTTCGGGACGCTCGCGGCAGGCCGATCCGAACCGATCCATTTCGCTCCTCCGGGCCGGGGAAAGTCGGCGGGCATCCTGACGGAGCATGCGGGGGACCTGCAGAGCATAATAACCGGGGGGCAGCAACGCATTGGCACCTTCGAGCAGGCGCGAACTCGATCCGGATTCATTGACGGAAAAATCGTAAACCACCGGGTCCATCGCGAACGGCAGTCCATGTTCCAGATCGCGTTTTTTCTGCAGCATGAGCTCCTGGAGTCGAACCTGCGCCGCCTGTCGGCATTCGGGCGCAAAGATAAAGCCCATGCCGCCGCCGGACATGCCTCCCAGCATCCAGAATCCCCAGAACCGGTCTCCGAACTCGGAGCGAAGGGCATCAACCAGCGATTCGGTGTACCGGTTGGTGGCCCAGGGGATGATGGTCTGCAACGGCCCGTAAAAATTCCGGGTGGTCGCTTGACCCAGCCGCCGAATGTCATTGGACTGCAGAGCGTCGAGTATTTCCCCCAGAATCTCAGTGGCGTTGTGCCGCGCCTCCCATTCGGCGCCGGAGCGCAGCAGGTATTTTTCGGTGACCATTTCCAGGATGGGGCCGACGTTCTGAGCCATGCCTCCGTGCACCAGCACGAGGCTGTTCTGGAGGCTTGCCCGCGCTTCGGCCGGGATTCTCTCTGTGCCAAGGATTTCGTGGCGTGGGAGCAGTCGGCCGCGGCTGATGCCGTGTTCGGGGTCGCCTTCGCCCGCGGCTACGCCCCGGATGAGTTTGATTCCCGGCCAGACGCCGCCGGAGTCCTGCCATCCTCCGCCCGATCCGCCGAGCCATTCGCCGAGAATTGCCCGGACGGCCACGGTCTGGCGTTCCTCTTCCTCAAGTGGGCCGGTCAGGGACCGTGTCTGATGGGTTGCCCGCATGCAGGCCGCGGTGAGTGCGGCCAGGAGGTTGGTGGAAACCGCGAGTCTGGATCCCTTGGGGATGTGATTGACACTGCTGACGATCTCCAGGCCGTGTCCGGGTGCCACGATCCGGGCGAGCAGGTGCGCCAGATCCTGGCCGGAACCTTCGATGCCGGGGGGCACGAGGCCGGAAGCGATCACGGCTGCTTTGAGCAGACCCAGGTAATCCTTTGCAAAATCGAACACATCGGCCAGATCCTCAATGTCGACGGTGGCCTCGAGATCGACACTGGTCAGCCGAAGCACCGGTTCGTCGATCACCCGGAGATAGGCTTCCACCGGCGGACGTGGTGCGCTGCCTGTTCCATGCACACACAGGTCGATCGATACGTTCAGCACCTGGGCCGCTTCGGGATAATCCATGCCCAGGAAAAAAATATCACTCCAGGCGCTGTGGGAAAGGTCCATGCGGACGGGTGTGTGTTCGCAGAGCACCGGGAACAGGCCTGTTTCACCCGAGCGGACGAGCAGTTCGCGTCGGATCCGCAACGGGTGATCCTCCGGATGGCCGATCCGAAACATCCATTGATTGCCGCGGACCGAGCGCACGCTGTGCCGCACCTGGTCGGCGAGGGTCTGGAATGCCAGACCATGGTAGGCTTCAGCCAGGGCGCTGGAGGTGGCGTCGGTCGGTCCGGACTGAGCGCAGGTCTGACGGAACCCGGTGATCGCTTCCTCGAACCTGCGTTTGAGCAAATGTTCGTATCCCTCAAACGGGATCCGCCCCGTGGATCCCGGGGGAATCAGCCCGGGTAAATGGAATCTGTGAAGCGCGCAAAGAAAGAACAGGGCCCTGACCCGGTGGTACAGATTGTCTGAAGATTTTCGGAAGTCCTCGAGTTGTTCGGCCTGATCCAGGAGTTCCTCAAGGGAGGCGGTTCGGCAGAGGGCCTCCAGTGCCTGATTGCGAACAGCCGGATCAGCGGAGGTGATGAGTTCTGGGAGGTTGAGGGACATGGGCGATGGAAGGCAGGGGCTGTGGTTCTTATGCCTGTGGACGCTGTGCCAGCACCTCGACGAGTTGTGCCAAAACCTCCTCGCGGTCCGAACCGCTGAGACCGAGCGCCAGTTGAGCGTTCAGGAGCCCGAATTTCACGCCGATGTTGTAGCGTTGCCCTGCAATCTCCAACGCGCGGTAACGTTCCTGATTTGCCAGACGCGCCAGCGAGGGGGAAAGCTGGATGCTTTGGTCCGGCGCGGCCTCGGAGACCGACCTGTCAAGAAGTTCCAGGACGGCCGGAGTGAACACGTGCATGCCAAAAAAACAGAGATAGTGGCCCGCCCTCAATCCGGGGACCATCAGGTGTTGTTCCGCTTCGGTGGGGGTTGGTTTTTCCCGCACCGTTTCCACGGCGTAGAGCCGGGGCTGGTTTGGGACCCGTTTGCCGCCGATCACTCCGTAATACGGCAGGAGGGTTTCGCGGGTCGCCTGCACGGCAGAGACCGAACAGGCCTCCTCCTGGGCGACCTCCACAAGTTGATGGGCGCAGCGCCTTGCCTCGTGGCTGAGGTGCAGGTGATCGCTGACCAAATGCAGGAACGGTGCTCCCTGCACAAATTCGCGCGAACACCAGAGGGCATGGCCGTATCCGAGGGGCTTGGCTTGTTCAATGAAGGTTATGCGCTGGGCCCAGTCGCCCGCCGCCTCGCTGTAGGCACGTTCTCCTCCGGGAGAGATCACGACGCAGAGTTCTTCGATCCCGCTGCTGGTCACTTCTTCGATGATGATCTGCAACGCCGACTTCTGCTTGCCGTCCCTGTCCACGAGGGTTTGCAGGGGGATCCGGTTCTGGTTTCTCCCGGCGGCGGTGATGACGGCCTTTGTAATTCTCACGGTTGATCGGTTCGTTTTCGGTTGGCGCACACGCTGCCATAATCGGATGGTACCGTCAACGATGGCGCGGGTTCGATGCGAATATCCCGGTTGCCGGACGGTTTTTCCCATTTGCCCGGTCTGGCAGTTGAAGAAGTGGACCTTCTTGCGTCGGCTCCTACTTTTCAGACAGGCTCTCAGGTATTTCGCCGCCAGGCAAGGAGCGAGGGAAGCAGGAACAGCGTGCCGACCAGTGCGCCGACAAATGCGGTGGCGGAGAGAATTCCGAAGTGCACGACGGGTGGAAAGGAGGAGAGCCAGAATACGGTCAGCAGGAGGATCAGAATGGCGCTTGTGGAAATGATGGGTCTGGCCTTGATCCGGAAGCTCTCGAGAAGCGCTTCCTCGTTGCTCGAACCCGCTGCCCGGCACCCGCGCCAGTGGGTGATGAAATGGATCGAATCGTCGACGGCGATCCCCAGGGTGATGGCGGCCACCATCAGGGTGATCGAGTTCAGTGGGACGTCCAGGAACCCGGCCAGAGCGATCACGAGCGCCACCGGAAGCGCGTTGGTGACGAGCGTCAGGCAGGCGAGCAGTGGGGAACGCCAGAGAACCGAGAGGACGGCACCCACCACCAGCAACGTGGTGAACACGCTCTCGCGCTGACTTCTGAGAATCCGCTGATCGGCTTCGAGGATCGAATGCACGCCTTCGGCCGCGGACACCGATACGTTGGACGGCTTGTTGTCTTGGGCGAATTTGAGGACATCGTTCACGAGTTCCAGATACTGGCGCGAGGGCATGTCCGGGGTTCGTACCACCAGGTGGGCGGTGCGCAGTTCCGGGTCGGCCAACGCCGTCAGGAACGGAAAATCCTGCGTTTTGAGGGCTACCACGAAGAGATTGATCAGCCAGACGTTGTCCGGCAGTTTCAGGGCCCCGGGTTTGCCTCCCTCCCAGATCTGGTTGATCATCGACAGAAGCTGCGCGTATGAATAGACGCCGGAAACTTCCCGCTTTGCGGATGCGTATTCCTGCACGGATTGGACGTAGCGCAGGAATGGCAGGCTGTTGACTCCGTTGGGGGCACCGGTGTCGAGTTCGATCTGGACCACATTGATGCCGCCGTACACCCTGTCGAATTCCTCAACCGCCTTCCGTGTCGGGCTCTCGGGGCTCAGGAATTCGACCGCCCGGATGTCGGTTCGTATCCGTCCGATCCCGATGCACGAAGCAACCACAAGGATCCCCGCGAGAGCCAGCACGAGCCCCCGGCGTTCGGTTGCAAACCGGGTCAATACCCGGGGGAACCGTGTGCCGGTGGGCGGCAGGTCCGGTGGAGAGGAGGTGAGACGGGGGGTGGGTGATGGAAACCCGAGCAGGGTTCCCCGGGTGAGGAGGATTTGGAGAACCGCCAAACCCGGTCCGAAGGTGACGGTGAAAATCAACACGATGCCCAGGGTTCCGAGCACTCCGAACTCGCGGACCTGTCTCACATCGCTCAGGGCGAGCGACAGCATCCCGATGCCCGTCGTGAGTGCGGCGAAGAGGCACGGTTTGAAGACCTCCGTCAACGCCCTTTCAATCACCGTCATCGGTGAGGTCCCCGGCGATGCCATTCGCTGCAGGGATGTAAACAGATGGATCAGCAGGGTGAGATGGATGCCGGTGAGCAACGGGAAGATCAGGAGAGTGAACACGCTCAGGCTGTAGCCCGAAATCTGGATCAGCCCGGGGAGCAGCGCCACCACCACCGCCTGGTTGGCCAGAACGAGCAGCAGAATCCTCCAGGAACGAAACGCAACCCAGAGGATTGAAGTGAGGATGAGCGCGGCGGCGGGAAGAAATCTCGAAATGTCCCGGCGCAGGGTCGATCGAATTTCGTGTTCGATCAGCGGCACGGCCACTCTCTCGAAACGCAACCCCTCCAGGAGGAAGGGGCCCAGGATCGATTCGATTTCGGAGTTCAAAGCCCTCTGCTGCGCGGGGTTTTCCAGATCGCGATCGTAGGTGACCGTGATGACCGTGTGCCGGGAATCGCCGGCGACCATGACGTCGCGAATCAACGGGTGCCCAAGACAGAACGTCTTCAGTTCGGCGAGTCCTTCGGGTGTGACCGAGCCCGGAGGAATCAGGGGAACCATTGCGAAGGTGAATCCGCGGCGGACCGGCTTGGAGGAATGGGTCAGGCTCTTGACGTCCCGAACTCCCTCCTGATGCGTGAACGCCTCGCTCACCCGGCGCACGGCGTCGATGCCCGCCGGTGAAAACACCTCCTCGCATTCCATGCTGAGGGCGAGCACCTCGACATCCGCCAGGATTTCCTTGACTTTCTCGTAGCTCGATAAATTCCGTTGGTCGCCCTCAAGCAACGCCCGCGTTTCCGAGGTGACCTGGAATCCTCCCATCTGGAGGATCAACGGGATTGAGATCGCCGCCGTCGCCAGCAGCGAAACGACCGGGTACCGAAGAAACGGATTCCAGTTATTCCAGTTCACCGCGACCTGTGTAGCTCAATTCCGTCTGCTTGGCAAAGAGAGCCTCGCGCGGGGGCGGTTTTCGAGCACCGGCACCCGGATGCCGCCCGAAATCAGACGCGCACTCGGAACGTGTCTGAAAAGTAGGAGCCGACGTAAGAAGGTCGACTTCTTCACCTGCCAAACCGGGCGATGTCCCGGGCAATTGGAGCCTCGTCACCTCGGCACCTACGATGAAATTGGAGTTTTCAGACAGGCTCTCAGAACGATTCGACCCGGGGGGGCGGCCTGTTGGTTTCGGTTCGGGTAAAAGGTTCGGGTAAAAGGTTGGCTCGGCGAGGGGGGTGGTCCATGATTTGGGTCGAATGGTTCGCGCGATTTCAAAACGATGGGTTTCGGCATTGCTGGTGTTGGTGGTGCTGGGCGTTGTGTTCGATTGGGTGCGCCCGGACTCGATCCTCCGCGGCCGAAACAGCAGGACCTGGGTCGGGGAACTCACCCGTCCCCGCGGAAATCTCTCCGGGGCCATTGAGGCTTTTCAGCAGATGGGACCGGAGGCGCTCCCGCTTCTCAGGGAACTGCTGGAGACCGGGCACTCGACCGTTCGCGAGGCTTATGCGGAAAGATTTGCCATGCTGCCGCGCAAACTTCAGGCGATGCTTCCGGATCCCTCTCTGGACGCGGTGGCCATTCGCGCACGCGCCGTGGCTGCGATCGGGAAACTTGGGGTGCACGCCCGACCCGCGATTCCGTGGCTGCATCAGGCCGTGACCGATGCGGAAGCGCAGGTGCGGATCCAGGCAGTGGTGGCCCTGGGGGTTCTTCATGCCGAAGCCACGGACGACACGGTCCTTCTGCTGAGTGCGGCCCTGTTTGACGCCGAGCCCCTGGTGCGTGAGAATGCGTGTTATTCATTGGCGGGAATGGGACCGAGGGCGGCGTCCGCTGTCCCGGTCCTGGGCCGTGTGGTCCGGGAATCGGACGAACCGATGGGATTGCTGGCGATTGGTGCGCTTGAAGCCATTGGGTCGGACACCGATGACGTGATCCCGATCCTTGACGAAGCCTCCCGGTCTGGAGCGGCCCTGGTTCGGGAACGAGCGCTTCGGGCGAAGCAAAACCTGGGTGGGCCCCCTGAAACAAAGGAAAGTCCATGATGTTTTCGAGTGCGAATCGGATCCTTGTTGTTTTATTCATCCTGTCCGCTGTGTCCGGGATGGCGCAGTCGTTTCGGGTGCTTGATGCCCGGACACTGCACCTGCGCAGCGGAGACGTTCCGGTCACGGAACCCTATTGGGCCATTCCGCGCCCTATCAGCCGAGCTCGACGGCGTGGCATCCCCGGGTCGTGGGAGCCACGAACCCGATCTGGATCGATGGAGACGGGGATGACCGGTTCACGGCGGCACGGGAATACGCACGACGGCTGATCGCGGTTCACGGCTTGAATGTTCCGGAATTGATACGTGCCCTGGACGCTTCCGCTCCGGGAGTCGCGGCGCAGGTGGCGGGTTTCTGTCACGCCTCCGGCATGGACCTGAAATCCCAAGAGGTTGCGACTGCATTGGCGGGTGGTTCCGGCGATGTGCGCGCCGGGTTCGAGAGCTTCCTCCAGGCGCTGCCATAACACGTTTGCATTTGGCGGGGGAGCTGTGACCATGGGGCCATGTCGGATACCACGGATTTGATGGATCAATTGATCGGGTATTTGCGCGAGGCCTCGCGGATTCTGGTTTTCACGGGGGCCGGAATATCGACCGGGAGCGGGATTCCGGATTTCCGGGGACCGGAGGGGGTGTGGAAGCGACGGCAGCCGGTCTATTATCAGGATTTCATGCGCTCCGAAGCGTCACGGATCGAGCACTGGGATTACAAACTGGAAGGGTGGTCGGCGTTTCGGGACGCGATTCCCAATGAGGCGCACGCGGCCATTGTGAACCTTGAGAAGGGGGGGCGGCTTCTGATGGTTGTTACCCAGAACATCGATGGGCTGCACGCGAAAGCCGGCACATCTGCCGACCGGCTTGTGGAGCTTCACGGAACGAATGGCCAGGTGGAATGTCAGACCTGCAAGCGGCGAATGGATCCGGACCCGCATTTCGAGTTCTTCCGGATCAATCGCAGGGCACCCCGATGCGAGTGTGGGGGGTATCTGAAACCGGCGACGATCAGTTTTGGACAGAACCTGAGTGCCGATCAGTTGGAACGGGCGAACCGGGCAGCCCTGGAGGCGGATCTGGTGCTTTCTTTGGGATCCAGCCTTTCGGTGCATCCTGCGGCAGGCATCCCGATTCTCGCGGCGCGGCGCGGGATCCCATACGCGATTGTCAACCGCGGGCCGACGGATCACGACGGGTCTTCCGTTGTTTGGCTTCGAATTGAGGGGGATGTGAGCGAGATCCTTCCGCGCGCGGTCCAGGCGGCGATGACTAAGGCGTGACAGACGGGGTGCTGAGCGGTACGCTTCGCCTGATTTATGGCCCGGTTTTTTGAATACCTGCCGATGGTTCTCGATGCGGAACAACCGTTCGCTCTTGGGATCATCACTGCGATCAAAGGTTCCAGTCCCCAGAAGATGGGTGCCAAGGCGTTGTTTTTTGGGGATGGAAGAATTCACGGGACTCTGGGGGGAGGTTGCCTCGAAGCGGAGATTCAGGATCGCGCGCGTCGCGCCCTGATCACAGGTGAACCGGCGACGTTCGATCTGGTGTTGGATCACGATTTTGGGTGGGACGACGGCCTGGTGTGTGGAGGCAGGGTGTCCGGAGTGATTCTGCCGCGGGCGGCCCAGGCGGGTGAACTTTGGCGAGCCCTGGTGAATCCTGAAAAAACGCTGGTGTGGGGGGTGAGGGATGATTTTTCAATCGATTGGGTGGAGGAACCGATCTCTGGAGAATGGCTCTACCGCGAAACGGTTGCCCCTCCCTGTGCGTTGTGGGTCGCGGGTTCGGGGCATGTGGCGCAGGCTGTGGTGCCGATGGCGCAGCAGGTCGATTTTGAGGTGACCGTGTTTGATGATCGGCCGGCGCTTGCGAATGACCGTCATTTTCCCGGCTCCACCCGGTTTCGGGTGGACGCCTGGGAAAAACTGTTGGAGGACGCTTCGTCGACCGGGCCCGCATTTGGATTGATCGTGACGCGAGGGCATCAGCACGATGCCTTGGTCCTCAGGAATTGGGTTAAACGACCGTTTGTATTTCTGGGAATGATCGGGAGCAGTCGAAAACGGCGCCTGATCTTCAGTGAATTCCTGGACCGGGGCATTGCCACCGAGACCGAGCTTGCGCGGGTGGCCTGTCCGGTGGGGCTGGATATTGCCTCGCAGAGTGTTTCCGAGATCGGCGTCAGCATTGTTGCCCAGCTGGTGCAGGAGCGCGCGGCGCGGGTGTACGGTCGTAGTCGGCAGTGGCGCGGGGCGGCGGCTGTTCCGCTGGCATCGGAGTCCGTATGAACCCGGCCCTGGGGAACGGGGGCAGGAGGGAAGCATGTCTCTAGATTCAAACCCGATGGGATTTGGTGTGATTTTGTTGGCAGCCGGGGCCTCGTCCCGAATGGGGCGACCCAAGATGCTGCTTCCCTGGAACGGCACATCCATCCTGGGTCATCTGATTGCGACCTGGCAGCGAGTGGCGGTTGGTCAGATCGCCGTGGTTGTGGCGGAGAACGGCGGGGTGGTTTCGGAGTTGGATCGTCTCGGTTTTTCGGAGGGGGGGCGGATTGTGAACCCGAATCCTGGGGAGGGCATGTTCAGTTCCATCCGCGTCGCCGCCCTGTGGTCCGGGTGGAAGGAGACCCTTTCCCATTGGGTGATCGTGCTCGGGGATCAACCCCACCTGTCCGAGGAACTCCTTGCCTCGCTTGTGAATCACGCCGCACAACACCCCGAAGCAGTCTGTCAACCGGGTCGGGGGGGGCGTCCGCGTCATCCGGTCGTTGTGCCGGAAAATGTCTTCGGCCGTCTGCGAACGACGCGTTGTGGGAATCTGAAACAGTTCCTTGCGGCTGAAGGAGTGCCCGTCAGCCTGATGAACCGGGATGATCCAGGGTTGGATTTTGATCTGGATCACCCGGCGGACTATGCCTGGGCGGTGTCCCATGGGATGACCGGTGGGGGCGTTGGCGGTGCTTAAAAGGTTTGATGAAATTGCTTCGCGGGCTTTTGCTGGGATGATGAATCGAACCAAGTTTGACGGAAGTTCGAGGATCGGCGGCCGGCTGTTGATCGCGATCCTGATTTTGGTCATCGCTCAGGGAATGGGTGTGGGGTACTCCGGGACGCCCGGGGATTCGAGCGACCGGGGAGGCGATGTTGAGCTGCGCGGGCATGTGGTTTGCATACCGGAAGAGATGAACCGGCTTTATGGCGCGGATCTTCCGACGGGGCATGCGCACCTGTATGGTTTCAAAACGGCGGAGGGTGCGATTTTCACCCTGTTGAGAACCAAGAATTCGGAGGCGCTTTTCGCGGACGAACGCGTTCGGGCCAAGGAACTGATCATCCGGGGGCGTTTGTTTCCCGGAACCTCCATTTTCGACGCGACGCCGCTACGCACGGTCCGGGACGGCAAAATCTACGATCTCTACTACTGGTGCGACATTTGTGCGATCAAGACGGTGGTTCCCGGAGAATGTATGTGTTGCCAGAAAGAGGTGGAGCTCATGGAAACACCAACCGGCGCACTCGATTAGACGACTGCCTCACGCAGGTCTTGGTTTTTTGGGGGCGTTGGTGTTTAGTTCGGGGAATCATGCCTGATTTCTTCAAAAACCATTGTGTGCGCCGGATTGCCGCGGGACTCCGGTGTTTGGGAATCCCGAGGGCGGTCCGGGCCTGCGGGGGGGGCTCTGGCCGTGTTCCTGATGAGTCAGTCGGCGGTTGCGGTGGAGACTCCCAATATTCTTTGGATCATCGGTGAGGACCTCGGGCCTGAACTCGGCTGTTACGGGCATCCGGAAGTGCGCACGCCGAACCTCGATCGCCTGGCATCCGAAGGGGTTCGTTACACGCGGGCGTTCACGGTGGCACCGGTCTGTTCGGCGAGTCGTTCGGCGTTCATGACCGGGATGTACCAGACATCGATTGGCGCGCACAACCACCGCTCCCATCGGAACGACGGGTTTCAGCTGCCCTCCGGGGTTCGTGTGATCACCGACTGGTTGAGGGACGCCGGATACTACACGGCGAATGTCCGGCGGCTTGCGAGGGATCCCAAAGATCCGTTTTATCGTGGCACAGGCAAGACCGATTGGAACTTCACCTACACGGGCCGACCGTTTGACAGCGATCGCTGGGATGATTTGAAGGGCCATCAGCCGTTCTATGCGCAGATCAATTTTTCCGAAACCCACCGGGGCGGTGATTGGGATCGGGCGCATCTCCATATCGCGGGACCGGCGGATCCGGCGAGGGTGCAGCTGCCGCCCTATTATCCGGATCATCCCGAGGTTCGTGCCGACTGGGCGCAGTATCTGAATGCCGTCATGGCGCTGGACAAGAAGGTCGGTTACGTGTTGGACCGTCTCGAAGCGGATGGACTGGCGGACCGCACGGTGGTGGTTTTTCTGGGGGATCACGGCCGTGCCATGCTTCGTGGCAAACAGTGGCCCTACGACAGCGGGCTCCATATCCCATTGATCATTCGCTGGCCGAAATCGATCCCGGTGCCGAGTCAGTTCAAGCCGGGGACGGTGAACGGCCAATTGATCGCGTCGATCGATCTTTCGGCCACAACGCTGGCGATTGCGGGAGTGCCGCCGCCCCTCACCATGCAGGGGCGGGTGTTCCTGGGGGATGGAGCAGGGCCGGAACGACAGTATGTGTTTGGTGGCCGGGACCGCGGCGATGAGACGGTGGATCGGATTCGGACGGTTCGGACCAGGCGGTATCGGTATCTGAAGAATTTTTATCCGGAGCGACCTTTCCTTCAGCTGAACCGTTACAAGGAGTTTTCTTATCCGGTGATCAGCCTGATGCGCGACCTTCAGGCCCGCGGGGAACTGAACGCAGCGCAGGCCAGGTTGTTTGCCCCGACCCGTCCGGCGGAGGAGTTATATGATTTGGAGGCGGATCCTTTTGAGACCAACAACCTGGCAGACTCGCTGGAGAATCAGGAAACGCTGCGGACGCTCCGAAGTGTGCTGGAATCGTGGATCGTGGAGTCGAACGATCAGGGGGGCGTTGCCGAGTCGGCCGAGATCCATGAACACTGGGAGGCGCAGATGAAGGCGTCTTACGATGAAAAGATTCGGGAACGGGACCGGCGTCTTCATCGGGTTGTTCCAACGCCGCTCCCGTGAGTTTGGAATTCGCCGGAGGGATCCTCGGAAAAGCGCCCGGGGGGCGGGTGTATTCCGGGATCTGGCCGACCGGCGAGGGGATGGATTGAACGCGATGGCTTTGAGAAGGGGGCTGAAGTGGACTCGGGGGGATTCGTCCCTCCGCGGGGGAAATGGTTTGGGTGGACGTTCTGCGGCTCCGGGGGGTGTCAATGACGCGGCGCGGCTTGTTTTTGCACGATGACGACCCAGCCGGGATCCCTGGCCCGACCCTCGCGGCCTTCCACCCGGACGGGCTCAAAGGCGGCATACCATGTTCCGGAGAAAGCGCCCCCGCCACCCGGCACTGGATCCCGATAGTCCACCCTGAAAAGTCCCGGAGATCGGGGCAGATCGGGTGACCGGAATTCCTGACGCCTGGTTTCGCGGAGTTTCTCCAGTTCGGTCAGCAGGTCACCCTCAATGCGTGGGAGCGAGGTGCGTTGATCCACAGGGAGGTTCGGGTGATGAAGGATCAATCCCCGTTTTTCCAGATCTCCCTCAAGCTGATCGATTCCGAGATTGATGAGTACCGCCACCTGATTGGTCGCGAGGTCCTGCTGCAGGATCTGGAAGTTGCCGAGTTTGATCGACATTCCCAGAACACCCAGAAATTCGGGCTGAGTTCCGTCGCTTGGATCACCGAGAATGGGAATCGACAGGGCGACCTTTTTATCGTCGTCGTTGCTGCTCGTGTAGGGGACCGAGAGATGGAGATCGGTGATGTGCTCCTGGTTGGGGTTTTCCCCGGGTTTCAGATCCAGGCCCTTGCCATGAAAATAGTCCCGGTGGGCATACGAGTTGCCGATGCTGTCTTCTTCTGGAATGCGCGCCTGCTGGACGCCGTGCGCATCGCAGATGAACCAGGATTCGCTGTCGGCTGTGGCGTCGTACCGATTCTTGCGAATCTGAAGCCATTCGAGCAGGGAACCCCTGTTGGGGGTTGGATCGTTGAGCCGAGCGATTAGATCCGGGTTTTCGGATTCCCTCTCCAGGATGTGATAACGCTCGTTGATGTTTTGCGCGACCGTCAGGGCGGTGAGTTTGGCTGCCGACACGAGAAGTTCGCGGTTTGCGAGGGCCAGATCCGTGTTCGCCGTTTCGAGTTCGTTTTTCGCGGATTCAGTCCAGATGGAGAATGAGGTCAGGGTCATCACCAGGAGAAGAATGGAGACAGCCGTGACCTGGGCCAGAAGCCGGTGTTTGCGAAACCATCGGAAAGGAATTTCAACGGGTGATTCCCGATAGGCCTGTACGCGTTCGTCGCCCAGGTAACGTTCCAGGTCGGCTGCGAGCTCCAGTGCGCTGGGATAGCGGTCGTGTTCACTGCGGGCCATGGCCCTGAGGCAGATTGCCTCGAGCGATCGTGAAATTTTTCGGGAGACGGATCTGGGGGGGGTGATGCGCCCCTCGCGGATTCGCTGGCGGATTTCATTCAGACCGAGGGTTTTCCCGTCAACGGGACTTTGTCCTGTGAGAATCTTGTAGAGCACGGCACCCAGGCTGTAGATGTCGCTGGCGATGCCGATGGAGGTTTCGCCGCTGGCCTGTTCGGGGCTCATGTAGGTGGGGGTGCCGGCGGCATAGTCATCGGGACCCTGTTTTCTGGCGTTGCCGGTGCGGGGCACGAGGGTTCGTTCGCCACTGGCTCGAGCCTGGGGATCGCGTTGCACGGGCAGTGCGAGGCCCCAGTCGACCACCATGGTCTCGCCGTAGCTTCCCAGCATGATGTTCTCCGGTTTGATGTCCCGGTGAACGATTCCGCGGTTGTGCGCGTAGGCGATCGTGTTGCAGACGGAGATAAAACGGGTCAGGAGAGCCCTGAACTCGAGGTTCCACTGGCGTGTGTGCACCTGGTTCTGTTGTTTTCGAAAATTCTGGATCGCGGCTTCGAAGGTTTCCCCGCGAATGAATCTCATGATGTAGAAGGGGCGGCCATCCCGGGTCTCGCCGATGCCGTGAACCGGCACGATTCCGGGATGATCCAGCCGACTGGTGATCTCGGCCTCCCTGCAGAAACGATCGCGCGTGCGGGAATCGCGGGCGAAACTGCGATGCAGAAACTTGATCGCGACCTCGCGGTGCAGATGGGAATCCGATGCGGTGAACACGACCCCCAGGCCGCCTTCCGCATGGAACCTGGGTTGGGTGAGATCGATCTCAGCGGTGAGAGGGCCTTCGTCCAGTTCGCGCCGACCCGGGGCGTCCTTCTCCTGGTCCTGGCACATCTCGGTGGGTGCATCCGAGAGATGAAGCAGTTGACTGATGGATTGCAGGTCCTCAATGCGAGCGCGGAGTTCAGGGGCCAGTTCCGGGCAATCGGAGCAGAGTTGCTCGACCGTGGGCCGTTCTCCACGTTCGACGCCATCCTCCCAACGTTCCAGCAGTTGATCCAAACGGTTGTCTTCGGGCATGGGGATTGAGTGACTCTCAGTTTTCGCCGAGGGGTTCCTTCGGGGTGGAATCATTCTTGAGCAATTGGGCCAGATCCAGTTTCGCCTGGCGCCATCGGCGTTTGATGGTGCGGACGTCGACTCCGATCACCCCGGCGGCTTCTTCCTGGGAGAGCTCGTGATACCAGAGAAGGTCGAACACCTCGCGTTCGGGATCCGCCAGGTTGGCCACTTGCACGTGGACCTCCGCCCATTGGGCAAGACGGCTGGGGTCTTCGGAGACACGCCCCTGTTCGGCATGCCGGGTGTGATTGTCTCCGGAGTCTCCGGGAGACATCTGGGTCCGGTAGTTGGCCCCGTGCCCTTGCGGGCCGTAGTAGTGCCGAGCCAGATCGATCAGCTGAAATCGGATCTTCTCCGCGGCCAGTCTCAGGAAATGGCGGGCATCGGTGAGTTCCACCTTCTCGAGCGCCTTCCAGAGGTTGATCAATACTTTCTGGAAGACGTCCTCGGTCTGTTCCCATCGTCGGACCCCAGGGAAATCACCGAGAATCTTCCGGGTTAAACGCATGATCCGGTGCCAGGCGCAATTGATCAGTTCTTCGCGGGCGGACTCGTCCCCGCGAGCCAGCCGGTCAATCGCGGCCTGAATGTTGGCGGTCTGGTCGGGGTTCGAGTTCATTTCCCGGAAGGGGGTGCCAGCGTCGGTTCGGATTGTGGGCGTGAGTGGCAGAGCGAGAGCGCGCCGGCGGCCACGAGGTGCTGGCACAGGGTGCAGAATACGATCGTCAGGGAAGAAGTCGGATAATCCGCCATGAACAGGGAGGCCAGGACGAGTGCGACTCCGTTGTTCTTCATTCCCACGGCGAACATCACCGCGATGCGTTCGGGAGGTTCCGCCTTGAGCAGCCGCCCCGTCATCCAGCCAATCGCGGAGGTGCTGATGCAATAGAGCAGGGCGGCAGCGAGTGTTTCGGCCAGCAGGCGGAATTGGGATTCCGAAAAAAAACGGGGCAGGAAGGCCGAGGCGTGGGTGTAGTTGAGCGCGAGCAGGTTGATGGCGTTTGCGCTCCGGACGTAGGGGGCTGCGGCCTGGATGCGTGAGGGACCCATCCAGGCCCGCACGACGATGCCGAGAGCTGTGGGCAGAATGACCCAGAGGAAAACGAAACTCCCCCCGAACGAGTTTGCCAGATGGTTGAGCGCTTCCTGATGGCCGGGTGCCAGGAAACCGGCCAGGAAAGGCAATACGAGGGGGGCGGTGACAGGTGCCAGGAAGGTGCTGGAGCAGACGAGGCCCAGGCTCACGGCCATGTTTGCGTCCGCATTCTGGGTCCAGGCCGCGGAGGCGTTGGCGATTGGCATGGCTGCGACCAGTGTCAGGCCCACGAGGATGGCGTTGAGGTCCCCCAGTTCTCCCGGCGCTGCGATGGGCAAAAAAAGGAAGAGTGTCAGAAGCAACCCCACCGGGATGCAAAGGGTGATCCCGAGCGCCACGATTGGAACGAGGGGGCGTCTGAGCAGGGGGGTGATCTGTTCGCGGCCCAGACCCAACCCCGCATTGAAGAGCAGGAGCGCCAGCATGATGAGGCTTGGAGAGGGCGGTTCGCCTGATCCGGAGGCCTCGCTGATCGGACCGGATCGGACCCAGTTTCCAAAGCTTGGGAAGATGGCGGCCAGACCGTAGGCCGCGAGCAGCAGGAAGATGAAATACCGGCTCAGAAATCCCCGACCGCGAGGATGCTCCATCGCGTCCTCCCGCAAATACGGAATTTTTTCCAGTGTCCTGTTCATCGGTCGGGTCCGGGGGCTGCGCCGGGCAGTCTGCGGCAGGACCCTGAGCCATGCATTACCAAGCGAGAGTGATCGGGGCAAGGGGACATGGTTTGTAAAGATTTTGAGGGGTGAAATTCTGGGTGAAAAAAAGAATGTCCCTTTTGAGCGGCGGCGTGCGCTTGGTTGATCAGAGCCACCCGAGGGACGGAGCTGCTGGAAGCTGGATTTCAGGGCCGTTGCACGGGGTCGCAACACGGATGGCTGCGGCAAAGAACGAATCAACCAAACCGGACAAGCTCATGAAAACTTCAAATCGAAACGGCGTCATATTGGCAATGGTGCTGGGTGTATCAACAATTTCACAGGGATGCCATACCCACACCACTCAAGTGCGGTACGCCCCAGTGCCTGTGTCCACAGTCAAACACGAAACAGTGATTGTGCAAGCGTCGGCTGAAAATCCGGTGGCGGTTGCCCGGCCGGCATCGGCACCGGCGGCGGTGCCGTATTCCCCTGGAATTGCGGAAATCGTGGGAATGGTTCAGAGCGGCATCGACGAGAGCGTGCTGGTGGCCTACGTGCAGAGTGCCTCCACTCGGTTCTCGCCGACGCAGGCGGAGATCGATTATCTGCGTGAAATCGGGACTCCTGAAGCGGTGATCGAGGCGTTGCTGAACAGTGCCGCGGGCGTGGGGTCGGGGGCTGTGGCTGGGCAATCGGGCGCCCCGTCCGTTCCCCGGAGTGTTGTGCAGGCGGCCCCTTCGGCAGGCACCGCAGCGCCTCCACCGGTGGTGGTGCAGCAGACGGTCGTTGCTCCGGTGCCGGTGGTGCAGGCTCCGGTGGTCGTTCAGTACCCTCAGTTCTATGAGGGGCTTTCGCCCTACGGATCCTGGATCAGCGTGGACGGTTATGGATGGTGCTGGCGTCCCACGGCTGCCGTGATCGATGCCTCCTGGCGTCCGTACCACGATCGGG
>JAIPJX010000018.1 GCA_021733945.1 Verrucomicrobiota bacterium | reverse complement strand
GGCCTCGATCACGAGCGACCGGCCATCGGGCATCCACTGAAATTGGGTAACGTTCCGATCCAGGGTGCCGGTCAGGCTGCGACCGATGCCGCGTGCCACCGGAGAGATGAAGATCTCACTGACGAACCGGAAGTCGCCGTCCCGCGCAGCCGAGTATGCGATCGCAGTCCCGTCCGGGGAGAACTTGACGTCTGCGACACGTGGCTCCAAGGACCTCACATTGAGCTCCCTCATGGATCCACTGTCCACATCGACGAGCACGAGCTCGACGTCGTAGCGGTTCTCCTCGAATGAAAAAGACCCGATCCGATTTTTGTGGATTCATAATGTGCATCAAGTTGCCGGAGTGTGGACGGAGTGGCACTCGGCGTCGAGCCGCGCCGCACATTTCGCAGCGGGGTTTAGCCAGTCACGAGGCCGCTGGGAAGTCCGCCAGGGCTTGGAGTGCGCCAGTCTTCTGGCGGTTTTCCCCTGGAAGTCCAGCATTGCCCCCTCGGAACGGGACGTTTCGAATTGCGCGAGGTCCGGAAGGAAAGCGGTAGTCCTCTACCGCTTTCCCATCCAAGCATGAGCACACGCACGCGTGCATGGAGCGCCGCGGCGCGCCCGGAAAAACCGTTTCCCTGCGGCAACACTGGAACTCCCATTGGCTCCAGGAAGGTTAACCCCGTGATTTCACAACAAGCGCATCCCCCCTCCAAATGACGAACCTGGATTCATGAAAAAATTCTCATTCAGAGACCGAGGCTCAGAGAGTGGGACATTCGACTCGTTTTCTCAGCGTCTCTGCGCCTCTGCGGGATGGATCCCTACGATGCACGATCGAAATGTGGGCTCACGGTTTTTGATGATCCACAGGCATTGCGTGCAGGCGTGGACCGGAACCCCCATAAAAAAGCTGCTATCGTTTTGAACATAATGAAGGCTCAGCTGATTGTGGATCATTGTTGATTTGGCACTCTTGTCAGCAGATACACCCCGAGCATGGAACTTGGTGAGTGTAGCCAACAAATCAAGGTGCGTGTTTCGCGAGCTCCGAAACTCGCCCGCAGCGGCTGTCCCGAAGGCCGGTCGTGCCTTTCTTTGCCGGACGAAACTCGACCTCGCGCTCCTGGCCGGTTGCCGATTCCCCATTTGACCGGGGCGATCCGGCACGCCACGATTCAGTCATGGTTCGACACCTCCTGATCCTCGCCGCCGCGGTCACTGCAGCCGCCAGGCTCACCGCGCAGACCACCCTGCCCACGATCACACTGACTCATGACGACACACGGATCTCGCAATCCTGCGAGATTCGGATTCCCACGGATCTCGTGATCGCCGATTCCAACGGGAACGGCGTGATACAGATCGTCGCCGACGGGATCACGGTTCGCTTCGCTCCCGGTTCCACCCTGCGTGGCACCATCCCGGACACTCCGTGGAACAGCCTCACCGGAATCGGAATCCGAATCGAAGACCACCATGGAATCACACTCCAAAACGCGCAGGTGCATGGTTTCAAAACCGGACTCCTGGCGGTCCACACACCGGGTTTGCATGTCGATGGCGGCGATTTTTCGGACAACTACCGCCAAAAACTCGCCTCCACCCCTCTCGCCGAATCGGGTGCCGACTGGCTTTATCCCCACCACAACGACACGACGAAATGGCGCGACGCCTATGGTGCCGCGCTCTGCATCGAGAACTCACACGGCGTCACCGTGCGAAACGTCCGGGTTCGACGCGGGCAGAACGGCATCGTGCTCGACCGCGTGACCGACTCGAGGATCTTCGACAACGACTGTTCGTTTCTCTCCGGGTGGGGACTGGCCATGTGGCGCAGCAGCCGGAATCTTGTCAGTCGGAATGCGTTCGATTTTTGTGTGCGCGGACACGTGGAAGGCGTGTACAACCGCGGACAGGATTCAGCCGGCATTCTTTGTTTCGAGCAGTGCAACGAAAACATTTTTGCGGAGAACTCGGCGACGCACGGCGGTGACGGGTTCTTCGGGTTCGGCGGACGCGAGGCCATCGGGGAGGTCTGGATGCAGACCGAACGGGAACGACTGCGGAAGGTCACCGGAAAGGACGAGGTCGACTCCCTGATCCGGATTCCCGAAGACCTGGCAAAACGATTGAGCGCGCTCGGCAGCAACCGAAACCTCCTGATCGGAAACGACTTTTCCTATGCGGCGGCCCACGGCATCGAGATGACCTTCAGCGAGGAAAATCAGTTCATCAACAACCGGCTCGTCCGAAACGCCATCTGCGGCGTTTGGGGAGGCTATTCCTCCCACACCCTGATTGCCGGAAACGAAATCGACGGCAACGGCGGCATGGCCTACGGGCTGGAGCGGGGCGGCATCAACATCGAACACGGCGCGCACAACACGATTCTGGACAACCGGTTTCGAAACAACAAATGCGCCATTCATCTCTGGTGGGACGACGATGGCGCGCTCCTCAAACTGCCGGGAGTCGCGGGAGGCGAACCCACGTCGACCAACAACATCATTGCGCGGAACGTCTTCGAGTGTGACGCAACCCATCCGTTCAGCAATCCGGACACATCGCTCACCGTGCTCCAACTCCGGGATTCCTCCGGAACCCATCTCACCAACACCTATTACCTCGGGAACACCGTCACCCTGTCCGGAGGTGCCGCCCGCGAATTTGATGTTCCCAAAGGGCTCGAGCCCATCCGTTCCGGCGAGATTCCCAAGGTCACGATCCCGCATCCGACTGTCGTGGGAGATTCGCGTCCGGTCGGTGCCCGGGCCGCTCTGCGCGGTCGCGAACGGATCATCATGGACGAATGGGGTCCCTGGGACCACGAATCGCCCCTCGTGCGAACAGCGCCGGGCAAGGCCGGAGAACAGCGGTTTGATCTGTTTGGGTTTCCGTCGCTCCCTGAAATCACGGTGCTCGAAGGCAAGGTCTCGCACACCCTCGTTCCGGGAGACCAAGGCGGCCCAGCGCAACTCCTCGTGGGGGCCGGGGCAGGAGTCACACCATTCAGGATTCGATTGAATCACCCCCAGTTTTCGAGGGAGTTCACGGGAACCCTCCTCGCCGTCAAATGGAAAACAACGTTCTTTGCCTGGGGAACGGACCCGCGCACCGACCTGACCGGATGGAGAAGCCTGGCCAGCCAGCCTGAAGCGATTCGCCGTGAAACCGATGCGCTGGATTTCCCGTATGGCTCCGGTGGCCCACAAAATCTCAAGTTGATCCCCGCAGTGCCGAAGGACGGTCCGGGTCCGGATCATTTTGGAATGATCGCCAGCACCTCACTCCGACTCCCGAAGGGAAGCTGGGTGGTTCGAACGTTCAGTGACGACGGGGTGCGAGTTCGGGTCGATGGCCGGACGATTCTTGAGAACTGGACCTGGCACGGACCTACCGAAGACACGGGCCGTTTCGTTCAAACATCCGCCGGAATCGTCACGATCGAAGTCGAACATTTTGAGATCGACGGTTATTCGGTGTTCCGCCTGGAGATCGAGCCGGAGCTCTGAGCCGCACCTGGCAGAGATCTCCCCACGTGCATGGGCAGTTCATCCAATTGCCGCAGCGCCTTCAATACACATCCCGGCAGTACCGCTTTTGAGCCTTGAGATCCCGGACATATTGCTCAGCCTGCGCCACCGTCCTGCCTCCGCCCGCCTGCACGACCTGGTGCAGTGCCACATCCACATCCCTGGCCATGCGGTTGGCATCTCCGCAGACATAGAACCCGGCCCCGTCTTCCAGCCACTGCCAAAGCTCGGGCGCATTCTCGAGCATTTTGTTCTGCACATAGACTTTCGCCGACTGATCGCGGGACCACGCCAGGTCGAGGCGCGTCAACAGGCCGGATTCATACCAGTTCATCAATCGTTCCTTGTAGAGAAAATCGGTCGACGATTTTTGATCTCCGAAAAACAACCAGTTTCTTCCGGATGCCCCGGTTGCCTGCCGATCCTCCAGGAACGCCCGAAACGGCGCAATCCCCGTTCCCGGCCCCACCATGATGCAGGGTGCCCCGGAATCGGTGGGAGGGCGGAACCCGGAGTTCTTTTGAACAAACACGGGGGCCGCTTCCCGGGTTGGCAGGCGCTCCGCCAGAAAGGTCGAGCAAACCCCCTTGCGCAGGCGCCCGTGCGCTTCATAGGTCACAACTCCCACACTCAAATGAACCTCTCCCGGATGAGCCTTCGGGCTCGACGATATGGAATAAAGCCGCGGCTGCATCTTTCGAAGAAGCTCCGTGAATTCGCGTGCCGTAAAACGGGCGGATTGGTTCTCCAACACCAGATCGATCAGTTCCCGGCCCCAGAGATACTTCTTCAAATCAGCGGCGCTCTCCGGCTTGAGCAGATCGCGCAGGTGCGACTCCGGGGCCCGCTCCGCCACAGCCCGGATCAGCGCCGGCGGCGGTTTGGTGATGTCGTAATCGGTCAACCACGCCGCACGCACCGCCAGGGGATTGCCGTCCCTGCCAGGCACATCCTCTTCTCCGGAGAACCCGAGCGCACCCAGCAATTCCTCCACCAGTTCCGGGCAATTGCGAGGCATTACTCCCAGGGCGTCCCCCACCTCGTATTCAAGTCCCGAACCATTCAGTCCAAACTCGAAATGCCGCACATCCTTGGCCGAACCCTGTCCGTTCAATTTCAGATTCGCCTGAAGCGGTGCCGGAAACGGTTGATTCCTGCCATGGGCCGGTTCCGCATCCGCACGCGTCTCCGAAACCACGGCAGCGGGCGCGACGGATTCCCCCGCGTTCCCGCCCGGCCCGTTGAAACAACCCACCACCTCGGCAAGCCACCGGCTGAACGCCTCCTCGTAATCGACATCACAGTCCACCCGGCGACAGACCCGGCGCGCGCCCAGAGCTTCCAGACGCAGATCGACATCCACTCCAAACCTGCAGAACTGCGTGTAATTGCTGTCGCCCAAGGCACAGACACTGTAGGAAAGATTCTCAAACCGGGGGGCGTCCTCCCGGCTGAGCGCCTCCCAGAATCCCAGGGCATTGTCCGGCGGCTCGCCGTCCCCGTAGGTGCTGGTGATGACGAGCAAATCGCGAACCTGACCCAGCTCGGCCAGCTGAACCTGGGCCAGATCCCGCACGGTGGGGGTAAACCCATGCTTGGAAGCCTCCTTCGCGAGGCGCCTGGCAAGGGTTTCGCAGTTGCCCGTCTGGGAACCAAACAGAATGCTCAGCGACCGGGCGGGCCGGGTGGCTGCCGCGACGCCGTTCGTCGCGACGGGAACCCGTGCATAGAGACCGGCGAAGTAACCGTTCAGATAGGCTCGCTGTTCGGCGGTGAACGGCGCATTTTCAGGAATAAAAGGGACCGTTTGAATGGAGTTCATGGCGTGAACATTTCCTGAAGTTCCTTCACGGAGTACCGCCGTGTGAAGGCGGCAAAACTCTCCGAGCCTTCCCTCCGCTTGAGGTACGTCCTGAGTCCACACTCAAGCAGGTGCGGCACCTCGGAAAATGGAATGTTTGAAAAAACCTGACGGGCCACCGACTGATGTTCTCCATACCCGCCACCGAACACGATGTGATAACCTTCCACCGACTCCCCGGAGTGTGTCATTTTCACGCCCTGCAGCCCGATGTCCCCCATGTAATGCTGGGCGCACGAGTGAGGGCATCCGGTGAGGTGAATGTTGATCGGCTGATCGAGCGGCACCCTTTTCTCCAAATATCGCTCAAGCGCCACGGCATGGCCCTTGGTGTCGCTGCCGGCCCATTTGCATCCCGTGTTTCCCGTGCAGGCCACCAGACCGGCGGCATACGAATTGGCTTCGTGATGAAACCCGGCGCGGACCAACGCACGCTTCACCGTTTCCACAAAGCCGTCCGGGATATCCGGAATGAGCAGATTCTGCCATGGGGTCAGTCGCAACGCACCCGAACCGTAGCTCCCAGCCAACTCGGCCAGGCGTCGCATCTGCCGCGTGTTCATGATGCCGACCGGGATCGCGACGCCCACGTAGTTGAGGCCCGGTTGACTCTGGCGATACACACCGAGATGCCCCTGACGCAGGGCTGCCGGACGACGCCTGCACCCTTCGATTGGAAATTTCACCAGATCGAACGCGACGAGCTTGCGTGTCTCCTCGAGGAACCGGTCCACACCCCACTCGTCCACCAGATATTTCAGGCGGGCTTTCTTGCGATCGGTCCGGTTGCCATGACGCACGAACACCCGGAGCATGGCCGCCGAGAGGGCCACCGAATCCGAAGGTTTCACCAGAAGCCCGCAATCCCGCGCAAACTGTTTGTGGCCGGTGATCCCGCAGAGCTCCACCCGAAAATAGACGCCCTTGTCCAAAGCAACCCGCGATCCGTTCCTCATTGAGGTTCCATGCGTTGGAACAACCACCCGCACCGCCATGAACCCAATGTCGTTCGTGTCCGCCACGGTATCCACCGCTCCCCCACCCTCAAAGGAAACGTTGAACTTGCGCGGCAGATCGTACATCTCCCGGTTGTTGAGGATGTAATGATGCAGCGAATGCGCGTAGGGCCGTACATCGATCAGTTCCTGCCTGTCGAATCCGGCGGTCGGACTGGCGGTGATGTTGCGGACATTGTCCGCTCCGGATCCGCGCGAGGTCAGGCCGGCCTGCTGCAGGCCCGTGAGAACGTTGAGAATGTTGCGCGGCTGAATCTCGCGAATCTGGAGGTTCGAGCGTGTCGTGAGGGCCGCCTTCCCGTTGCCGTATTTGTCGGAGAGATTGGCCAGTGCAACGAGTTTGTCCGAGGTGAGTTCACCGGCGGGAATACGGCACCGGAGCATGAATGATTTCTGCGTTGGAGCCACGTAGAACAAACCCTGGAACCGGAAGCGAAAGTTGTCCGCATCGTCCGGCACCGCGTCCTGGGAGGCAAGGTCCAACATCCGATCCCAGGTATCCAACCCGTGCAGTTCGTGTTTCCAAAGCTCCTGTTTGTTCAGGTCCTCCAGAGCGGTTCCGTGCACGGTTTCCGATGCCGCCAGATTCGGACCACCCTCCGCCGGGTCGCTGGTGAACGTTCCCGCCGGCATCACACCGACATAAGGGTGGAGCTGACGCTGGGCTATGCCGGACATCAGCCCTTCCAGGTACGCTTTCTGTTCCCGCGTGAAGCCTTCCGGCGGAGCGGTCGGCGGATCAATCAAGATTTCGGTGCCACTCATGATTCAGTTGGCGACGTCGATCCGGACGGCGCACGATTTATAGCTCGGCTGACGCGAATACGGATCGAACTCGGCATAGGTCAACCGGTTCACCTGCGGATAATGCATTGGCAGAAAGACCTGCCCCGGTCGCACGGTCGAGGTGATGAACACACTGGCGTGAATACTGCCCCGGCGTGAGGTGATTCGAACCCGATCCCCCGTTCCGACCCCGACCCTCGCCGCGTCCTCGGGATTCAGCTCCAGGTAGAGCCCGGCCGGATAAAGCTTCTGCAGGATCTGCGATTTGGACGTGCGCGACTGTGTATGCCACTGCGCCGAAGTTCCCCGGCCCGTCAGGAGGATCCATGGAAATTGGGAATCGGGAACTTCACCCGGCGGACGCGGCGTTTCCACAAGAAACCGAGCCCGCTGATCCTCCGTAAAAAACCTCCCGTCTTCAAACAAACGTCGCTCGGTCGGCGGGTTTCCAGCATCGCCGCCGTTCCCGCACCAGGGCCACTGAATGCCTCCGCAGTCATCCAGGGCCTGGTAGTCGCGAATGCCGGTGATATCGCACGGCCGACCCGCCGACAATTGTTTCACGATCTGAAAGACGCGCTCGGGCGTTGTCCAATCCGCAAACAGCTCCCCGCATCCCCAGAAATGGGCGACCAGCCTGAAAATATCAAAATCGCTCATTGCCTCCCCTGGAGGTCGCCGGACCTTCTTGATCACACCGAACCGGCGTTCACTGTTGATGAAAGTTCCCTCCTTCTCCCCCCACCCGGCTGCGGGTAGCATCAGATCCGCCCTCTGCGCGGTTTCGGTGGAATGATACATGTCCTGCACCACGAAGAACTCCAGGTTCCGGATGAGTTCGTTGAATTCACCCTGGTGGATCCAGGAATGCGACGGGTTTGTACCCACGAGCCAGAGCCCCTTGATTCGTCCCTCACGGATTCCCGCGACAATCTCGTCATAGGCCAGACTGTTCGTGTCAGGAATCCGATCCACTGACAGGTTGAGAATATCCGCGACAGCCCGCCGGTCGTCGGCGCTCTCGAAATCGCGCCCACCAAACAAACTCGTGGTGTTGCTGAACAGCCGGCTGCCCATCGCATTGCACTGTCCGGTGATCGAATTCGCGCCGGTACCCGGGCGCCCGATGTTGCCTGTCATGAGCGCCAGATTGATGATGGCCTGTGCGGTGCGCACCGCCTCGTGCCCCTGGTTGACGCCCATCGTCCACCAGAAGCTGACAGCCTTGCCGTTGTGGATCATCTCCGCCAGCTGCTCGATCACCTCAACCTTCAGTCCGGATTGCCCCGCTGCGAAGTCGGGAGTGAACGGCGCGACGAACTTCCGGAATGCATCGTATCCCGAGGTGCTCTTTGAGATAAACCCGTGGTCCACCCAGTCCCTGGCAATCAGAATGTGCGCCAGGCTGTACAACAGCACCAAATCGGATTTCGGACCCAGGGGCAGATGCAGGGTCGCTGCACTTGCCGTCTCGGTCGTGCGCGGATCCAGGACCACGATCTGCGGATTGTTCCGGTTCCGCAGCACCCGCTGCCAGAGGATCGGGTGGGCGATCGCAAGATTGGATCCCACCAGGACGATGACGTCGGATTGCTCGAAATCGGCATACGTGAACGGCGGTGCGTCAAACCCGAACGCCTGCTTGTAAGCGACCACCGAACTGGCCATGCACTGGCGGGTGTTGCCGTCCCCATGCCGAATCCCCATGCCAAACTTCCCAAGAGCCCCGAGGAAGGCAAGTTCTTCGGTCGTAATCTGACCCGAACCCAGCCAGGCGACCGAGTCCGGTCCGTGCGTCTCCTGAATCCTCCTGAATTCACCGCAAAACCTTTCCATCGCCTTCCGCCAGGAGACCGGGCGAAGCACTCCACGTTCGTCACGGAGCAACGGCACCGTCGCCCGATCGGCAGCCTCAAGCGGAGTGAGCGCCTCCCATCCCTTCGGACAAGCCATGCCGAGGTTCACCGAATGAACCGCGGTCGGCGTGAGGTTCACGGCGTGCCCATCCACCAGGTGGGCATCCAGGGAGCATCCCGTGGAACAAAACCCGCAGACCATCCGGGTGGTTGCATTCGGAACAAGCCGTTCCGGAACCTTTCCAAGACCGAAGGCGGCAGGTTTCTGCAACAGTTCCCGGGTCATCGGCCCCTGCCATCGCCGCAATAGATTGTGATTTCCACTCATGTGACACCTCCGGGCATTTTCTCCGGAACCACCGCCCTGAAGAACAGGAAACGCTCCGCGAATTCGGAAACGACGAGCAAAGCCAGAGAGAAGGCGAAGCCGGAAGCGTCCAGCGGGAGAACCCCGCTCAACATCAACCCGGGCAACAACAAACCACCGACCGCCAAGGAACCCAGACGCACCGCAGTCCACCGCGCCAGATGCGAGAGAAGCAACCGGGCGCTTCCAGCCAGCGGCGTGCCGGGCGTGGCCTCCAGATGTCGGAACAGGATCAACTCAAGGAAAACCTTCAGCAGACTTACACCGAACACGAGGGCCGCCAGGTTCCGTGCGGGTTCACCTGGCAACGCTCCCACAGCCCCGAATCCAGCCGCTCCAAGCATCACGGTGGTGCTTAGGAACCGGGGAGCGGTGTGCCGCATGGCCCAGAAGGCGCGCCGGGTATCGACATAGACCATGATGGAACTCCACACAGCGGCCAACCCCACAATGGCAGTCGTGCGGCCGAGCGCAGAGCCAGCGGATGGCATCTGCCACGAAGCTGCGCACCACGCGGCAACGAGACCCGAGTACAGCCCGAAAAGAATTGCCTCCCGACTGAACCACGACCGCCGCCACCCCAGGAAAACACGCCATGCCCGAAACGGTTGACCAAGATGCAGCGCTCCCAGCCCCAGTCCCATCAACACCGTCGCCAGAGCGCCGCCTGCCAACAACCGCAACACGGAAACGTCGCGCACCCAGGGAGAACCTCCCGCCAGGGCAAGCCCGACGGACCATTGGCTGAGGACAAGCAGAAACACCAGCGGCACATGGGCGGGTGCCGGTTGAACAACATCCGCGTCTGCGGCCGAGAGATCTTTCAACGCCGGACGGGTCGAAAGAAACCGCGTGGTCGGCAGCGTATAATCGGGTGCCGGTGAATCGGGGAGAAAACCGTTTCCGCGGGGTCCCCCGGATGCGAGCAGGTATTCCCCCCGGATCCCGGCCACGTTCACAACCTGAATCCGAATGGCCTCCGTGGGACAAGCCTGCACGCAGGCCGGTGCTTCGCCGTCCCCGAGGCGCTGCTGGCACATGTCGCATTTGCGGACAATCCCCATGCGATCGGAATACTTGGGAACGTCGTAGGGACATTTCATGACGCAGTACTGGCAACCGATGCATTGATCGTCCAAATGGCGGACGATGCCGGTGAGCGGATCCTTTTCGTACGCCAGCACGGGGCACCCGTTGAGACAGGCGGGATCCACGCAATGATGACAGGTGGTGGTGACATGCTGCATCACCGCCGGGGTCGGAGCCGGGGCTGCCTTCTGCGGAGTCCTGGACGTGAGCAGCCCCACATTGCGCCAGCTCTCATCCTCGTCCAGGCCGTTCAGGGAATGACACGCGACCACGCAGGCCTTGCAGCCGGAGCATTTGTCGAGATCAACCTCGAACCCGTATTGTTCCCCGGGCCCGGGGGCGCTCAAGGGGATGAGATCCTGGTAAAGACTGCGATGAAGGTGACCGCTGGCAGCGTGGTGCTGCTGCGAGAACTTCTCCACCGCCGTCAACCGCTGCTGATCCTCAAGCAGGAGCGAGATCAGATCGAACTCCGGTTCGGATGGATCGGCAACGGGGGGCATGACGGCGGAAACCGGGGCGCTAGTATTTAAACTCGATTTGAGTCCAGAATTTCTTGACGTCCCGCGCCGTCGGGGAGTCCTTGCCGTCGAACGAGGCATATTTCACAAGACCCGACCAGTGTTTGCCAAACGACTTGGTAAGCAACAGATCGATTTCATCGCCATAATCGAGGCCGCCGCTGTCCGAGGTCAGGTTGTGATAGATGGCCGTGGTCTTGAAACCGAAGGGCAGGCTCACGCCGGCACTGGCGTAAAGATCCCGAATCCCGCCGCCCGGAGTGGACAGGAACTGATCGGCCCAACCGTTGAACGCGTGCAGGGTGGCCAGTGGCGTGCTCAAACCCTTGCCATTGTCCGAACCGAGAACTTCGTAACCCACCCCAAGGGTGACGGGTTTGACCGGAACCTTGACCTCGAGCTTGTAGTAGGGGGCTTCGTATCCACCGGCCAGGGGGTTGTCGGCGTAATCGGTCTGCCAGGCGAACTCGGCGGCGTAGTCCAGCTTGAACTTTTCGCTCACCGGCACCGCGCCCGAAAGACTGACTCCGTAACTGGCGCTGTCGTTCGCATCGGAGACCGCGCCGGCCCCGTTGTCCAGATCGAGCAGGTAGGCGTAGGTGCCAAGCTTGCCGAACGAGAATCCGGTGTAGTCGAGGTTGATCAGGTGGGATCGCGACCGAAAGTCCTGGTTCGCCGCCGACAGGCCGGGTTCATCCCCGAAAATCCGGTTTACATTCCAGACGTATCCGTAGCTCACCGTCAGGTCCTTCAAGGTCGTGTTGGCCAGGGTCGCCGCGTCGAACGTCTGATTGTTCATGCGCCAGGGCACATCGCCCACCCACCGGTGGTTGTTCCGGACGATGACCTGGCGTCCGAGCTTGAGGGTGGTGTCCCAGTGGGTGTAACTGAGCCAGGCCTGGTTGAGCTGGGTGGTTTCCGGATCCGCAATCACGGCGTGCCCCGCGCCGCCCGGCAGGTTGGTTCCGGCAGCGTTGTAATCCCGCGAGGTGCCGATCGCGGTGACATTCTCCATCTCCACCATCCCCTGGAAGCCATATAAGGGCGCGGTCGTGAATCCGAGCCGGGGCCGGATCAGCAGGGCATTGGCGTCCTTGAGTCCGGTTTGATTGACGTTCTCATAACGCAGCCAGGTGTTGACACTGATGGTTCCATCCTTGAAAGCCTGCGGGATTTCCCCCGTAAAAAAGCTACTCTTGGGCGGCGCGGCCTTTTCGGGGACGGCAGCCTCCTGTGCATTGGAACCACCCAGCGAAGTCAATGCCAGGGTTGCAGAGATGAGTGTCTTGGATTTGGTTTTCATGGTTTTCGATTGCTGTTACATACTGCGTTTATTTTGCTCAGTGACCGAGGAATTTTAATGAACAACCTCCGCCGACGCACGCGAAAGCGGACGGGCGACGATTTCCGCAACAGGCGAGATTCGGCTCGGCCGAATATCCGCGCGTTCTTCGAGGAATGTGATGAGCTGCTCCCGATAGTGGTAATACCGGGGATGTTCCATGACCGCGATGCGATCGCGCGGACGCGGAAAATCAACCTCCAGGATATCCCCCACCTCCGCCTCGGGTCCGTTGGTCATCATGACCACCCTGTCCGAGAGGAACAACGCTTCATCCACATCGTGGGTGACCATGAGCGCAGTCAGATGGTTGCGTGTCCAGAGGTTCAGCAGCACCTGCTGCAGTTCGGCCCGTGTCAAGGCGTCGAGCATCCCGAACGGCTCGTCCAGAAGGAGCATTTTTGGAGAAAGGGCGAACGCACGGGCAATGGCCACCCGCTGGCGCATGCCCTGGCTGAGCTCTCGCGGCAGCTTGTGCATCGCATCTCCGAGACCCACCACCGAGAGATAAAATTCAACGATCTGGGCACGTTCCTCACGGGAAGCCGTGAAGAAGACCTGGTCCACCCCAAGCATGACGTTCTGGTACGCAGTGAACCACGGGAGCAAACAGGGGGATTGAAACACGATGCCCCGATCCGGAGCTGCCCCCTGGAGCTCCTTGCCGGCAAGAATGATGCCTCCGTGAGTGATCGAATTGAGACCGGCCACCATGCTCAACACGGTTGATTTGCCGCAACCGGAGTGGCCGATGAGGGTTACAAACTCCCCCTTGGCCAGTCTCAGGTTGAAGTCCCTGACGATGATGGCAGGCCCCCGGGGGCTCGGGTAGATCTTGCTCAGATTGCTGATTTCGAGATAGTCACCCATGAGGGAAAACTCCAGTTAAAGGGTTTCAATGGTTTCCCGGTGCACTTCCCCCCGGCGCACCGGGCGTCGCCGTCCCGTGAACAAACTTCGTGCAACACTGATGTCCTCGGGTTCGATCTCGGGAAGAACCAGTTTTTTCTCCACCGCCAATCGGGCACCGGAGCCGTGGCTGATCAGATAATCAAGCACCTCCTTGCGGGCCGACTTGTAATTTGAATCGTGATTCATCGCCTTGCGATCACGGGGACGCGGAATCGAAATGGGTATGGATGGCCCGAGGGTCGCCCGCGGACCGGCGCTCAACGGGATGATGCGATCTGCCAGATAGATCCCTTCATCCGGATCGTTGGTAATGAGCACCACCGTCTTGCCGCTCTCCTTGCGGATCCGCTCGATCTCGTCCTGCAGCGTCGCCCGGGTCAATGCATCCAACGCACTGAGCGGTTCGTCCAGCAGCAGGATGGACGGTTCCATCGCCAGCGCGCGGGCCACGGAGACCCTCTGACGCATTCCACCCGAGAGTTCCCGGGGCCGTTTCCCCATCGCCGGCGTCAGATTCACCATGGCGATGTATTTCTTGGTATGTTCGCGCCTCCTGGAGGCGGGCCATTGCCGGAACACCTCATCCACCGCCAGCGCCACGTTGTCGTACACCGTCAACCACGGGAGCAACGAATAGTTCTGGAAGACCAGCGCCCGGTCCGGACCCGGTTCCTTCACGGGTTGCCCGTTCAGGGTCACGCTCCCGCTGTCGGGCTGGATCAATCCCGCGATCAGGGACATGAGAGTGGTTTTGCCGGCCCCGGAGTATCCCACGATGGCGACAAATTCCCCCTCCTCGATGGAGAGTTCGATGTTGTGCAACACATCGGCGCGCGTTGATCCGGCGCCAAACCCTTTGCAAACGTTTTTCAGTTCCAGAAGTGCCATGATGGGATCTTTCGTCGTTCGGAGCTCGACTCACAGGTCTGCGTTGTCGAAGCTCACGGCCCGCTGCAGGATCTGCATCGACCGGTCGAGCAGAAAACCGATGAACCCGATCGTAAACACCGCCACCATGATCTGGGCCAGCGTCTGGCTGCTGCCGTTTTGGAACATGTCCCACACGAACTTGCCCAGCCCCGGATTTTGCGCCAGCATCTCCGCCGCGATCAGCACCATCCAACCCACGCCGAGCGAGAGGCGCAGGCCGGCAAAGATCAGCGGCATGGCATACGGAATGACAATCTTGAATACTTTCTTGGTCCATCCCAGCTTCAGAGCTCGGGCGACGTTCAGGTAGTCGGTGTCGATTGCCGCCACCCCAAGCGCAGTGTTGATCAATGTCGGCCAAAGCGAACAAAGCGCAACCGTCACGGCCGAACTGATGAATGATTTGGCAAACATCGGCTCCTGGGGATTATAGAGCGCGCTGACCATGATCATGACGATCGGCAGCCAGGCCAGGGGCGACACCGGCTTGAAGATCTGGATGAACGGATTGACCGCGGTGTTCACCACCTTGCTCAGTCCACACAGGATGCCAAGCGGCACCGCAATCAGGGACGCAATGACGAACCCCGTGAACACGGTCTTCAGGCTGGTGAAGATCTGATCAATGTAGGTCGGCTTTCCGGAAAATTTGCGCGCCGTCCAGGCCTTGTCCGGGAACTTTTCCTCGAACCGTTTCTTCAGCTCGGACTGGCGCTTGTAAAACTCCACCTCCTTGGCGCGTTCGGCCTTGTGCTCCCCCCAGAGGCCCTTGGTCTCGTTCCACACATCCGTCGGACCCGGCAGACTCCCGAACCCGACCTTGACCGTGCTGGCCACCTGCGACCAAAGGCCCAGGAAGATCAGCACTCCCAGCAGGGGCACCCCAATCAGGATGAAGATCTGGCGCATCTGCTCCCGGGGGTTGTCCCGGGCAATGAGCCGGATGATCGGCACCAACCAGGTCATGCCGGTGGCCTCCGAGAATTTGATCAGCTTGTTCATGGTCCGTGCGGGATGAATGGAGGCGCTCCGGGCTCTCAGTCTTTGCGCCCGAGCGGGAATTTGCGCAGGTAGTCGTTCGGTTTGCGTCCGTCGAATCCAATGCCGTCGATGAAGCCGTTGTCCTCGGGTTTGTATCCGTCCGTCCGGGGAAGATCCTTGACGGAGAGGTTGCCCTCCTTGACGAGAGCCTTGGCCGCCTTCAGGTAAAGGTCTGGTCGGTAGACCGACTCCGCGGTCTTGCGGTACCATTCGTCCGGTTTGGCTTCGGCGATCTGGCCCCACCGGCGCATCTGGGACAGGTACCAGACGGCATCACTGTAGAACGGGTAGGTGGCGAAATGCCGGAAGAAAATGTTGAAATCAGGCAGATCGAGTTTCTCTCCCTTTTGATACTCGAAACTGCCGGTCATGCTGTTGGCGATGACCGCGTAGTCCGCCCCCACATATTCCGGGCGTGAAAGAATTCCACATGCCTTTTTCCGGTTCTCCGGACTGGCATCCAGCCATTGCGCGGCACGGATCAGGGCCTTGATCAGAGCGGTGTGCGTGTTTGGATTCGCGTCAGCCCATTGCCGGGTCACACCAAACACCTTTTCCGGATTGTTCTTCCAAATCTCGTAATCGGTGATGACAGGAACCCCGATCCCTTTAAAAACAGCCTGCTGATTCCACGGTTCTCCGACGCAGTAACCCTGAATCGTGCCCTGCGCAAGCGTCGCCGGCATCTGCGGCGGCGGCGTCACTGACAACAACACATCGGCGTCCGTGTTTCCGTTGATGTCACTCTCGGTGTAATACCCGGGATTGATGCCTCCGGCAGCCAGCCAATAACGCAATTCGTAGTTATGCGTGCTCACAGGAAACACCATGCCCATTCGCATCGGTGTACCGGCCCGTTTCAGGCGATCCACCACCGGCTTGAGCAGGTCCGCCTTCACAGGTCGCGGAACATGCAGCGTGTTCAGCGACGGCGTCAGCTTCTGCATTTCCTTCCACACGTCGTTGGAAAGCGTGATGCCATTGCCATTGAGATCCATGCTGAACCCGGTGACAATGTGTGCCTTGGTTCCAAACCCGATCGTTGCCGCGAGCGGTTGCCCGGCCAGCATGTGCGCGCCGTCCAGTTCGCCGCTGATCACACGGTCGAGCAGGATTTTCCAGTTGGCCTGGGCCTCCAGGGTCACAGTCAGAAACTCATCCTCGAAATACCTCAGCTCCTTCGCGATCACCAGCGGCGCACAGTCCGTCAGCTTGATGAATCCCAGCGTGAGCTCGAGTTTCTCCGGGGCGTCATCCGCTCTCGCCCCAAACGTGAGCGCGAAAACCAGGGCCGCCGTGCCGATGACGCCGATCACCCGCCCAAGAAACGGGCGGCAGTGCGATCGATCCGTAGTGGATGATATGTCCGATGTAGTCTGATTCATTTTTTCAATCCCGTGAGGGTTTCAATTTCAAGTCCGTTCAAAGCCGGCGCACCCGATCTGCGGACAGGGCGTTCGTCCAGCCACCAGCCAATCCATCCTCAAGCTCCCGGCGTGCCATCCAGCCCGCGACAACACGATCGACATCACGCATAGATTTGATGTTTGCAATGAAAACCATTCATACATCATCGAATCCAGTGTCCTGCAGGCCTTCGCCCGGGAGGGGGTCGCCCCTGGATCACCCGGTTTCCCCTTGGAATTCGGCTCATGTTCCCTTGCATGGCGGCTGCAGGATTGCGTCCGCCTTCGTTCGAAACCGATTCTTCGCTGTTGTATTTTTGACAGGCTGACAAAAAAGGAAGGGGTGGTCCGAACCTGCAATTGGGGTGGATTCCAAGTCAAGGCGTCGGAAAAAGCGATCGCTCTTTGGAGTGCGCGCGGCAGAGCGCAGCGTCGACGCCGCTTTGGTCCTGCCCCAAGAGGCAAACCCACCTCGTTGCACCGATGGACGCGGCACCTGTCGGTCGCAGCGCGACCGACTCCACCCTGCTCCAGACTCCACCCTGCTCCAGACTCCACCCTGCTCCAGACTCCACCCTGTTCCACACGGACCGCTCTGCCGCACGCACTCCATGACGCTCCGCGATTTTCGGGACGCGCCCACGGACCTCTTTCCAAGGCGATGGCGCGGCGATTGCTACAGGCGATGGCGATGAATGACCCGATTGACAGCAGGCAGCTCAACGCGTTTGTGAGTATTTCCAGATCGGGCAGCTTTACCGCTGCAGCCAAGGAATTGTCCCTCACACAGTCCGCCGTCAGCCATGCCATCAAAGCGCTGGAAACATCCGTGAGTTGTCGCATTTTTGACAGGCTGGGCAAAAAAATGGTGCTCACCCTGGCGGGAGAACAACTGCTTCATCATGCGGAGAAGATTCTGAGTGAAATGGATTCCGCACGGGACTCCCTCACGAACCTGGGGAAGTGGGGACGCAGCCGCCTCAGGGTCGGGGCCAGCACGGCAGCCTGCCAATATATCCTTCCCGCAGTGCTGGGGGATTTTCAGGAAAGTTATCCCAAAAGCCTGATCGCCATTCAGCCGTGCGATGTCGAACAGGCAATGACCCATTTGCGAAATGGGAAGATTGATCTGGCGGTTTGCCTGGAACCAAGCCATCACACAGATTTCGAATTTCTCTCCCTGTTCACAGACGAGCTGATGTTCATCCTCTCCCCGCTCCATCCCTGGGCCAACCATCCGTCCATTCCCAGGGCTGAGATTCCGACGCAGAATTACGTGTTGTACAGCCGGTCGAGCTACATGCACAAGCAGGTGGAACAATACTTCCGAAGGGGAGGCATGGTCCTGAACACCGTCATCGAACTCGGAAGCATGGAGGCCATCAAGGAACTGGTCAAACTCGGCCTGGGTGTCAGCATCCTGGCACCCTGGATCGCACGGCAAGAGATCCGCGACGGCACGCTCACGGCACGCGCCCTGGGCCGCCGGAAGCTCCGACGGCAATGGGGGATTCTGTTTGTAAAAGGCAGGACGCTGGATCTGCAGCAGGAGACCTTCATCAAGCTGTGCCGTGAGGTCACGGCAACCCGCCTTTTTCAGGAACCGTTGCCCGCAACCTGAACGGTTGTTTTCAAACACAACCCTCAGACCGACAGGCCCAGCCCCCCGCCTCCGTCGGGTTCCTTCGGGATCCTACAGCGGGACGACAGCCGTCCAGCAGGCGCGTCCGAATTGTTCCACAAATTCCTCCTCCGCACCGCGAGCGATCGATTCATTTGGAAAAACAGCGAAGGTGCTGGAACCGCTGCCCGACATCAGAACCGCCGCGGCGAATCTCGCGCGGAGAAACTGCTGGTATTCGGCAAGCACGGGGTATTTGCGGAGGACCGGCGATTCGAGCGAATTGTAAAACCCGGAAGCCGCAGTTTGGAGATCCTCGTTGCGCAGGCGTTCGATGAGCGACCTCGCACGACCGGGCGCGCCATTGAGCAGTTCCGGGGACTTGGCGAGTTGGGCGTAGGCCCACGCGGTGGACACACCAAACCCGGGGTGAATCAGAAGAACGGAATGGCCCGCGAGAGAGTCAAACGGTTCCAGGACCTCGATCTGTTCGCCACGTCCCGTGGCCAGCGCGGGGCCCGTCTGCAGGAAGAAAGGAATATCGGAACCGAGTTCGGCAGAAATGGAAGAAACCACACCCGGTTCCAGCGGATTCCCAAATAACTCGTTCAGGGCGAGGAGCACGTTCGCGGCGTTTCCACTGCCTCCGCCCAATCCGGCGGCCAGCGGGATTTTTTTCTCCAGGTGAATCCGCAGCCCGACATCCGAACCTAAAACGGCCAGGAACCGCTCCGCCGCTCGAAAGACCAGGTTGCCGGAATCGGTCGGCAGCGATGGATGGGAGCAGGTCAAGGCGATGCCGGGATCCTCGCAACGTTCGACCTCGAGGGTGTCGCACACCGGGATCGGCAGCATGAGCGTTTCCAGCTCATGAAAACCGTCCGGTCGCCGACCCAGAATATTCAGGAGCAAGTTGACCTTGCAGGGGGATTTCCGGACGATCCGCATGGATAAAAAAAAAAAGGCCAACACACAGGTGTTGGCGCTCTTGAAGAAAGGATCGACTAATAATCGAAAATGCGGAATCGGCTTCCGGGAAGCATCGGTGCCACATCGCCGCCGCTGAAACCCAGCGCGCCGTCCGGTCCGAACATCGGGTCTTCGATCAACTTCGGCTTGTAGCTGTCAGGAAACACGGGATACTCCGGCTGGATGACCGGATCATAGCTCGGGATTGGGAACGTGACGACCTCATAGATTCCAACGGCGGTGCGGGCCACGCTCTTGTTGAATCCCTTGATAAAGCCGGTCGTGAAGGTGGTCTGGGGCTCGTCCCAGAGAGAGGTCTGTTCCATGCTGCGCCGGATCTCGCCCATGCGGGCAAACTCGGTCAGGTTCAACATGCCTCGACCCAGTTTCTTCTCGGGACCCGCGCAACCCGCGGAAAATAGAGCCACAACAGTGAGCAATGCTAAAAGAGAAAACGTGCGCATAAGTTCTTTTCGTTTCGTGGTACGTTACCGGGTGTTTACCGCATGTAAAGCGTGAATTCTCCGGGGCGGAGAATCCACTCTAGGGGATTTTTTTCTTTCCGTCGGGGCCTTCGCTCGCCAGCTCTTCACGCAGCCAAACCAGCAACGCCGGACCGAAACAGAGAAAAACTCCGATTGGCACAACGATCAAACCCATCAAATTTGCATCCATACGTGCTCCTAGCTTTAGCGCGCCGGACAGGATTGTAAAGCCAGGATTCACCCTGGAACGTAGTATCTTCTAAAGGCCGGACGAGCCGCCAGCGCCGAAGGCGCCATCCTCTCGCAGCATCCGGGACACCACCTTCAACACTTTTCCGGCGAGCCGCTGCTTGCCAATCCTCGTCAGATGCACCAGATCGTAGAAATTTTCCGGATGCCCGTCCAATCCTTCCGAAGTGTCCACATACGTTACTTTGGACGTTCTCCCGCTTAATCGGCGGAGCAGCACATCCTGCAACCGGTTGGCCTGCACCCTGTACTTCACGTCGGGAAACCCGCCCCGATAAAAATCCATCACCTCCGAGGGACTCTCTTCATTGACCGCCATGTTAAACCCCAGGACCACCAGCGGGATCCCCTCGGAACGGGTAATGTCGATCAATTCAGCAAAAAGCCTGGTGTACTCCGAGCTCTCCAGGCGCTCCTTCCGATGCTCAAACAACTCGACTGAAAGGTTCCGGTGGGAATGTCGGCTTCGGAACGCGATCAGGCGCATCCGGTATTCGGCCTGAGCCAGCAGGGCCAGCGGCCTCCTGGGGACCGCTGGAGGTTCCGCGTTCAAGTCCCACCGTTCCTCAGGGGCAAGTGTGTCGTCCAAAAAATGAAACCCGTTGTATCCGTGATACGAAACAATCAGATCCGGCTTGAGGGGCAGGATCTGCGTTCGGAGCTGCACCAGGCTGTCGCGAAGACTGTACCCGGCCACACCCGCGTTGATGACCTGGACCCGGCGTTTCCCTCCCACGTCCCGGTTCAACCACTCCTCCAGAAGATCCGGCCAGGGCCGATCATCCGCCAACAGGGTGAGCCCCATGGTTGTCGATTCCCCGAGCGCCACGATCCGGAACGGATCCCCCTTCTCCGGACTAAACTCCTGATCCCGGAAGCCAAGGCTGTTGATCTTGATTTTGCTCTCGAAAAAATGCCCCGTGCTCCCCGGTTTCAACCGGTAGGGCAACCGACGATCCGGAGATTTCTCCACGATCTCATGGCTCAAACTGTCCCATTCCAGCAAAAACCGGTTCCACCACACCGCGAATTGCGCCGGGTTGCCACGGGCCACTTCATAGGAAAAAACCCGTTCGGAGACCAATGCCGGACGAATCCGACTCTTCGCACGGTTCTGCAGAAATACCAGCAACGCATCCGCCACAGGCAGGAGCAATGCGAACAGGATCCCGGTGTTCGCCACCATCTGAACGAGCACGTTTGCGCGCCACCGCAGCTTGCCCAGCCACAGCACCGCAACCGCTCCCACCAGCCCGTCGTAAAAGAACAGGACGCTGTTCAACGCGTAGCTGTAGCCCAGAACACCCAGGCACGCAGCCAGTCCGGCGATGATCCCGATGGAACAAAACCGCGAGCTCAAAAAGGATCGTGTGAGGATTGACATGCCAACTGCAAAATGAAGAAACCACTCCCGAGGACCTCCCCGGACAACCCTGACCTCTTCAGATCCGCTTCCCGCACCGTACGGGCATGCTTGAAAGGGGTCAAGCGCGTTGCGCCGGTTTCACTCCGCGTCCGGCTCGGGGAGCGGGATGACTTTGGCTTGGAACAGCGCCTTCGCCTCGCGCAGATGGATTTCGGCCTGATCCACCAGCATCCATAAAGCGCCCCGGTCATGTCCGGGTTTGGGATGGTGTGGCAGACCTTGATGAACAGGTCGAGCCGTTCCCTGGTGCTGAGATTGGCCTGGTCGCAGTAGTCGGTGATGCGGACGCCGCGCACCAACTCCCTGACGAAATAAGGGCGGCCCACACCAATTCCACTATCGCTGCGGGCGACCCGACGGCCCATCGGAACCCAAAAACCCTGCGCCGTTCGAACAGCGTCGGTCACACGGCAAAGACTCCATGGCCATCACGATGAGCCGGCACCTGAGTTCTGCCTTCCGAGAAGGCCTCAGCCCTTGGTTGGCCTGGTATCCACCAGAGCCACCAGCTTGGCGATGAGACTCTCAACCGTGACCCCATCAGCTTCAGCCCGGTAGTTGATCAGGATCCGGTGGCGGAGAGCGGCGCATGCCAGGGCCTGGATATCCTCCAACCGCGCAAAGGAGCGCCCCTGGATGAGCGCCCTGGCCTTGGCACCCAGGACCATGTACTGCGCCGCACGCAGCCCGGCACCCCAGCTGACCCATTCGTTCACAAAATCCGGGGATCCCTTTTGCTTGGGACGGGAAGCGGCGGTCAGGCGAACGGCGTACCGGACGATTTCTTCGGCGATCGGCACCTTGCGCACCACCTGATGGAACCGAAGCACGTCTTCGGCGGTGAAGAACGGCTGGATGGACACAGCACGGTTGATCGTGGTGCGGGTCACGACCTCCACCTCTTCATCCTCGGGCAGGTAATCAATCACCACGTTGAACATGAACCGGTCCAACTGGGCTTCGGGAAGCGGGTAGGTACCTTCCATTTCAATCGGGTTCTGCGTGGCCAGCACAAAGAAAGGTTCCGGCAGCTGATGCCGGATGCCCGAAGCCGTCACCTGATGCTCCTGCATCGCCTCCAAAAGCGCCGCCTGGGTCTTGGGCGGTGTGCGGTTGATCTCATCCGCAAGAATCATGTTGCCGAAGATCGGGCCCTGGATGAACGTCATCCTTCGCCCCCCGTCGGCTTCCTGCAAAATCTCAGTGCCCGTGATGTCGGCGGGCATCAGGTCCGGCGTGAACTGGATGCGCTGGAATTTCAGGTGAAAAATCTGGGCAATGGACTTGATCAAAAGCGTCTTGGCCAGACCGGGTGCCCCGGTGATCAGGCAGTGACCACCGGCGAACAGGGCGATGAGCAGGTTCTCGATCACGTCCTTCTGCCCCACGATGACCTTTGAGAGTTCCTGATCGATCCTGGCCCGGCTCTCGATGAGCTGCTCCACCGTCTGTTTCTCGCTTTCGAATGTGTCAATCGCTGGTTCCACAAATTTCCTTTTGTACGTTTCTGATTTTCCCGATTTTCAAGATGGCTCAAACGCCCCGAATCAACCGCCTCCCCCGGTTCCCGCCGGACGGAGCGCTCTAATGGGTCATTGCATAGAACACGATGTTGATGCCAAGCGGATAGGCTTTTTTTTCCGAAAATTCCCTGAAATAATATTCGTTCGCACCCTCCTGCTCCCAGCCATCCCCGTTGTCCGTGTTGTGGCAGATGATCGCCATCATCCGCCCGTCGTCATCGAAGATCCCGCGGATATGAACCTCTCTGCCGTCCCGCTCCCAAGTCACGCCGGTGTATTCGCTATCCGTGCCGGTGCGCACATTCGGAATCTGCAGTTCCTGTTTCGTCAGGTTGAGCGGAAACACGGAATGAAAGATGGGGTGTTCCATGGGCAGCTCCACGGGTTCGCGATCCGGAAACACGCGCTTGATCTCGTGGTAGAAATTGAGCCATTCGCTTTCCCCCCAGAAATCGTCCACCATCAGAAATCCACCGTTCAGAAGGTATTTGCGCAAACCCTCGACCTCTTCCTCGGTCAGCGACATGTCCCCCGGTTCCACCAGGTAGATCCATGGATAATCAAACAACGCCGGGTCGGTGAGTCTGACAATGACCCCGTTCGGATTCACCTTGAGCGAGGTGAGCTGCTGAAGTCGGTAGGAGAAATTCAGATCGCTGTCCGGCCAGTCGATCTCCCATTTCTCCATCCAGCCATACCTCCCGACCGAGGTGTAAGCCACCCTTGCAAAGGTGAACACATCCTTCTCAAACTTCGGATCCACGGACCATTCCGGAGCACCTCCGCGATGTTCCAGGACCTGACTGCTCCGACCTCCCCGCGACCGACCGGAACGGTATTGCGCCATCAGGAGGGTGCTGCCCACCAATGCCAACAGCGACAGAAGCGCGAATGCGCGTCGGGGTTTCATGGGGTCGCCTCGGGCCTGGGTTCCACCGGGGGATCCCCGGCAGGTTCGGCCCTCACGGCGGGAGCGGCGGCTTCCGCACGGATGGCGAGCAGCAGCCGGTGTGCTTCCCGGTATCGGGGGGCTTCCTCCAAAGCTTCCAGCACATGACGCCTGGCACCCGGATCGCCGGCCTGATGGAGCAGTTTGGCGAGCCGGAAATGCACATCCGCCGGGTCCCGCGGATCGAGTTTCAAAAGAGTCTCATACGAGCGGATGGCACGTTTCGAATCGCCCAATGCTTCGCTGGCCGTACCCAGGAACCGGTGTGGCTGCGGCAGCAGCGGGTTGACCGCGAGGAACCGCTCGGCGTTCTTGGCCACGGGCTGCCAATCCCCACTCTGGCTGTCCAGCTCCATCATGCGCAGGAAGGCGTCGGCTGCATCCGCATCGAACAAGGCGAGGCGCGCCAGCGCTTCCCGTTCTTCAACCGGTTCGTTGAGCTCCCGGTGAACCAACGCAAGCAACCCGTACGCACTGTCCGAACCGGTCTGGTCCGGATATTGTTCAATCAGGAACTTCAGGGGAACCTTGGCTTCCTGCCATTTCTTCTGCGAAATCAACGCCTTGGCTTTGCTCACGAGGACCCAGTAGTTCTTCGGGTATTTGTCCATCCACTCGGTTCCCTCACTTGCCACATCCGATTCATCGGGCCGTTTCCATTCCAGTCCAGGCCCCAGTTCCTCGGCACGCTGCCTCACAAACGCTTCGAATCCCTTTTCAACCGTCTCCATCGGGGCGGTGCGCGCCTCGATCGCTTCGTTGATGGTTTTGCCCTCTCCGAGATCGGTCAGGATGGCGCGCAACGCCTCCAGTCCGTGAGTCTGGACGAGATACTCCACCACCAGCGACGATTCGTAATAGGCGAACTGCAGATGCAACCCGCTCTTGGGAGTCAGGAAAGCCCCGCTCAATTCACCCACCGGAGTGAGCTCGCCGTCGAGGACCATTTCCCGATACCTCGGCGTCATGGCCTGGCCCCAGACCGGATTCGCCAACCGTTCTTCATACACGGAAATGCCTTCACTCAACCAGCGCGGCATCTTGTTCCGCGTGAGGCTCAACGTCACCACATGACAAAACTCGTGCCACAGCACAGCCTTCCAGTTGGACGGATTGGCCGTCTGCGAAGCCGGGCTGTTGGCCGTGATCACACTGCCAAAACAAACCCCAAGGTACCCCTCACCGCCGGGCATGCCGAACGTGCGCACGGCAAAGTCCTTCTGTTCCGGAAAAATCTCCACGAGTGTTTTTTTCTCCGGGGTCAATCGGTATTTCTCGCAGAGCGCCGTGCGTGCGCCTTCCAGAAGTTCCAGGACCTCCCGGCCATAAATAGACGCCTCCCGGGCATGCATGCGCACGACGAAATGGTCGTTGGTCAGAACCTCAAATTTTTCAATGTTCTCGTGCAACGTCACCAGATTGTATGCTCCGATATCGTATCCGTCCTTTTGGTGAACCTCATCGGCCAGCCGCCAGCCTTCGGCCTCCAGGCCCAACCGGAGCAGGTCCTGGGCAAGCTGGATCTTCGCCGGCAGATACTCCGGATCCCACCGAATGGCCTGACGCTGATAGGTCGCGCCCTCTTCGAACCGGTACTTCTGAGAAAGTTTGAGACCGACCAGATGGGAGACCTGCGGATTGGTGTGCCAATGTTTCAGCGCCGATTTCAGCGCCTCGGCCTCGCCTTCCGGATCGCTCCGCAGATGAGCCATCACCGCCCGGTAAGCCCAGGCTTCCGGCTGCACCGGGTTCACCTCGAACACCTTTTCCAGGTGTTCCTCGGCATCGGCATATTCCTCCGCGTCGATCAGGTGATCTGCAAGCAACAGGAGGCTCGGGACATGCCGTTCATTCTTCTCCAGGGCCTTCTCCACTTCGGCAATCATCCTGGCGCGATCCGATCCGGCATACGCCCGGGCCAGCCCGAAGTTCATGTCCGGATCCTCCGGAAACAGCGCCGCACCCTCCTCGTAATTTTTTTGAGCCAGCGCCATGTCGCTCTTGGCAAGCGTCAGCTCTCCAATCGCCACATAGGTCTCGCGGTACTTCGGCTCATCCTTTTTGGCCGGATTGAGGAAATTTTCCAGCACCAGCTTCGCATCCGCACCGAGCAACAATGCGGCACGACCCAGCGCCACCTGATTGGCGAGATCCGAATAAGCCCAGCGCCGGGAACCGACCAACTGGTTGATCTCGTCGAGCATCCGCCGGGCGTCCTCGACCTTGCCGTTCATCTGAAAGACCTCCCGCGCCGCCAGCCTCACACGAATGCTCCGGTTGTAACGCGTCAGGGCCCCCGTGACCAACTTCAACGCTTCCGGATATTTCCCCTGAATCAGGTGCAACCGCACCGAAAGAATCGCCCATTCCTCGTCCGCAAACCGTTCCTTCAGGGCTTCGCCACAGAGTTCCATTGCCTCCGCATTCTTGCCTTGGAACATCAGGCTTCGGGCTTGCTCGATCTCGGCGGAATGGATTGAAAGACTGGTGAGCAGCAGGAAAAACAGCGTCCCCAAGAGATGCAGGGCAACCCTGAACTTCCCGTTGCGCACACCGGGACCCAGGTCGCAACCGCCCATTCTCACGAAACAAGGCATGGATCCATATAGCCTGAGTCCCCGCCCGGGCGCAACCTTTCCGTGCAAGTCCGCCCGCCAAATTCGGCTGCCCTACCAGAGTTCACCCGCCGCACGATCCGACCCGCACGAGACCCCGGGAGGATTCTTCGGCAAGAATCTCCCAGAAACAGACGAAACCTTGAAAGACTGCTCCCGTGAACGCCGCTGTAGACGAATCCCGTTTCCTTCGGTAATAATTGTGCTTCAACCACTCGCAATCGCTATGGAAATTTTTGCGCAAATCGCTGCTCCCGTCTCCTATTGGCCCTTTGGCATTCTGGCCATCAGCATGGTCTTCGTCGTGGTCATGATCGCCGTGCTTCGGATACACGCGTTTATTTCGCTGATGCTGGCCGCCGCACTGGTCGGCTTTCTCTCGGGAAAGCTGCCGGGTTCCCCGGAGACATCCTCCCTCATCAAGGCACTCGACCTGCCCATGGTGGAATTCGGAGCCACGGCCGGAAAGATCGCCTGGGTCATCGCCCTGGCCTCCATCATCGGGATCTGCCTCATGGAAAGCGGGGCCGCCGATCGGATCGTACGCCAGATCATGCGAGTTCTGGGCGAACACCGCGCGCCCTGGGCACTTCTGATCTCGGGATTTATTCTGGGCATCCCCGTTTTTTTCGACACCGTCTTCTTCCTGATGGTCCCGCTGGCCATGGCGCTGGCGCTGCGGCTCGGGAAAAACTATCTCCTCCTGGTCATGGCCATCTGCAGTGGTGCCGCCGTCACCCACCACCTGGTGCCTCCCACTCCCGGCCCGCTCTTCATGGTTGAAGCCCTTGGACTGAATCTTGGCTCCGCCATTGTTGTCGGCATCGTGATCGGACTTCCTCCGGCCATCATCGCCGTGCTGGCCTCGCGCAGGCTCGACCTGAAAATGAACCTGCCCGTTCGCGAAAGCCCCGGCATTTCCATGGACGATCTCAAACAGATTGCTTCCAAATCGGATGACGAACTTCCTCCGTTCTGGCTCTCGATCCTGCCCGTGGCACTGCCGGTTGTGCTCATCGCCGCCGCATCGTTCTTCGGCGCTTTCGGCGGCAGGGAGATGCTGGGCGGCGCCTACCTCTGGGTGGAGTTTCTGGGAAACAAATACCTCGCCATGTTCCTCGGCACCGTCATCGCACTGTGGCTCCTGGCCCGACAGAAAAAAATGTCACTGCAAGCACTGGGGGAAGCGATGGGACCTCCCCTTTCGACCGCCGGCATCATCATCCTCATCACGGCCGCCGGAGGTGCGTTTGGCACCATGATCAAACACGCCGGCGTGGGCGAATCAATCCAGGCTCTCTCCTCGAAGATTGGCCTGAGTTACATTCTGCTGGCCTTTCTCGTCGCTTCGGTCATGAAGATCGCCCAGGGCTCCGGAACGGTCGCCATGATCACCACGTCCGGAATGATGGCCGCCGTGCTCGCCGACGGCACCGCCCTGCCATACCACCCGGTCTACGTCTACCTCGCCATCGGGTTTGGTTCCATGGTGTTCTCCTGGATGAATGACAGCGGCTTTTGGGTGGTGTGCAAACTCAGTGGATTCACCGAGAAAGAAACCCTGCGGAGCTGGACATTGATCCTGGCGCTGATCGGCGTGGTGGGGCTGATCGAAGTCCTCATCGTTTCCAGAGTGTTCCCGATGCCCCTGGCCAACTGATTCATTCCCGATGCGGCCCGATCCTCTGCCCGCCCGACGGCGGTCGCTTCGGGCGGATCATTTCCCCGGAGGCGACAGCAACTCCTTGAGGACCGCCCAGACATTATCCGCAACGCGCTCGTGTCCCTTTTCGTTCGGATGGATCTGATCGGCCTGATTCCATTCGGCGACTCCGCCAACCCCTTCCAGGAGAAACGGAATGAGTCTCACCTTTTCCTGCTCCGCCACGCGGGGGAACACCGACTCAAATTCCCTCGTATATTCAGGCCCCATGTTCTGGGGCATCTGCATTCCGGCGAGCACGATCCGAATGCCGGGACGCTTCCTTCTCGCCCGACCGATGATGCCCACGAGGTTCTTCTCCGTCTCGCCGGGCGGGATTCCCCTCAACCCATCGTTCCCACCCAGTTCAATGATCAGATAATCCACGGGCCGTTTCAGGACCCAGTCGATCCTGCGTAATCCCCCGGCGGTCGTGTCACCGCTCACCCCGGCATTGACGACTTCGAACGGAAGATGCGCTTCGTCAATCCGTCGCTGTAAAACAGTCGGAAACGCTGCGTCTTTTTCGACCCCGTAACCCGCCGCAATGCTGTCCCCCAGAACCAGCACCGCCCCCAATGGGACATCCTTCCGCGGCGCATTCGATTGAGCCGAAACCGGCGACATCAGACCGACCAGTCCGAACAGGACAACCAGGAAAGGACACGGGAAATTTGGCATCACTCGAAATCTCATACGACCCCTGACTCTCGCAAATGGATCCGGTCGGACTCAACCGAAAACGACGGAGATCCGGTTTGACGTTGACTTTGGAGGCGGCGAATGAAAGACAACTGCCGGATGACCGCATCGCTTGAAGCACGGAATTTGACGAAAGCCTACCGGAACGGAGGAGAGGAACTGATTGTCCTGGAGGATGTCACGCTCAGGATCCAGACCGGCGAAACGTGCGCGATCATCGGCCCGTCGGGCAGCGGCAAATCGACACTGCTCGGCCTTTGCGCGGGTCTGGACCAACCGACCCGCGGTGAGGTGTTCATCGAGGGCACCCGGATCACCGGGATGAGCGAGGACGCTCTGGCGCAACTGCGCAACCAACGGCTCGGCTTCGTTTTCCAAAGCTTTCAATTGCTGCAGAATCTCACGAGCCTGGAAAACGTGATGGTCCCCCTGGAACTCCGCGGGGATCGTTCGACCCAAACCCGCGCCAGGGCGCTGCTCGAAAGGGTCGGCCTGCGGGAGCGGCTCACCCACTACCCCACCCAGCTGAGCGGAGGGGAACAGCAGCGGGTCGCGCTGGCCCGGGCATTCATCAATCAACCGCGCATCCTGTTCGCCGACGAACCGACGGGAAATCTGGATGGAGCGACCAGCGCCACGGTGGTGGACCTGATGTTCGAGATGAACCGTGAACTGGGAACGGCCCTGGTGCTGATCACGCACGACCCCGCCCTGGCAGAGCGCGCCGAACGGGTGGTGCGCCTCAGGAACGGACGGATCGTCGAGAATTCCAAAACCGGGGGACTCGCACCCGAACCGCTCCCCCGGTGAACCTCCCAAACCCCAGAACACCGGCGGGCTTCCCGTTAACCCAGGGTTGGTGCTGGCGAATGGCCTGGCGAGACAGTCGCCGCCACCGCAGCCGGCTGGTTTTGTTCTCGTGCTCCATTGTCCTGGGAATCGCGGCGATGGTGGCAATCGGGTCGTTCGGTCGGAATCTCTCGGTGGCACTGGAGCAACAGTCCAAATCACTGCTCGGGGCCGACCTCCAGATCCGGGCCCGTCAGGCGTTCACCGCCCATGAACGCGAGCTGCTGGAGGGATATGGAGAGGAACGTTCGTTTCAGGTCTCCTTCGCGTCGATGATCGTTTTCCCTTCGGCCGATGCGACCCGCCTGGTCCAGGTGCGTGTGATCGAGGGCGGTTTCCCTTACTACGGATCGATTGAATCCTCACCCACCAACGGAGTGGCCGAATACCGCAACGGCACCGGGCTGCTCGTCGAGGAAAACCTCCTGCTTCAATTTGGCGTGAAGGTGGGGGACACCGCCAAACTCGGGTCCGTGACGGTCCCCATTGTGGGCGCACTCCGGCAGGTGCCCGGCGAGAACATCGCATTCGGCACGATCGCTCCGCGCGTCTACCTGCCCGCCAGGTTTCTGGAAACCTCGGGATTGATCGGTGCCAAGAGCATCGTCCGCCATGCGTGTTTTTTCCGGTTCAACACGACGGAACAATTTGAAGCGGCCCGGACGGAACTCAACGAAGCGCGCGCCGCACACCACTGGGACCTGGACGATGTGGACGAACGCAAGCAGGAACTGGGAGACGCACTGGCCAATCTTCAACGGTTCCTCAACCTGGCCGGATTCATCGCGCTCCTGCTCGGTGCCATCGGAATCGCCAGCGCGATCCAGACTCACATCCAGCGCAGACTCGATTCGGTGGCGATCCTTCGCTGCCTCGGGGCACGGGTTTCACAGACCGTCACCATCTACCTGATCCAGGCCGCCGCACTCGGCCTGATCGGAGTTGCGGCCGGTGTGGCACTCGGAATCTTCACCATGCGTCAACTGCCCGCCCTGATTTCCGAGTTCATTCCACTGGACACACGCACCGAAGTTTACTGGGGACCCATTGCAAAAGCGGCCCTGGTCGGGTTCGGCATCAGCCTCCTGTTCGCGTTGCTCCCCCTGCTCCGCGTGCGACTTGTTTCGCCACTGATGGTGCTGCGGCGCGCGACGGCGCCGACACCTCGAACCGATCACTGGACCCGGCTGATTTATGCAGCCATCGGTCTGGCGGTCACCCTGTTTGCCATTTCGCAGAGCGAGCAGTGGCGTCACGGCGTGGGGTTCGCCGTCGGTCTCGGAACGACCCTGCTCGTGCTCGGCGCGGTCGCCCAGGGGATCCACTGGATCACACGAAGGATCACACGCCCGCACTGGCCGTATGTTGTGCGACAGGGAATCGCCTCGCTCTACCGCCCCAACAACCGCACCCGGATGCTGATGGTGTCGATCGGACTGGGTGTGTTCATGATCCTGACGCTCTACCTCACCCAACACGGCCTGGTCCGGCAATTGTTCCCGGACTCCTCGACACAGCAGGCGAATGCCATCCTCTTTGATGTGCAGGCCGATCAGGCTGCGGACCTCGCGGAGTTGCTGGCGGGCGGAGGGTTCCCCGTGTTTGCCGATTCTCCGGTCGTCACCATGCGGATTCAATCCATCAAGGGCCGAACCATCCAGGAGATCCAGAACGACCGCAAATCCGATACCCGCCGATGGGCCCTTCAGCGCGAATACCGATCAAGCTATCGGGAAACCCTGAGCGACGCTGAAACGTTGATTTCCGGTGAGTGGATCGCGAGGGCATCCTTCGATGACCCATGGGTTCCCGTGTCACTGGAAGACAGCATTGCGCAGGGACTGCAGGTGGACCTCGGCGATGAGATTGTTTTCGACGTTCAAGGCATTCCCCTGCGAACGCGGGTCACGAGTCTGCGCAAGGTGGACTGGCGCCGGGTGCAGGCCAATTTCTTCGCTCTCTTCCCGGCCGGAGTGCTGGAAGAGGCACCCGGTTTCCATATCCTCACCACACGCGTCACCGACGCGGCGGCTTCGGCACGCCTGCAACGGTTGGTCTCGGACCGGTTCCCCAACGTGTCGACGATCGACCTGATCCTGGCCATGGAGGTGATTCAATCGATCGTGGACAAAGTCTCGCTGGGAATCCGGTTCATGGCCTGGTTCACTGCGCTCACGGGCGGAATGCTCCTGGTGACTGCCACGCTCAACAGCCGGTACCAACGCTTCCAGGAAGCGGTGCTGCTGCGAACCCTCGGGGCCTCGCGCTCGCAGATCTTGAAAATCCAGTTTGTGGAATACGCGCTGCTCGGAACCCTGGCCAGCCTGACGGGCATTGCCCTTTCAATCGCCGCGGCCTGGGCCCTGTCTCATTTCGTGTTCAAGGTGGGCTTCGAGTTTCCCTTCTCCCATGTGGCAGCCGCCCTGTTGATCAATTCAACGATCACGGTGGCCGTGGGTGCCTTGACCAGTCTGGGAGTAACCCGGCAGCCGCCTTTGAAACTCCTGAGAACCGAGTGACCAGGTCCCACCCCGAAAACCGCCCCCAGTTTTTCCAGACCTACCGGACCATCGCCTGGTGCACCAGAAAACTGACCGTTGCAAAATACACACCGAAAACACCGTTCCCAACGATCAACCAGGTTGGCACCACCATGTCCTCAGGCAGGATCCTGCCTTCCTTGATCTCCAGATCCCGATACAGGTAAAATCCCAGCAGACTGCCTGCAACCGAGAACACGATGTAGGACAACGGCATAAAATGGGGAACCCCGTCCACCGACAACAGGACCGCGATCGAAACGACAACCCAGACCAGTTCGATCCCGGAGATGACCCCGTTCGGAACCGTCAGATGCCCCCCGGACTGCCTGAGCAGGAAGCTGTCAAAAAGCTGCAACAGCCCGACCGAGATAGAAAACACCACATAGATCTGAGAATAATCCATAATCGTCGAACGGGCACCCGCCGGAGAAGGCACGGCGGATTGCCTGCCGCACGCAGCGCCTCAACGCCTGAACGTTCCACACCCTTGTTCAGAATAGGGAACAATCCGACCAGGGTCAATCGCGCCGAACAGCCCAAAAAAAAGTAGGAGCCGACATCAGGAGGCTCTGCAATACCTCACGATACCTAAGAAATCAGAGTCTCGTGACCTCGCCTCCTACAAGATCTGGTGTTATTTAACGGTCTGCTAAGCCTCCGAGAAGGATTGCCGCATTCGAACCGGTCTGGCAAACTCGGAACTCGCATGAAGCATTCATCCAGGTCCCACCCGGTCGCCCCAACAGCAGGTTGCGTTGTCTTCGGATCGCCCTTCCCCGCGTGGGCTTCCCGCGCCATGGCTCTCATGATCGCGGGTTTCATCGGAATCGGCAGCCTTCAGAGCGCCGACTGGCCCGTGTACCAGCACGACAACCGAAGGAGCGGGCATTCGATCGAAAACCTTCCAGCCACCCAACTCGGAGAGGATTGGACCTATCATTCCTCGCTGGCACCGCACCAGGCCTGGTACGGCCCCGCCAAGTGGGACGCGTATGCGGGTATCCGCGGATTAAAATCCATGCGCAATTACGATCCCGCGTTTCATGTGACCGTGGCGGGCCATTCGCTCTTCTTCGGGTCATCGGCCGATGACTCGGTGCATTGCCTGGATTCCCGCACGGCGGTTGAAAAATGGCGCTTCGTCACGGACGGCCCGGTTCGGATCGCCCCGTCCTACCTCGACGGAAAGCTCTATTTCGGATCCGACGACGGCCACGCCTACTGCATCGACGCCGAAACCGGCCGGTTGATCTGGAAATTCAGTCCTTCTCCCGAGCAACGACAAACGCTGCACAACGGCCGGTTCATTTCGTTCTGGCCATGCCGAACCGGCGTGCTGCTCGACGGTGGCACCGCGTATTTTGCAACCGGACTGCTCCCGTGGAAACAATCCTTTCTCTGCGCGGTCGATGCGCAGACCGGCAGGCCCGAGGGCCCCGGCCGGTTCGTGCGCCAGCTCGACGGCGTGACCTTCGAAGGCGCCCTCCTCGCTTCGAACGAACGATTGATTTCGCCTCAGGGCCGCGTGGCCCCCCTCCTGTTTGAAAAGAAGGACGGCCGACCGCTCGGCAGTCTGGAGGGCGGTGGCGGCTGTTTTGTCCTCGTCACCGAAGACTCGCATGTATTGCACGGCCCCGGCAACAAGACGGGCTGGATTCAGGAAAGCAGTGAAACCGATCGTTCCAAGATCGCGACGATCGAGGGCGGTAACGCGATGATCGTTCGGGGCAACATCGCGTATGTGCTGACCGACGACACGGTCGTCGCCATGGACCGAAAGGACCGCAAGGAACTTTGGCGGCATACGGGGAGCTACCCCTTCTCGATCATCCTGGCGGGCGACGCCCTGTACGCCGGGGGCAAGGACGCGGTCGTGGCCTTGAGCGCCGATGATGGCCGGGTCCTGTGGCGTGGTGCGGTCTCCGGGCGCGCTTATGGGTTGGCTGTTGCCGATGGCGCGTTGTTCGCGAGCACCGACGAGGGAACGATCCATTCGTTTCGCCCAAAAGCCGACGCCGTTGCGACGCCGATCGCAGCCCTCCCGTCATCCGCAACCCCGGACAAACCATTGGAGCCAGTCCAACCGGTGCTCGCCGTCAACGACCCGGATCTTCTTGGCCGCTGGGTTTTCCAGGAGGACCAGATCAACGATCGGGACGTTCGAAACCTGGCCGGCAACCAGGACGGCACCGTCATCGGGAAAACAACCCTGATGTCCGTGGAAGGCATGCAGGTGCTTCAGCTGAACGGGAAATCACAAAGCGTGCTTGTGACCGCGAACCTCAAGTCCCGCGATCTGCCGGTGCAACAGATGACCGCCGAAGCCTGGGTGCGGGTCAATCAGGTGCTCGAATGGGGAGGCATCATCGGTGCCATCCAGGACGACGGCGATGTCGAAAACGGCTGGCTGCTGGGGTACCGGGACCGCAAGTTCGCATTCGCGATCGCAGGGAAAGAGGGAAGCGGACGATTAACCTACATCACCGCCGGCACCGAGTTCGAACTGGGTCGATGGTATCACGTGATGGGGACCTATGACGGCCAGGAGGCGCGACTCTATGTCAACGGCACACTCTCCCAGACATCAACCCTCGAAAAAGGCCCCATTCGTTATCCGGACCGGGGATTCTACGAAATCGGGGCGTATCACGATGCCAACGAACATTACCGAATGAACGGGATGCTGCGGGAGGTGCGGGTGTACGGACGCAGCCTCGCACCGGCGGAAGCGGCGGCACACGCCAGGGAGAACGCGATCCAGGCAAGACGACGCTTCGAGCTGGCGGCGGGACCGATCCTCGAGTTCACGGGGCTGGACGGCGCGGTCGTCCGATGGGAAACCAATGAGCCGGTGCCCACCCTGCTCGAGTGGGGAACTGACGAGACCGACATGCGGACCATCAGCGACGACCGGCCCAAGACCCGGCACACCGCGATCCTCAAGAATCTCGGGCGACATCGCACCTATCAATATGTGGTCAAAGGACTGGTCGAGGGCGAACTCCTCGAAACCAGCCCATACGAATGCGACACGTTCTTCAACTACAACCTCCCACCCGTGCCAACGGATTCCCACGGATCCGATCAACAGCACTCGCGTGTGGCCGAGGACATCCTCCACCGTTCCGGGGTGACCGCCGGCATCTGCCTGCTGTTGGGAAGCGACAACGGAAAGCTCGGGTTGGAGCTGGCCCGGCGCAGCGAAATGCGCGTGGTGGTGGTCGACACCGACCTGGCGCGTATCGAAGCCACCCGCAAGGCCCTTCAACCGAGCGGTGTCTACGGTGCCCGCGTGGCCGCCCGATGGGTGGCTTCCTTCTCCGAAATTCCCTTCACACAAAGTTCCGTGAATCTGATCGTCTCGAACCCGTTCCGGGCCGCGGACCAGATCCCCGAGGACGTCGCGCCGATCGCCCAGCTGCTCCGCCCGGACGGAGGCGTCGCGCTGCTCGGGGCGTCGTCGGACGCCGGTGCCGTCGCAGCGCCGGCCAGGGCTTCCGCATGGATTCAAAGCGCACGCTTTGTTTCGGGCGTGGCCGGAACATCGACCGCGCCCTGGGCGCGGTTCGACCGGGGCGCACTACCCGGAACCGGCAAATGGTCGCATCAATACGGCACGGCGGACAATTCCGCGTTCGGCGGCGAGAGCCTCATGGGCGCATCCCGAACCGAGGAGTTTGAAGTGCAGTGGATGGGTCGCCCTGGTCCCCGTGCGCAGCCGGACCGGAACGGACGCAAACCCTCGCCGCTTTCGGCCAACGGCCGGTTGTTCGTGCAGGGCCTTCACAGGGTGATCGGACTCGATGCCCACAACGGAAGCGTGCTTTGGTCCCGCGAAATCCCGGCCCTCCAGCGGTTCAACATGCCACGGGACTGCAGCAACTGGTGCGTCGACGAGGAGAACGTCTACATCGCGATCGACGGCCGATGCCTGCGGTTCGACGCCGCCACCGGGCAGGTCTCGAAGGAATACAACGTTCTGCCAGGTGCCGAAACCGCATCGGCACACGAGTGGAGTTACATCTCGATTCAGGGTGACCAACTCATCGGCAGCACGATCAAACAGGGCAACTCCTTCACCGACTACTGGGGCGGCTCCGACGCCGGCTGGTACGACGCCACGTCAGGCCCGGCCACCTACAAAGTCTGCAGCGAACAGCTCTTCTCCCTGGACCGCCAATCCGGCGAGACGCGGTGGATCTACCGGAATGGACGAATCATCAATTCAACCCTCTCGATCTCCGACGACCACGCCTACTTCGTCGAATGCCGCAATGCCAAGGTCCTGGCATCGCCCTCGGACCGGGTCGGATTGCCCGAGCTCTGGGAGAATCTCTTCCTGGTGAACCTCGACGTCCGGACCGGAAAGGTTGTCTGGGAAGAGCCCATTGCTCCGGTGGCCGGGGAAGTGGTGTTTTACATGGCCTGCGGAACCAGGGCCCTGGCCCTGGTCTCTTCCGGGTCCAAGGCCTACCATGTTTACACCCACGGCCTGACCGATGGCAAACCCCTCTGGAACATCTCCTTCGATTGGCTCAAGGACAATCACGGCGGACACATGGCCCGACCGGCAATCGTGGGCAATACACTCTATGTGCGCCCCCAGGTGTTCGACCTGCTCACGGGTGTACCCAGGGAACAGACCATTCCCGGCGGAGGGTGCGGCACTTACGCGGCGACCTTAAACGCACTCTTCTTCCGAAACAGCAACGTCACCGTCTGGAGCGCGGAAGGCGGAGAATCCAGCAGCTGGAGCCGGTTGCGTCCAGACTGCTGGCTGAGCACCATTCCCGCCGCAGGCCTGCTGCTTTCCCCCGAAGCGGGCGGAGGCTGCAGCTGCGGTTCGTGGATGGAGACCTCGCTGGCATTCGCCCCGATCGTCAAATTTAAATAACGCGTCGGCAACCGCCAGGTCAGGACCCCGGGGCCGGGATGGTGGGCGAACCATCAAGCCCCCCCGTGGACGGGGTCCGGTCCGGCATCAACCACCGTGACCCGAAATAAAACCGGAAACAACGCAACGCATTTGCAATAGACCAACGCACTGCATGTGCAATGCAATGAAACGCAAGCTGATTTGAATCAGGGGGTGAGAAAACCCACCACGCCCTCTCCTGCAGGATCTTACAAGCCACAGCCTCGGTTGGCTTCGAAGTTGCTGAGAGGGATGCAGAACGAGATCGAAACCGCAGAACCGCTGAAAAGCCATCATGAAACATTCCCGCTGCCTCTTAATCCTGACCGCCCTCATCCTCATCCCTGGTGTGGACCGCGCCACCGCTGCCACCTACACCTACAACCTCGACACGGCGGTGACGGGTACCAATGAGGAATATGATTCACCCATTTTAACGGCCACCTTTTCAGATATCACCGCGGAGCCGGGAGGATTCCCAACGGTTCAGCTGACCCTGACGAGCACGGGGTTGATTGACCGGCAAGTGGCCACCGAATGGTATTTTAATCTGAACCCGGACCTCGAACCCTCCGATCTCAACATTCAGCTTGTGTCCGCCTCCGGTCCCGGGGTGGCTCCGACGATCAGCCTGGGTGATTCCAATGCGGGGGGAGGATTGAGCTTTGACATCATGTTCGACCTGCAACCCGCGGGGACATCGGTGAACGATGCATTCGGAGTCGGATCGACGTTTATCTTTCAAATCACAGGGGCTCCTTCACTGGACGCATCGGATTTCAACTATATCTCCTCGAGCGCAAAGGGCGATTTCTACACGGTAGCCCACCTTCAGAATGGGATCAGCAATGTGGCACCCTGGATCGGAGATGCGGCGTCGCGCGTGCCCGAGCCGGGAACATGGGCCATGCTGGGTTCCTTGTTGATGCTGGTCTTCGCTGTGAAACAGAGACCATCCAGGTCTCAACCCATCGCAGACTCGAACATTCCTTGAAAAAGCCCCTCGCAACGGTACTCCTGGCGACTGGAATCCTGGCGCTCGCCTTCTTCGGATTCCGTTTGTGGCGCCAGCACGTCATCGAAACGCGGGCGGCTCAGTTCCTCAAGACCGCCACAGAGCATCTGGCCGGGGGCAGACCGGACCAGGCGTGGAAGACGCTCCAGTCCCGCCCGCGCGCCCGCTCCGGAGAGACCGAAGCCGACCGGGCAACGTGGAACCGTCTCGAACTGCAAACACTCACGGAACTGAACGCGCTTCCGCGTCTCCTGGCCCTCTACGACCGCGATCCCAATGCGTTTTTGGAAAACGAACAGGCGGCGCTCCTGACGGCCCGGGCACTGATTCACAATGCGGAGCTGGAACGTTTTACCACGCTTCGAACGGCGTGGACCGGAAGAGAAGGTGCCCCGGAATCCTGGTTCGTGCTGGACGTCGATTTTCTGCTGGTACAAAACAAACTCGAGGAAGCCCACCAGCTGCTGAAGTCGCGTTCGTTTCCGGGAGGCAGGGACAGCGGACGCCTCGCCCGCCTGGCTCTGCTGGAATACGACACCGACCGGACTGCCGCATGGGACCATCTGGAGCGTGCGTTCCTGGCGGATCCGGCGAACCCGGACATCCGCCTGTTTCGCGGCCAGGTTCTGGAGCAGTCCGGCAACCCCGCGCTCGCGCTCGTTGAATACTCCGCAGCCGCCACAGCCAAACCCCGGGACCCGATCCTTGCCGACCAACTGGCCGAATTTTATCGCCGAAGCGGAAGCCACCCCATGGCAATCCGGGTGTGGGCGTCCGGTCTCACGAATTCGATTGCGACGGACCGGACCTGGATCAAGACGTACTTTTGGGGGCGGCTGGCCCGTCCCTCGGGATTGGATTTAAGATCAATCCCTCCTCCGGCGGGAGATCTGCAGGGGTTCGCAAAATACCTCGCGACACTTCCCGGGGATCGGTTTTGGAATTCGGAAACGTTCGCGCCCATTCCGGAATCCAGACGTTTCCTGCAGGAACGTCAGGAAACCTTCTGGCTGAGCCTTCTGCAATCCCTGCTGGTCTCCGATGAAGCGCAAGCAGCCACGCTGCTCGAGAACAATCGGTTCCGACTTCGTTCCTGGAATCTGGATTTGGAAAGTGCACTGCTCCGGGTTCTCGTCTTCAGGCGCACGGGTGAGCTGAGATTCCCGACGGCGGTTCACATCCCTCTTTCACCCTTACCCGCCAAATCCCGTCACGAGCTCTTTGAACTGATCGACGCAGCAACGGCTCTGGACGGTGCCACCCCTCCCATGCCGCCGGACCTGGCGACCTTCCTGCGCGGCCCCGATGTGTTCACCGCCCTTCTCCTGGCGGGCTACTGGCCGGAAGCCGCTTTGAGACTGCAGGGAAACCGTCCGGTTCCGAAAGATTCACCCGAGTGGTTTAACGGAAGTCTGGCGCAGGCGTATCGGTTCAACCGGGGCCCGGAGGATGCACTTCAATTCATCGCGAGCCAGACTCCCAATTCAAGCCTGGACCTGCTTGCGGCGGAGATTCAGATCGCCGAAGGCAGATCGGCCGATGCCATTGCCAGGTTAAAAACCCTCGCGGTTGGGGATACCCCCCGGTCGTTCCGGGCCGCGGTGCTCCTCGCGAGTGTGCACCTCGACGAAGACCGACCGGCTGGGGCGCGGGAGGTTCTTTCGAGTCACACCGGGCTCAGGAACAGCGTGCTGGGAAAAGAACTCGAAGCACGCGCTTCGCTCGCCGAAGGAAAACAGGAAGAAGCCGACCGGCAGTTCGCGGCGCTCGAGAAAGAATCCGTCCGGGCCAAATCGTATCTGGCGCAGCGCGCCTACCAGCAAAAGAACTGGGCCCGGGCGCGCCAGTTGACCCAGGAACTGCTGAAGGATTTTCCGGAGCAAAAACAACTGCGCCTCAATCTGCAGGCCATCCTGAAAGCGGAAGGATCCGGACGGTGAACCGACACGACCATGGTTTTCTAACCGTGCTCGCGCTCCTGGCCGCGTTTATATGGCTCAGGGACATCCGTTGGGCATCGGACGCTTCGAACGTATTGCCATGCCTGGCGGCACTTCCCCTGTTTGTCTGGCTGGGCCGGCCGTGGCACCTCCGGAGGACCGGCCCCTTTTTTTCCAACCGACTCCTGATCATCGCGGTGTCGGGATTCGCCCTCGGGATCGGGCTGAACCTGACGTTCCTGCTGGCCCTGTCCTGGACCACTCTGCTCTGGTCCTGGCTGAGCGTGCGCCTGACCGCGTCGGCGCGTCGTTCGGCGGGACGACTGCTTGTGCTGGTTTTCCTGGCGTTTCCCTGGATCACGCTCGATGCCGGCTTTGCGGGATGGTGGTTTCGGATTTCCGGGGCTGAAGTTGTGGCAAAGCTGTTTCTCTGGGGCGGCTTCGATGTGCTCCAGGAAGGAACCAACCTTCGCATCCAGGGCTGGCCCATCTCCGTCGAGGCACCCTGCTCCGGACTCAACGCCCTGCAATCCATGTTGATCGCCGGAACGGCCCTGGCTTCCCTGCGTCTGCGCGATCACCCGTGGTATTGGTGGAATCTTCCATTCCTGGTGGTTCTGGCTTGGACCGCGAACACGCTTCGGATCGCACTGCTGAGTGCTTCCCTGTTGACGTGGGGCCCGGAGTTCACGAGCGGTCCTTTCCACGAGTGGAGTGGCTGGGCCATCCTGATGCTGATGTTTCTGCTGTGCTGGCCGGTGTTCGGCATGCAGGCCGCTCAACCTCAGCGCCACGCCTCCTGACATGAAACGCCTCCCCCTCTCGCCGGTGAGCGCGGCAATCATCGCGTTTTGCGCCTGGCAGTCGACCTCCCTCTGGAGCGCGTGGCGGTTCAGTCCATTCGACCGCTTAGGCTGGGTGGCTTTTCTCATCTGGATCATCCCGGCATTTCGTCCCGCTCCTACCCTCACGCCTGCTCCGGTTCGCACGAACAGCGGCACGGCCCTGCAATCCAGCGCGATCGCACTGGCGCTCCTGGGCTCGCTCGGTTCGCTCCATGCGATCTGTTACATCGCGCTCGCCTGCTCGGTGGCGGCCCTCTGCGCCTGGGGAATCCGCACCTCGATTTGGCTGGCGGGCGCCACCACATGGATGCCGGCGTTCGGTTTCGTGATGAGCCAATGGCTGCCCAGATCCCCCGCCGACACGGCGACTGCGATCAGCCTGCTTCGAATCGTCACCGCCACCGCCGCAATCGCCATCACCTTCCTGCCGATGCCGGGCAAAGAAAAATCCCAATGAGTCCCAACTCCATTCCCAGCGGCATCGAAAATCCGGAATCCGCCGGCACCCGCCAGGCCCGATCCAACAGACGTCTCTGGGCCGCCCTTCTGGCGGCCTCGGCACTGGCGCTCCTCTGGGAATTGATCCCGCTGAAAGACGCCGCCGACCGAATGGCCGCATTCCCCGAGTCGGGCTCCGGTTACACGAGCGAAACTCTTCCACTGACTCCCAGCGAGGCCGCGACCCTGGGCAAGGCAACCGTCTTGAAACGATTGTACCGGGTGGGCGGACAGGAATTCGTCGTGGCGGTGATTGATGGCACGCGGAATCGGCACGCGGTTCACGATCCGTTCTACTGCATCCGCGGGAGCGGCTGGAACATCGCAAGCGACGCGCCCTTCCCGCTCGAACGCGGCAGCGGGCGATTGGCCCGAATCGTCCGCGACCGTGAGGAGACCGAGATGCTGATCTGGTTTTCCGACGGCCGGACACACCACGGATCGGCAGTCCGATACTGGTGGCAGACCACCCTGCGACGGCTCTCGCTCGGGTTCTCAGGGCCCGAGCCCGTTTTGGTGATCGTGCAACCCGCCGTAGCCGGGAACTGGAACTGGCGTCAGTTCACGGAGACCTTCCCCGTGCTGCTCCGGCTCTGACTCCATGGATTCCCGGGTTCCATTCAGCTTCGGCCCCCTTCAGACCATCCGGCGTTCCGGGATTTTCTTCGTCTGGATCACCCTCCTGACGGCATGGTGTGTTTCGGATTCCCAAACCTTCGAGTTGAATGAAACCACCAGTCTCAGGATACCGGCCCCCGGGTCTCAATGGATCACCGTGTTGTCCCCGCGAACCCTGCAACTGACCCTGATCAACACCAGGGAACCGGATCCGGAACGTGTCGCGCAATGGGATTTTACATCCGCAACCGGAGGTCTGATGCTTCCCGAACCGGGCGAGTTCGTGGTGACGGTGGACGGACAAATGAAGCCGGTGAACCGGGTGGGCTTTAAACGACGCGTCATTTACGCGCCGTTGCTCGGCCGGGACCTGCGGATTCGAAACGACCTTTACCTGGAACTTGCAACCCCCGTTTCCGACGGTGCGAGGATCGAAGTGCACCACCCCGCCGGCGGTTTATGGAGCAAACCCACCCCGTACCAAACCACCGTGGAACGACACCGGTTGAACCCGGCCATTCACGTGAACCAGGTGGGCTATCTGCCATTCGAAAGCAAGAAAGCCATGGTCGGCTTTTTTCCCGGCAATCTTGGAGAACTCGAAATTCCTCCAGACTCCGGTTACCGGATCCTGCAGGCAGACACCGGCGAAGAAGTGTACCGGGGGAATCTGGTTCCGCGCCCCGACCGGGGTTTCACACACCTTCCCACACCCTATCAACAGGTATTGGAAGCGGATTTTACCGCGCTCGACACACCGGGCACTTATCGGGTCTACGTCCCCGGCCTGGGAACCTCCTGGCCGTTCCAGATCGGCACCGGTGTCGCGGGCAGTGTCGCCCGCACCTTCGCCCTGGGCCTCTACCACCAACGCTGCGGCACCGGGAACTCGCTGCCGCATACCCGCTTCACCCACGATCCCTGCCACACGGCACCCGCCGCGATTCCGACTCCCCAATCCGATTTCGCCTTCGCCTGGAAAACCATGGCCGAAGCCAGCGCGCCCTCGGGCCCAGGAGAGGCGGTTCCACCCGCTCCCCGGTTGCAGGATGAATCCACCCAACTCTTCCCGTTTCAGAACGCGGGTTCGACCGACGTCTCGGGAGGTCATCACGACGCCGGTGACTACAGCAAATACACCATCAACAGCGCCGCCCTGGTGCATTCCCTGATTTTCGCAGCGGACGTTTTCCCGAATGTGGCTGATCTGGACAACCTCGGGTTGCCCGAGAGCGGCGATGGAAAAAGCGACCTGATTCAGGAGGCGAAATGGGAAACCGATTTTCTCGCGAGAATGCAGGATCCCAGCGGCGGATTCTATTTCCTGGTCTATCCCCGGGACCGGAAGTACGAGAACGATGTACTGCCCGATCACGGGGATGCGCAGGTTGTCTGGCCGATCAACACGGCCGCCACGGCGGCAGCCACCGCGGCGCTCGCCGAAGCCGGTTCTTCGCCCGTGTTCAAGGCGCAGTTCCCTGAGGCCGCGGCGCTTTACCTTCAAAAAGCACGACTGGGCTGGAGCTTTCTGGAGAACGCCCTATCCGAGTTTGGACAAGACGGAGCCTACCAAAAAATCACCCATTACGGAGACACGTTTGGGCACGGTGACGAACTGGCCTGGGCGGCGGCGGCCCTGTTCGCGGCAACCGGGGAGGAGAAATACGAAACCCACCTCAGGCAGTGGTTTGACCCGGAGGATCCGGAAACACGCCGCTGGGGGTGGTGGCGACTTTTTGAGGGTTATGGATGCGCCGTTCGCACCTACGCGTTTGCGGCAAGAAGCGGACGCCTCGCACAGAACCAACTGAACACGGATTACAGGGAGCGCTGCGAACGGGAGCTCCTTGCCGCGGCTCAGGACCAATACGACCACGCCCGGGCCAATGCCTACGGAACCAGCTTTCCATTCCCAAACAAACGAAATCGCGATGCCGGCTGGTATTTCTCGACCGAGCGCGCATTTGACCTCGCGGTCGCCCTGCAGCTCACCGATCACCCCGGGTACTTCGAAGCGCTTCTCTCGAACTTCAACTACGAACTCGGCTGCAACCCGGTGAACGTTTCGTTCGTGACCGGTTTGGGATTCCAAAGACAACGCGAGATGGTTCATCAGTACGCGCAGAACGACCAGCGCACCCTCCCGCCCACCGGGTTTCCCATCGGGAACATCCAGGAAGGATTCGCGTATCTGGAGAATTACAAACGGGAACTCGGCGCACTGACCTTTCCCCCGGACAGCTCACCCTCGGCATCCTACGCCTTCTACGACCGTTGGGCTGATTCGTTTAATACCACCACCGAATTCACCGTTCAGGAACTTGGCCGCAGCATGGCGAGCGCTGCATTTTTAATGGCCAGAGCAGGACTTGCCGAACAACCCTGGATGGCGTCCCCGGGCACCCTCACCGGTGTTCCAGATCGAACCCAAGCCGGCACCCCCATCACCGCAGCCACCACGGCGGATGCAACCGCCAACCCAACCACCGTCTGGGAGACGGCCGATCAGGAACCGCACCGGGGTGGCTCGTTCACCTTCACCCCACGCCATCCAGGGGAACACTGGATCGAAGCCGAAACCCAGTATCCCGATGGACGGCGCGTTTTCGCCTCCAAAACATTCACCGTGTCGATCGATCCGGCTGTGCCCCCAAATGCGACCCGAAACATCCCGCTTGTTCCCGGCCCCGAAACCGTCGCTCTTTTTCATCTGGATTCCGATCTGAAAGACACCACCGAAACCACAGCGGACCTCCTCATCACGGGTTCCGCCTTTCTGGACACTGCGAACGCCGGGTGGATGAGCATGCCCTCCGGGAGATCCCTGAGGGTGTCTGATCTGGGAGATCGCGCGATCACGCGGCTTCCGGGCCGCATGCTTTTTTCTGAAACCGGCACCCACAGCATTACGCTTAGTGCCATGCTCTACATCCGTCGTTTCCGCGCCCACAACCGCGCGAACGCAAAATTGCTCTCCCTTTATGAAGGATTTAATGCGTCCCTCGAACTCATCGAAGACCGTTACAGTGGACCGCAAATCAGGGGAGGAACCCGGACTCTGTTGTCCGGGGATTCGCTGACCGAACTCCTGTCCCTTCACGAGTGGCATCACCTGGAATTCAGAATTGATCAGACCGGTTACACCGTCCGACTCGACGGAGTCGTCATCGCAGCACTTGCCGGAACCGAACTCGGAGGCTGGGGAAGACGCAACGAGACCCTGCTCCATTTCGGCGATTTCGATGGGTGGATTGATGAAGTTGTTGTCGAACGAAACACGCCACTGTTTCCGCTGAGAAACACACCCAGATCCCGTTACCAGCGATCCTCCGTGCCCCCGCCTTCAAGTCCGTCCAAGCTGAAGCGCCCATCCCTTCGAAGAACCACGCCGCTCAGTCGGATTCCCGGGGCGGTTCCTCCGCCCCGAACACCAGGCGCGGCGGCACCCCGGGGAAGGTAGCGCGAACCGTCCCGGTGAGCGGTCCAGCGGCTCAGCGAGACGCTTCGCCCTACCGCCGTTGGGGTATGGGGAAAGGTAGCGCGAACCGTCCCGGTGAGCGGTCCAGCGGCTCAGCGGGACGCTTCGCCCTACCGCCGTTGGGGTGTGGGGGAAAGGTAGCGCGAACCGTCCCGGTGAGCGGTCCAGCGGCTCAGCGGGACGCTTCGCCCTACCGCCGTTGGGGTGTGGGGGAAGGTAGCGCGAACCGTCCCGGTGAGCGGTCCAGCGGCTCAGCGAGACGCTTCCCCCTACCGCCGTTGGGGTGTGGGGGAAAGGTAGCGCGAACCGTCCCGGTGAGCAGTCCAGCGGCTCAGCGAGACGCTTCGCCCTACCGCCGTTGGGGTGTGGGGGAAAGGTAGCGCGAACCGTCCCGGTGAGCAGTCCAACGGCTCAGCGGGACGCTTCCCCCTACTGCCGTTGGGGTGTGGGGGAAGGTAGCGCGAACCGTCCCGGTGAGCGGTCCAGCGGCTCAGCGAGACGCTTCGCCCTACCGCCGTTGGGGTGTGGGGGAAAGGTAGCGCGAACCGTCCCGGTGAGCAGTCCAACGGCTCAGCGAGACGCTTCGCCCTACCGCCGTTGGGGTGTGGGGGAAGGTAGCGCGAACCGTCCCGGTGAGCAGTCCAGCGGCTCAGCGGGACGCTTCGCCCTACCGCCGTTGGGGTGTGGGGGAAAGGTAGCGCGAACCGTCCCGGTGAGCAGTCCAACGGCTCAGCGGGACGCTTCGCCCTACCGCCGTTGGGGTGTGGGGGAAAAGGTAGCGCGAACCGTCCCGGTGAGCGGTCCAGCGGCTCAGCGAGACGCTTCGCCCTACCAAAATGGGGCTGAGACGAGGCCTGCCGGGAAACTCAACTCGAAGCGGATGTTCCCGGGCTTTTGATCTCGTCAATCAACCGCATCAACCGGCGGCCGTATTCGACGTAATTGGTGCGCATGGCATCCTCGTTGGCTTCCGAGTTGGCATCGTGGAATACCACCACCATGTGGGGCTCGATCGAAATGCCCGCGTCGTATCCCCTCGCAAAGGCGTCCTTCAGAATATCGCGGACACGGCCCTGACCCTCCCCGGGCCAGTTGTAATCGGCATCATTCTTGGTCGGATTCCAGGTGGCGTCCTTGATGTGGATATGCGCGGTATGATCGCGCAGTTGAGTCCAAAACTCCCACGGATCCTGTTTGGGCCACGGTTTGGCTTTGGAACGATCCGCGTTGAAGATCGGGTTGGCCGTGTCGAACACCCATTTGAGCCCGGGTGCCTTGTCAAGAATCTCAAGCGCGTGTTTCGAACTCATGCCGCCATAATTCATGCAATTCTCGTGAACCGGTTGAAGCCCCTCGTCCAAAAACATCTTCGTGACCTCGGCCACACGTTCGAACACGATGGAGGGAATCGCATCGTCCTCATCCCCCGGCTTGAAGCTCATCACACGGATGAACCGGGTGCCCAGCCGTTTCATGCGGGGAATGGCGCGTTTGACCTCGCCGAGCGTAACGTCGAACGGAGTTTCAATCGTTTTGCCCCAGTTCATCACCGTGGACCCAAAAGCGTAGACACCGATGCCAGCCTCTTCAAGTTTGCGCACCACGATGTCAAATGCGGCATCCGGAATTTCGTGGAGGTTGGCCTTCGGGAATCCCGGCACTTCCACACCGCGCATTTCGATCTGTTTCCAGCCCAGTTCCTGAGCGGCCTGAATCTGGCCGTCGATCGAGGAGGCTCCTTCGTCACCAATACCTGTTAAAATCATAGAATGTTTGCCGTTCGATTTCGTGAACCCGTTTTATGGTTCACTCCGGCGGAAATGTCAAAAGACCTTCCCGGGTTTCATTCAATCCTATAACGCAATACGTTTGGCAGCAGATCGATTTTTTCAGCCGAACCCACCCCCTGAATCCGGGATCCGTTCACCTGTCCCGTTGATGAACACTTCCATCGCCCATGGCGACGATTTCCGAACCATCGCGGAGACGCACCCGCATCAGCACCTCGGTCGGATCGATCTCGTCGGTTGCCAGGGAAACCGTCACATCCAACGCGCTCAACCCGCCGACGAGTTCCTCCTTCACCAACCCCTTCTCCAGCAATTCCTTCAACGGTACGGAGGCGGGAACCGGCAAACCGCGACTCCTCAAATCCTGGCTGTAGAGACGTGCCGCCTCCATCACCACCATGTATTCCTGCTGCGCCGGTCCGGTGTCGGTGGCGGAGAAATCGATCAAAGCCACGGCAACCATCAACGCCGCAGCGCCGGCGAGCGCGATCCAGATGCGCGGGTTCACGCGGGGAACAAGAGGCCCGGCACACCCGGTTGAATTTGGCGTTGTCACATTCATTTTCGAACTCCGCAATCTCCGAATCCTCCCTGGATCCGGTCCTCAGTCAGCAATGTAACCGCGAACGCGCCAAAATCAAGGGATCCATCCGCCGAGCCAGCAATTCTGATTTTTGGGATCGGGCAGGACGAACCGGAGCGTGAAGGAAAAGCAGCCGGGGGAACAGTGGCGCGAACCGTACTGCCGTTAGTTTAAGGAATTCAGAAGGCGGGGGTAGTCCGTTTGGAACGGATATATGCCTCGCGACTGGAGCAGTGGATCCCGAATCCGGATCGCCTCGTTTTTTCACCGGAACGTTTGACCGTGTTGTTAAGGCATCCGCAAAGCGGCTTCGGCGCCGCGCTCCAAAACACCATCGTTCTTTGGACGCCATGCCTGGGAATCGATCCCCATTGCAGACACAAATCCCCTGGTTCCCCCAAACCCCTCGCCCTGTGGAGTGCGCGCATCAGAGCGCAGCGCCGACGCCGCTTTGGTCGTGCCCGGCGAGCATACCTCCTGCCCTCCCGGTTAAACCCGGCTCAGCGGGACGCTTCGCCCTACCTCCGTTGGGTTGGGGGGGAAAGGTAGCGCGAACCGTCCCGGTGAGCGGTCCAGCGGCTCAGCGGGACGCTTCGCCCTACCTCCGTTAGG
>JAIPJX010000017.1 GCA_021733945.1 Verrucomicrobiota bacterium | reverse complement strand
TCAACTCACTTTCGCTCAACCGCTTGTCGGCTCACCGGGACGGTTCGCGCTACCCTCCGAATCCCTTAAACCAATGGCGGTACACTTCGCCCGATTCGCCAGGGGGGGACTTTATCCCGCAGAGACGCAGGGACGCTGAGAAAACCGATCAAATAAAATCCCTCTCCTCTCCGCGTCTCCGCGCCTCTGCGGGAGAGTTTTTCGCGTTCCCATGTTCGCCAGTCGGCGGAGGGATGCGATCGTTCTCAAACAGCCTGTCTGTCGCAGCGCGACAGACTCCACCCTCCTCCACCGCATGGCGTCGGAAGAACAACGGTCTTTTGGAGTGCGCGCGGCAGAGCGCAGCGCCGACGCCGCTTTGGTCCCCTCCAACCTCCACGTCAAGCCCAGGCCGCTCGCCGAACATCCAAAGCGAGGTCGCCGCTTCGCTTTGCGACCTCGACAACGTCGCGGTCATCCTGCTCATCTGGTGTTAATTCCCCCTCCCCTCCAGCCCGCCACTCGCGCCCCCCCGGCTCAGCGGGACGCTTCGCCCCACCGCCATTCGTTTAAGAACTGAAATGGTAGGGCGAAGCGTCCTCGCTGAGCCGCGGGGGGCGCGGATCCAAGCCGCAGCAAACGCTCACCGGGACGGTTCGCGCTACCTCCCCCGCCTCCCAACGGTGGTAGGGCGAAGCGTCCTCGCTGAGCCGCTCAACTCACTTTCGATCAACCGCTTGTCGGCTCACCGGGACGGTTCGCCCTACCGATTCGCCAGGGGGGGACTTTATCCCGCAGAGACGCAGGGACGCTGAGAAAACCGATCAAATGGAATCCCTCACCGCGTCTCCTCAACGACGACATCTCCGCCCCTTAAACGAATGGCAGTGACCCGCAGCGGACCTGCTGACTGGGTGCCACGGGAGGTACTTCGCAGTGTTGCTTCGATTGGCTGTTTTCGAGAAGGCATCGGGACCTGCCTGGGATTCTTGTTACCACTTGCGGTTCATCCGGTTCCCTGCGATGGTGTTTCCAGACAGCGGGAAGATTCCAAGTGCGACAGCATCGGGAAAAAAGCGTGCACAGGCTCCTCAAACACAGGTTGGCCCAACATGAAAAAACAAACCCAACCTGCAAACGGAAGTTCCCATGAAACGCTCCCGGCAAATCCACCCGCAACTCGCCTCCGGTCGAAATTCTATTTCAGATCCATTCGCTCCCGGTTTCTCTTCTGGATCCTCCTGGTCTCCCTGCTCCCGCTCCTCGCCTTGATCACGGCCGTTTACCACGACACTTCTCGACTGATTCGAGAGGACGGAGTGGACAAGCTCGTTGCCATACGTGACCTGAAGGCCAACCAGATCGACTCCTGGGCGGAAGCGAACATCTCCCACCTGAACACGATCGCGAACGACCCCTTGATCCGATCCTTCCAGATCAGCGCGGTGGACGATCAGACGGGTGATGATTTTACTGAATCGCTCAAAAACATCGCGAAGCGCCTGCGCAACTACCTGACAGCCTATCATGATATCAAAGACATCCTGTTGATCGGAGCCGAGGACGCCAGAGTTTACGCTTCAGCGGCCGGACAAGCCGATGGCACGGACTGGTCGGAGGATCCCGTTTTCACGGAGCCGATGAGCACGGGCACCACCTCCATGACGGAAGCCACCTTCTCGGAAACCCTGCAAATTCCCAGCATCACGCTTTCCACTCCCGTGTTCGGCCCCGCCGGAGACGGAGAAATCATCGCGATCCTTGCCACCCAGATTGATTTACGCCACTCCCTCTACAAATTGACCAACAACAGGATCGGCATGGGTGAAACAGGCGAAACATTGCTCGTTGACCAGCAGGGGCGGGCAATCAGCGAACTGAGATGGCGCGAGAACCCCAAACTCACCGTAATGATCACCGCTGCTCCCGCTGTCCAATCCGGGCATGGAGCAACCGGAACCATCGAAGCGCAGGATTACCGGGGAGAAATGGTTTTGGCCGCCTACACCTACATCGAGGCCATGGGTTGGGGGTTGGTATCCAAGCAGGACACGGAAGAGCTCTACGCGCCTGTCACTGAGATGACGCGGATGGGAGTTTTTTTGTTCCTTTTTATAAGCATGGTCACTTCCGTCATCGGGATTGCCATCGCCTTCTTCATGAGCCGGAGGATCAAGGAATTGTGCGAGGTCACCAGGCACATCGGAAGCGGTGACCTCACCAGGACGGCACCGATTAGCGGCGGGGATGAAATCACCGAACTGGCCAGTCATACCAACGAAATGGTTTGCAAACTTTCGATATCACGCAGGGAACTCGAATCCTTCAGCTATTCGGTTTCCCACGATTTACGGGCCCCGCTCCGGGGCATCGACGGATTCAGTCAGATCCTGCTTGAAGATTACGAGGACAAACTGGACGAGGAAGGAAAATCGCTACTCCGAGAAATCCGGACGTGTTCGACTGAAATGGGGACTCTGATTGACGCGCTCCTGGCCCTCTCCCGCATCACTCGCAAAGATTTGGAGATGGAAAAGGTTGACCTGAGCGCCATTGCCAGGACAGTCCTGGATAAGTTCCAGAAGGACTCACCGGAACGGGAGGTTGATGTCTCCATTCAGTCCGGTCTGATTGTTCGCGGCGACAGGACCCTTCTCACCTCCGCTTTGAGCAACCTTTTGGGAAACGCATGGAAATTCACGGGCAAGACGTCCCAGGCGGCCATTGCATTCGGAGCGACCAGCAAGAACGGCGAGACGGTCTTTTTTGTACGTGACAACGGTGCCGGATTCAGCATGGAATACGCCAGCAAGTTGTTCGGTGCTTTTCAGAGATTGCATGCCCAGGCAGATTTCCCGGGCACCGGCATTGGTTTGGCGAATGTACAGCGGATCGTCACCCGCCATGGCGGGCGCATCTGGGCCGATGGGGAGAAATCCAAAGGGGCAACTTTCTACTTCACACTGGAGATTCGAGGATTTGAATGAATTACAGCAGATCGATACTATTGGTCGAAGACAACGCGAGAGATGAGAAACTGGCGATTCGCGCTCTGGCCAAGAACCAAATTACAAACGAGGTCATCGTCGTGCGGGACGGCGAGGAGGCTTTGGATTTCCTGTTCGGAACCGGAGCTTACCAGGGCAGGGATTCCAAAGAATTGCCCGCCGTCGTCCTGCTCGATTTAAAGCTTCCGAAACTCGATGGACTCGAGGTATTGAGCAGAATCCGCAACAACGAAAACACCAAAAGGCTGCCCGTGGTTATTCTCACGTCATCGGACGAGGAAAACGACCTGATTAAGAGCTACGACAACGGAGCCAACAGCTACATCAAGAAACCGGTGGATTTCGAGCATTTTGTCGAAGTCGTCAATAAACTCGGCTTTTACTGGTTGCTCATGAACTCGCCTGCACCCAAATAACCCCGCAAACCCTGCCTGGGCCTGGAAACACGCGATTGTTTAAACCTTGATTCGCGGCTCGCTCCTGCTAGCATTGAATCTAACAGCAGCAAGTTTTTAGAGGGTTGCAGAGGGCCGATTTCCAGAATTCCTGCTTTTCGTGAGATCTTCCCCACAGACGGTTTCACTTGACTGCTTTTGATTAGAACGAAGTTATGGCTACTCCGATTCGAGTGCTCATCGTTGAAGATCGTTCCGCAGACGCGGAATTGGTCGTCCGTGAGATGCGACGCGCCGGGTACGCCGCGGACTGGAAACGGGTCGAAACCGAAGCGGATTTTCTGATCGCGCTCGAAGAGTCCTGGGATCTCCTCCTCGCCGATTTTAGTCTCCCCGATTTTTCCGGATTCAGTGCCTTGAAACTGATGAAGGAAAAGGGCCTGAACATCCCTTTCTTGATTGTCTCCGGAACAATCGGCGAGGAAAATGCCATCGCCGCGTTGAAGGCCGGGGCCGGCGATTGCGTGATGAAGGACCGCCTCTCCCTCCTCGGACCAACGATCGAGCGGGTACTGCGGGAGGCCGATGAAAAGCGGGAATGCCAGGAGATGCAACGGGCACTCGTGGAATCCCAGAAACTTTATTACTCTCTGGTGGAATCCATGCCGCAGTCCGTTTTCCGCAAGGACGCCTCGGGCCGCTATGTGTTCGCCAATCAACGTTTTTGCGAAGCCATCGACCGGACTCTCAAGGACATCCTGGGCCGCACCGATGCCGACCTGTTTCCACCGGAAACCGCAGCGGCGTTGCAAAAGGACGATCAACGGGTGATGGACTCGGGTCAATCCCTTGAGAAAATCCAGGAGTGGGAACGCCTCGACGGTCAAAAAACCACGGTCCGCATCCTGAGATTCCCTGTCGCCACCCCCTCCGGAGCCAACGCCGGAATTCAGGGAATCTTCTGGGATGTCACGGACAAGATCCGCGACGACGCTCGCCTCAAGCTCCAGAGCGTGGCTCTCGAAGCGGCAGCGAACGCGATCGCCATTACCAACCAGGATGGAATCATCGAGTGGGTCAACGAGTCCTTCTCCAGAGTAACCGGTTACCCCATCTCGGATGTGTTGGGGCAACACACCCGAATCCTCAAATCCGACAAACACGATGCCGCATTTTACCAAAACCTCTGGCAGACAATTCATGCAGGGAATACCTGGCACGGTGAACTGTGGAACCAGCGAAAGAACGGATCCCAATACCAGGAAGAAATGACCATCGCCCCGGTAAAAGACGAGCGAGGCAACATTTCCCATTACATCGCGATCAAACAGGACATCTCCGAGAAGAAGGAACTTGAAAGAAGAATGCTGCGCGCGCAGCGTCTGGAAAGCATCGGCCAGCTCGCAGGAGGCATCGCTCACGATCTGAACAATGTTCTGGCCCCGATCCTGATGTCCGTCGAATTCCTGAAGCGCGAAATCACCAGCGAACAATCCCTCAAAATCCTGGATATCGTGAAGGCGAGCGCCCAGCGGGGCGCAGGCGTTGTCCGACAAGTCCTGACCTTTGCCCGGGGTGCCGAGGGAGCACGAATCGTCCTCCAGCCCAAACATCTGTGCAAGGAGATCGTAAAGCTCGCCAAGGAAACCTTCCCAAAACCCATTACTGTCGAGGCCGACCTGGCCGCTGATCTGTGGGTTGTCACCGGAGATGCCTCCCAGATCGATCAGGTGCTCATGAACCTGAGCGTCAACGCTCGGGACGCCATGCCCAAGGGAGGGGTGCTCCGGTTGACGGCCGAAAACCAGACCGTGAACGAGGATTACGCCTCCAGGTTTCCGGATGCCAAGCCAGGCAAGTATGTCTGCCTGACTGTCGAGGATACCGGCACCGGCATGCCACCCGAGGTGTTGGACAAGGTCTTCGAACCCTTCTTCACCACCAAGGGTCAGGATCGCGGAACCGGCCTGGGATTGGCGACCACACTTGGAATTGTCCGCAGCCACGGGGGGTTCATGCATGTGCAAAGCCGCATCGGAAAAGGCTCCTCCTTCCGTGTTTTTCTCCCGGCTTGCGAAACCGAAGAATTGGCCCAACAAAGCCTCGATGATGTGACCGAGCCGAAAGCGGAAGGCGAATGCATTCTCATCGTGGATGACGAGGAGGGAATCCGACACCTGCTCATGGACATTCTCAAGGACGCGGGTTATCAGGTCCTGATTGCGTCCAGCGGCACCGAGGCGGCAATCATCTTCGCCCAAAAACGTTCCACGATTCGTGCCGTCGTTACGGACGTGCAAATGCCCGGACTGAATGGAATCGAATTGATCCGTATCGTGCGAGGCATTGAGCCGTCCATCAAAATCCTTCTCATCACGGGGGGCGCGGCCGAGGGGGACACCGAGCAGAAGCTTGCCGAGGCGAAAAACCTCAATGTTCACGATTCTCTGATGAAGCCCTTTACCTCAACGGATTTCCTCAACCGGCTTCGCAAGATTCTGAAGAGGGAAACGGCGGCCGCAGTTGCAAAACCGTGACCGGACAGCCTTCGGTCCGGGCCACATTTCCGGGGTGCGACTGTTTTTGAGCTTCCAACAGGACGCCGAATCGCACAAAGATGAGGATGAGTATATGAATAAATCAAGTCGCAGAGCCGAACCCCGAGAACCCGAACTCAAGAGAATCTTGGTCGTGGATGATGAAGGGTCGATCCGGGAGTTGCTCAAAGCGCATCTCGAGGGAGAGGGATATCATGTCACCACCACCGAGAGCGGCGCGGAGGGGCTCCGACTGGCTCTGAAACTCCCCCTGCACCTCATCATCACGGACGTGCATCTGGGCGATGCCGATGGCATCGATTTGTTAAAACGCCTGAAGAAGATCAGCCCCCTCAGGCCGGTGATCGTCATGACGGGCTACTCCGAAGCCGATTCCCTTGCCACTCCGGCCATGGAGGCGGGAGCCGCCGCCTTCGTCTGCAAATCCAATCCAATGGGCGACCTGCTCGCTAAAATCAAGGAATTGCTCGATGGCGCGCCCGAACCCACTCCCGGGTCCGAGGATCCCTCTGCCGACCAAACGCCCTCGCCAGACGCCGCCGAAAGTCAGGAAAACCCCGAGTCACCCGGCAACGCGGGCGACACTCCGCAACCAAGCTTGTCCGCCCCTCCGGAAGCCCCGGAACCCAAACCTCCGTTCATTGCCACCGAAACCGCGATCACCCCGGACGGAGAGCAGTTGGCCTTTGGCATGGAAGTTTTCGGCAGAATGCTCGCCACAACCCATCCCAATCTGGGTTACACCGCAAAGCGCGCGGTGGCGGTGTGCAAAGCGCTGGGAGAATCCCTCCAGCTTCCTCCGGATCAACAGCAGTCGCTCCTTTGGGCTGCGGCACTGCACGACATCGGCCTGGTACGGATCGAACGACACGTCGTGAACCAGTGGTTGCGGAATCCGGAAAAGACGGAGAAGAAGGATCTGATCCAGATCCAGAAACACCCGTCCCAATCAGCGCAAATGCTCGAATTCTGCACTCCCCTCAAGGGAGCCGCGGAAATCGTCCAGTCCCACCACGAGCATTGGGACGGCACCGGGTTTCCAGCGGGACTGCGCATGGAGATGATTCCGTGGCTCTCCAGACTCCTATCGGCCGTCCTTTTTTACTGCGCCGAGGATCATCCGTCCCCGAAAACGGTGGAACGAATGAAACTGCAGGCGGATCACGCATTGGATCCGCGGGCCGTCGAGGCGGTCTCGAAGGTTGTAACCAACCTCACCCTGCCTCCCGCAGAGCGGGAGCTGATGGCCTACGAACTGCGGGCTGGAATGGTGCTGGCCGAGGACATCTGCAGCTGGGACGGAGTTTTAGTCGCAGGCAGGGGCACGGAACTCAACAGCCACACCGCCAGTCGAATCAGCCATCTGAGCGCCGCCGGCGAGACCGATCCGCATGTCCTCATCATTGTCTGAGGAATCCAGTTCAGAAATTCACCCCCTTTGCCTTGGTCTCGCCCTTCGGATCCGGAAGGGGATCCTCGGTCACATAAATGGGCTCCTTGATTCCGCTCACGGTCTCAAGGTTGCCGAGGCGCCTCAGGCAAACCGGTGTAATCGTCTGGCCCGCCGCCACCATGACCACTCCATCCTCGGTTTCCACCGGAGCCACGAGGCAATCGCCAATCTTCAACTCCCTGAACGTCACCGGCCTGGCACCTTTGGGGGGAACGTCAATGACACATCGAATGGCTTCGCGCAGAATCTTCGGATCGTAACGGCCCGCAGCTCCATTCATGATGGCGAGGGCTTGCGCCCTGGAAGTCCCGGAGATCTCCAGATCCACGTAATCACCCAAAACCCGAAGCATCCTTGATCCGATGGGAATATCGGGACCGGACACGGGATCGTCGGGAAAACCGGATCCATCGAACTGCTTGTTCTGATACAGCACCATTCTCGCAATCGGTTCGAGGCGGGGAACGTGCATCAACAATTCGTATCCGAACTCCGGGCTCCGGGTCAGCAGCGCGTTTTCGACGGAATTCAGGGGCGTGCGGAGCCGATGTTTGGCAATGACCGAACCTGGAATCATCACATGGCCGATATGCGAGACCAGCGCTCCCACTTCCAACTCCCACGTGGGCGAAATGCCCAGCGCTCCCGCAAAATCCCGGATCAGAACCCCCAGTTTCTGGCCGCGGACAAACGACTCGGGGTCCACCACGGACAGAATTTCCATCAAGATCTTGATCCCTCCCCCGACCGAATTCTCCAGAATCTCCTCCCGCTCGCGATCCCGCGCAACCCGGTAAAGAGCCATTTCGATCGCTGACTCAAGCTCCTGAACCGAATATGGTTTGCACACGTAACCGAACGCCCCCGACTCCACCGCCTTCGAGATCGTGGGTTCATCATCGTGACCGGTTGTGAACACGATCGGAATCCCAAACCGCCGATGGATCTCCGTGCCCGCCTCAACCCCGTCCATCGACCCTTCCAGATCAATATCCATGAGCACCAAATCCGGCTTGAGCTCGTTGAGCGAATCGATCGTATCATCCGCCGACGAATAAACCGCCAGCACTTTATATCCGAGATCCTCCAGACCCAGGCGAGCCGTCTGGGCGATCGCGCAATCGTCTTCAAACAGGATGAGTCGGCACAAATGCATGATGAGCTGGTTCCGGTTGCTGCCCACTGGCTGGGTTCTTTTCATGATTAATGATTCCCCCGGCCCATCCAGTCAATGCGGACTTCGCATTTCCTAACCACAAACGCTGGCAAAATCCGGACCCAAAGGACACGCCCCACCCCGCGGAAGAGCTGTTCCGAGTTCCTGTAAAATGCAGCGAAGGCTTGATTTACTGCTCCCAGAATTGCTTAATTGGACCTCAGGGTCCGCCCTGCGCAGCATTTGTATTCTCATAGAATGATTCACCCCGGAAACAGCTCCACACCCCATGCAGTCGGAAACTGAACAAAAGCTGGCGCAGGAGCATACGGAAAAACGGGCCAACGACCTCACGCTTGAGCTCGCACGCGTGAGCCGACTGCTCGAGTCCGAGGCCAACTCCCGCCTCAAACTCGAGGAACGCCTCCGCTGCCAAAACGGCCTTCTGGACATGACGTTCGACGCCATTGTCACCTGCAACCTCGAAGGCCAGATTCTCTTCTGGAACCAGGGGGCAGCCAGGCTTTATGGATGGTCGGCGGAAGCCGCAAAAACGCGCTTTCTGGGCAACCTCATCTATCCAAACGACACCACCCGCTTTGCCTCCAACCTCGCCGCCATCATCGCAAAGCGCGAATACAGGGCTGAAGAGAACCACGCCACCAATTCGGAACGAATCGTCGTGGTGCAAACCCGCTGGAGCCTGATCCGTGATTTCGAAGGCAAGGAGGAAATCCTCGTCGTCAGCACCGACGTCACGGAACAAAAGGAACTGGAGCGTCAGTTCCTCCGCATGCAACGCCTCGAAACGGTCGGCCTCCTGGCCAGCGGCATCGCCCATGATCTGAACAATGTCCTGGCCCCCATCCTGATGGCCTCCCAGAACCTGCTCAACGAAATCACGGACGAAGGTCAGGCCGACCTGCTCCGGTCGGTTGAGGCCAGCGCGCGGCGCGGAGGCACGCTCGTGCATCAAATCCTTTCATTCGCCCGCGGGACCGAGGGCGAACGCCTGCCGCTCCAGATCAAGCAGCTGCTGCACGAATTCCAAAAGGTCGCCAAAGACACCTTCCCCCGCTCAATCCAGATCGTCACCCAGTTCGGCAAAAACATCGGCTCGGTCGTCGCCAACCGGACTCAGCTCTACCAGGCGATCATGAACCTTTGCGTGAATGCCCGGGACGCCATGCCCGACGGCGGCATCCTCCAGATCGAGGCCTCCAACGTCACTCTTGACGAAACCTTCGTGGGCCGGTTCCCACCCGCCGCCCCCGGCGAATACGTTCTGCTCCGGATCACCGACAATGGAATCGGCATCGCGGAAAATGTGGTGGACAAAATTTTCGATCCGTTCTTTACCACCAAGGAAGCCGGCAAGGGGACCGGACTCGGTCTCTCAACCGTATTGGGCATTGTCAAACGGCACGCAGGTTTCCTCGAAGTTACCAGCAAACTCGGCAAGGGCACCCGGTTTTCTGTCTACCTCCCGGCAATCGAATCGTCCAACGCAATCGGCAGCTCTGTGACTCCCCCGGTGCTCCCCTCCGGAAACGGCAAACTGGTGCTCATCGTCGACGACGAACGCGTCATGCGCGACATCACGGCTTCCACCCTCAGGAAGAGCGGTTACCAGATCCTCACCGCCTCCGACGGCACCGAGGGATTCGCCCTGTTCACCCAGCACAAGCACGACATCTCCGTGGTCGTCACCGATCTCTCGATGCCCTACATGGACGGCAGCAAAATGATTCGCGCCCTGTTTCAGATCGACCCGAAGGTCAAGGTGATCGCAGCCAGCGGAATGAACGAGGAGTTTAAGCTGCCCGAAATTCTCAAACGAAAAATTCCATTTCTCAAGAAACCGTTCGCAATCGAGAAACTTCTCGAAACCCTCCACGAGGTGCTCGGCCCTCACGGCCCCAAGGACTCCGGATCCCGGCAGTCGGGACGATGATGCCTTGAGCCGAAAGGCTGAGCGCAGTCGAGAAATCTCTCTGCCCCGCCTCCCTTCAGGGCGTCCCGCTATCGCGACGGACGGTCCACAACAAACCTTTCCAATTCCGCCTTAATCCGATCCACGACCGCACCCCACCCGTCCCTCGCCGGTTGGCGATACAATCGCAGGCTCGGATACCACGGACTGGTCTCCCGTCCCAGCAACCAGCGCCAGTCCGGTGCAAACGGCAACAAGAGCCACACCGGTTTACCCATTGCCCCCGCCAGATGAGCCACCGACGTATCAACCGTGACCACCAGGTCCAGGCGATCCATCGCAGCGGCCGTGTCCGCGAAGTCCGTAAACCCAGTCGCCAAATCGACCACACGCTCTCCCAATCCGGCCCGCTGCAACTCCTCCCCGCGCGCTCCCGCCTGCAGGCTGTAGAACCGCACGGACTCCGACTCCAGGATCCGGCGAAAGATTTCAAACGGCACCGACCGCCTGGCGTCGTTTAAATGGGACGGGTTACCAGCCCAAACCACTCCGACGTTCACCCGGGCCGGATCCACAGGCACTCTGGCTTCGATCCCCCTGTCCGCTTGCAGGTAACACACGGGTGCCGGAATCGTTTCAAGCTCCGTACCGAAAACGTTCGGCAAACTCAGGAACGGGGAAAAAAAATCGAACTCCACCGAGTGCTCCCCACGCACCACCAACTGCGAAACCCCCTCGCACCCGTCGAAGAGCCGCCGCAGCGCCGGCTGACACTCCACAACCACCCTGCCCGCGCGCTGCGCCGCAAGCCGGACATACCTGAAAAACTGGATCGCATCGCCGTAGCCCTGCTCGGTATACAGGAACAGCGTGCGCCCGGGAATCTCCTCGCCCGTCCACGCGGACGCCGATGGATAGGAACGCTGGGCTCCAACCAGATCTCCGGTTTTCCACCTCCACTCGTTCTCCCGCCATCCCTCCGGCAGATTGCCAGACAGCAGCAGGGCGAAGGCGAGATCCCGGTGGGCCTCCGCAAAATCGGGACTTCGCCGCACGACCTCCCGGAGCATCGACACCGCCTCCGGCAGCCGGCCGTCTTCCCGCAGGGTGTTCGCCAGGTTTAACCCCGCACGAGGGTTTCCAGGCTCGAGCACCAGTGCCCGCCGGTAGGCCCCCTCCGCCCCGGGCCAATCCCCAAACGCTTTCTGTGCGTTTCCCAGATTGATCAACGCTCCGGCCGATTCCCGGTTTAACTGGATTGCCCGCAAGCCGGCTTCCACGGCCGGGCCGGGTCTGCCTGCCGCTTTCAGCGCGGCGCACAGGTTGCTCCAGGCATCGAAGAACCCCGGCTCCAGGCGGACTGCATGCTGGTAGGCGACCGCCGCCGCATCCAGGCGCCCGAGCCGCTGACAGGACAAACCCCGGTTGAAATGCCAGACCGGCTGATTCGAGTCCAGTTCCAGAGCCGCATCGAAAAGCCTCAACGCCCCGCGCACATCACCGCCCCGGGCCAGTGCAATTCCCTGCTCATGCAGTTCCGTCGCCCTGTTCACGCCTCTTCTCCCTTCGCACCCCTCGCCGCACGCTCCGTCAAAGCCCCGGCCACCGCCTGCATCACCCCGCTCCAATCTTCCCGTTTGGATTGCCGGAAAAGGCGGGCGCTCGGATACCAGGGGCTGGTCTCCAAATCCCGCATCCACCGCCAATCCGGGGCGAAGGGCAGCAATACCCACACCGGTTTCCCAAGTGCCCCCGCCAAATGCGCCACCGCCGTGTCCGCTGAAATCACCAAGTCCATCGCCTCAATCGCAGCTGCCGTCATGGCAAAATCCTTCAGTTCCGGTTCCAGATCGACCAACGACACCCCGATCCCCGCCTTCGCCACTGCGCCGTTTGCAGGTCCAACCTGCAGGCTGTAAAACCGGACTCCGGATCCGGACCAGAGCGGCCACAAATCTCCGAACGGAATCGACCGCGCGCGATCGGCCCCATGACTCGGATTCCCTGCCCAGGCAAGACCGACCTTCAACACCGGTTCCGACCCGGGGGGAAGCGCGATCCTCACTCCTTCAGGCACTGCCAGATACGGAATCTTTGCCGGCACGGTTTCCAACTGCGTCCCCAGGCGGAAGGGAAAACTCATGAGCGGCAGGTGAAAATCACACTCCGGGACCGGTTCTCCCAGGGAAACGATCCGTTCCACCCCCTGCAACGTGCCGAACAGGCGCACCAGGGGACCCGGGACTTCAAGAAACACCCTGGCCCCGCGCTCCGCCGCAAGGGCCACATACCGGGAAAACTGGATCGAATCACCAAACCCCTGCTCGGCATGCACCAGCAGGCGGGCACCCCGCAGGTCTTCGCCCGCCCACCGAGGCATCGAAAAACGGCGCCCGGCAAAAACCGGCACCGACGACTGCCATCGCGCCTCGTAATTCGCCCAACCGGACGGGAAATCGCCAGCCAGCAACTGCGCGATTCCCAGGTTGTATTGGGCATCCGAAAAATCCGGTTTCAGCTCGATCGCCCTTTCAAAGGTCTCAATCGCACCCTGCACCTTGCCAAGAGCCTGACGAGCCACGCCGAGGTTCAGCCAGGCTTCCGACAGCGTGGGATTGGTTTCCAGCACCTCAAGACACAGGCTCTCCGAGGCCTCGAGATCACCCCTGGCGGTCAGCACGGACGCCAGATTCACCTGCGCCTGAGCGTTCTGAGCCTCCCGGCTCAGCACCCGGCGGAAACAACGCTCGGCCTCATCCAACCGCCCCGACTCCTTAAACAGGAGCCCCAGGTTCAACAACGCGGGCGTGTGCGAAGGATCCATGCGGAGCACCCCCTCGTAATAGCCGATCGCACGGTCCCCCCTGCCCTCCTCCTGGGCCAGAAGCCCCAGGTTGTAGCCCGCATCGGCCATGCTCGGTTGCTGGGAAATCGCCTGCTGATAGGCCTCCTTCGCATCGGCGGAGCGACGCGCCGCGTAATAGGCATTTCCAAGATTATACAGCGCCTCAGGATATTCCGGCTGAATGTCGATCGCCTTGCGATAGGACAGGATCGCCTCCTCCACCCGCCCAAGTTCAAACCGGATCAACCCCAGATCGTGGTGCACCTGAGCGGACGACGGTCCCGACTGCAACGCCTTCTCCATCCAATCCCCGGCCGTCTGCAGATCCCCCCGCTGGCGAAACAACACTCCCATGAACCGCTGGGCATCGGTGTGTTTGGGGTCCCGCTCCAGGACCAGGCTGTAAAACTCCTCCGCCTGATTCAATCGGCCGGACTGATGATGCACCAAACCCTGGCCAAGCCATGAATTAAGGGTCGCTGTCCAATGCCACCGCGCGTTCCAACCTGCCAACTCCGCACAAAGCCGCTCCAGCACTTCGTGCCAATCCCCCGAACGACGCTGGCGAAAGAGGCGCATGCTCGGATACCAGGGGCTGTCCTCGCGATTCATCATCCACCGCCAGTCGGCCGCATAGGGAAGCATCACCCAGACCGGTTTGCCCAGGGCACCAGCGAGATGGGCGACCGCCGTGTCCACCGTGATCACCATGTCCAGATTCTCAATGGCCGCAGCCGTCTGCCCGAAATCCGTCAACTGATCACTCAAATCAAATACCCGCTCTCTCCACTCCGGCCCCTGCGCCCGAATGCTCCGGTCTCCCAGCTGCAGACTGAAAAAATCGATCCCGGTTATTTTGAGCAGTTTTGAAAGGCGCTCAAACGGGATCGGCCGCCGGTCCTGCGGCTGACTGAGCGACCCGCACCACACCAGTCCAATCTTGGGATTGCGCCCCTGGGCCGCAGGAAACCTGACCGACGCCGTCGCCGGTGCCCGCAGATAGGGAACCCGGTTGGGAATCCGCTCCAGTGTCGTCTGGAACACCAACGGCAAACTCATCATCGGCAGATGCAGTTCGAAAGCATATTCGGGCCGCATTTGTGAGAACACCCGGCTGACCCCCTTCAACGTCTCCAACACCGACGCCAATTTCTGGGGACACCACAGCAATACGTTGCCTCCCATTTGCTGGATCAGGGGAACATACCGCGAGGCTTGGATCGTGTCCCCAAACCCCTGCTCCGCATGCAGGAGGACCGTTCGCCCACGCAGCGCCTCACCCTTCCAGACTTCCTTGTCAAATTCCCGCCTGGGAGTCGACCGGGTCTTGATCTGCCACCTCCACTCATGTTCCTCCCACGCCTGGGGAAACTCCCCGAGACAAGCCATCAGGGAGAACATCTGCCAGTGGATCTCCGGATCTTTCGGGGCCAGAGCCAGGGCTTTTTGATAACAATCGCGAGCCTCGTCCAGACGCCCCAAATCCTGCAGAACCATGCCCAGATAGCGAAGGGCGTTCGCATCCCTGGGACACAACTGGACCACTCTCTGATGGCACGCGAGTGCATCCTCCAAACGGTTCTGGGTCTCGAGCCCAAGCCCCAGATTCTGCCAGGCCTGGGCGTAATCGGGCTTGAGGTCAACAGCCCGCTGCCACGCCTCGATCGCTTCCGACCACTGGTCCAGTTCCCGGTGCAGATCCCCCAGCCCCTTTTGAATCTCGCTGTTCCCCGGATTCGCAGCCCCGGCCTCGCGAAAACAGACCAACGCCGCCGGAAGATCCCCCAGTTTCTGCAAAGTCAGCCCGAGATTCAACTTCGCAGTCACGAGCTCGGGATCCAGGGCAATCGCTTTTTGAAAGCCGGTCCGGGCCAACTTGAAGTCCCCCGCCCGGAACCGATTCTCTCCGAAGACAAAAAACAGGGATGCGGACCTCGGACGCAATTCCAGAATCCGGTTCCAAACCGCGAGGGATTGGCTCCAATCCCCGTTCCGGGAATGCAGATCGGCAAGTTTGCGAAGCAACTCGGTATCCTGCGGAAACAGGATAAGACCACGCTTGCAGGCTTCCACCGCCTCGCTGTAACGCCGTTCCCGTTCAAATCCGACGGCGAAACTCAGCTGCGCCCGGCCATACCCGGGAGCAACCCTCCGCGCGGCTTCAAACGAGGATTCCGCCTCCGGCATCCGCCCCACACTCTGCAAAGCCAGTCCGAGATCAATCCTGAAGTCTGGGAAATCCGGATGCTTCGCAACCGCCCGATCGAGGGCCTCCACCGCCTCGGGAAACGAACCGCTCTTCAAGGCCAGAACTCCCAACCAATAATTGGCAATACCATGATGGGGATCAAGCGTGAGCGCCTCCTGGTACAGGGATACCGCTCCCGCCGCATCCCCTTGGTGGAGTGCTTTTTGGGCAGACGAAAGGAGCTCTTCAACGACATGCCCTGACGAGGTCTCTTTCGACACGGCATCATCTTAGGATCGAATACCAACAATTGTCCAATCTGGATTTGCCCCCCAAAAAACCTCGGTCTTGCTTGACTTTCCGCTGCCATCACTGAAAGGTGCTCGGCTAATAGAATCAGTTATGTCAAGCAAACCTGGTAGCGCCGATCCGAGTTGGGCCAAAATACTCATCGTTAACCACGAAGAGATGGTTCTGTCCGTCCTAAAATCCCAGCTACAGCCCGAGGGCTACCACATCACAACGGAACAAAACGCTTCCAAGGCCCTCGAACTTCTTGATCGAGAATCGTTTTCGGTGATCCTGGCCGATCAGGAGCTTCCCGAACTCTCCGGGCTCGAACTTTTGGCCAAGGTCAAGGTCAAGAATCCCACCGTCACTCGCCTGCTCGTCAGCAGCGGGCTTTCCATGACCGAACTGACCGACGCAATCAAGGCCGAAACCATTTACCGGTTTCTCACGAAACCCTGGCTGCGGGAGGAATTGCTCGTAACCATGCGCAATGCAATCTCGCATGGCCGACTGCTTTCAGAGAACCGATCGCTGCACGAGCGAAATATCCAGCTGAACCTGAAGATCTCCAAAATGGCCGAGGCGGCAGCTGCCGAGGAGCAGGCAACGGACCAAGGCGGCGAACTGGGAATGCCCACGCTCGATGACGTGTTCGCCACCTCCGACTCGCCAACGGCCATGAACGTTCCGCCTCCCCCGGGCGTGGATCTGGCGATCGAGGCGTTCACAAAAATGCTTTACACCTTTCACCCGAATCTGGGCAACACCTCGATTCGCGCCGTGGCGCTCTGCCAGACGCTGGGTGAGGTGCTCGAACTGCCCGGCGCGGAACTCAAGAGCCTGATCTGGGCCGCGGCCATGCACGACATCGCGCTGGTCGGAATCGATCGCGGCATTGTCCGTCGCTGGTTGCGCGGACCTGAAAAATGCACCGAAGAGGAAATGGTGCTCATCAAACGACATCCCGAGCATGCTCAAAAAATGCTCGAGGAATTCCCCTACTTTCAGGAGGCAGGAGAAATCATTCGTTCCCATCACGAGAATTGGGACGGAACCGGCTATCCGGACGGACTGAAGGGCGAGATGATTCCGAAGCTCGCCAGATTGCTGAGTGTGGTGGTCAGTTACTGCAGCAAACACTCCACCAGCATTCAGGCAATGAGCGAGATCGAAGCCGGCAAGGAGACCCTCTTCGACGAGGAATCCATCAATGCCGTCGCCAAAGCAGCGCCCTTGACCAAAATGCCGCGAGGCGAACGCGAAATCCTTCTGATCGAACTCAAGCAGGGCATGACCCTCGCCCGGGAGATCTACAACGCCAACGGATTCCTGCTCCTGCCAAAGGGACGCGAAATGACCGAGGCCTCCATCAACAAGGTCTGGAGCATCAACCGCATCACTCCGATCGACCCCCTGGTTCTCGTCTACTGCTGATCCGGTCCCCCAGGCGCTTTGGCATGCGGCGGCAGAGCCAAGCGCCGACACCGCCTTGCAGGCTCAACCCACGCCTTCTTCGCGGCAGTCAGCCCCAGTGCAGACCACTCGGGCATTCACTCCCCGGCCTTCGACCGGAATATCCGGCGTGACCAACAGACATCCCCCCCCAGTCACCGTGCGACCGACTCCACCCAGTCCACCCGGGCAGGTTCATTCAGGGGATCATCAACCCTTCGCCAGATCTTGGACTGCGGCAGTCCTCTGCCGCTTTCCAACGCGCAGGCAGCCCCAAAAGCGGCAGAGGACTGCCGCACTCCATGACGCTGTCGCGAACCTGGCGAAGACCAGAGCATCCCCGTGGGGTGTTGTACCTCATGAGGATAGGGTAGGGTTTGTCGCGCTGCGACAAACCCGTCCGCGTTCAGCGGACGGACACGACACTGCCACCCTGGTTTCGCGGGATGGAGTTCTCCGCGGGGTTGTTGCGCCGCTGAACGCGGCGCCTGTCTGTCGCAGCGCGACGGACTCCACCCTGTTCGGCAGTCGCCTCCACTGTGAATCCATATTGCACCGAAATCGTTCCCGGGTTCAATCCTGCCCCGGAAAGCCCCCTCATTTCGCTTCCTCAGGAATCCGCATCGAGAAGAACGATCGGTACACAAACACCAGGGCAATCAGCGAGAAGACCAGTCCGATGGCCAGTTTCAAGCCTGGGTTCTCCATCGTGACCGCGATTTCTACGGCCAGCAAACCGAACAATGTCGTGAACTTGATCACCGGGTTCAGCGAGACCGAGGACGTATCCTTGAACGGATCCCCCACCGTGTCGCCCACCACCGTCGCTTCATGCAACGGAGTGTTTTTCTGGCGCAGGTCCACTTCCACGATCTTCTTGGCATTGTCCCAGGCCCCTCCCGCGTTGGCCATAAAGATCGCCTGGAACAATCCGAAAAACGCGATCGCAATCAGATAGGCAATGAAGAAATAGGGATTAAAGAATGGGAGCGCCAACGCAAAACAAAAGATCACAACAAAGATGTTGATCATCCCGCGTTGGGCGTACACGGTGCAGATCCTCACCACTTCCTTGCTGTCTTTCACCGATGCTTTGCCCGCATCCAGATCAATGTTCTCCCGGATGAAAACCACCGCCCGATAGGCACCCGTGACCACCGCCTGCGTCGCCGCGCCGGTAAACCAGTAAATGACAGCCCCTCCCATCAACAACCCCATCATGACCTCCGGCTGCACCAGGCTCAGGTGCTGCATCACATCTCCATACATCTTCTCCAGAAGCATGATGATGCTGAACACCATCGTTGTCGACCCCACCACGGCCGTTCCGATCAGCACGGGCTTCGCCGTTGCCTTAAACGTATTCCCCGCTCCATCCGCCTTCTCAAGCTCGTGCTTGGCCTGCTCAAACTGCGGGTCAAACCCGAAATCCTTTCGAATCTCCTCACGAATCCCCGGGATCGCTTCGATCTGACTCAACTCATACACAGACTGCGCATTGTCCGTCACCGGACCAAAGCTATCGACGGCAATCGTCACCGGGCCCATCCCAAGAAACCCGAAGGCCACCAACCCGAAGGCGAAAATCGGCGCGGCAAAGGGATAGGCCGCCGGCATCAACCCCGTCAACGACGAATGTTGTGAAGCCAGGTAACTGATCAACATCAGCAACAGGATCACGAGACCCTGCCAGAATGCCGAAAAATTCCCGGCCACAAACCCGGACAGAATGTTCAGCGAAGCCCCTCCCTGACGCGAGGCATTCACGACCTCCTGCACATGGCGGGAGTTGGTACTGGTGAAAATCTTGGTGAACTCGGGAATGATCGCACCGGCCAGCGTGCCGCAACTGATGATGATCGAGAGCACCCACCACAACGACCCCGCGGCCGGCACATTCGCAATCTGCACCCGACTCAGGAGGAGAAAACTCGCCACAAACGTCACCCCCACGGACACGATGGATGTCAGCCAAACCAGGCTCGTCAGGGGCGATTCCGGATCGAAGTCCACCTTACCCGTCAGCCGCATGCGGCTGAAGCGTTCGTTCACGAAATAGGAAGTCAGGGACGTCAGAATCATCAGCACCCGCATCGCAAAAATCCAGACGATCAACTGACCACAGATCAATGGACTCGCCGCCAGGGCGAGGGCAAGGAACGCGATCAACGCCACTCCGGTCACTCCATAGGTTTCGAATCCGTCCGCCGTCGGTCCCACGCTGTCACCGGCGTTGTCTCCGGTGCAGTCGGCGATCACGCCAGGGTTCTTCGGATCATCCTCCGGCAAATTAAAGATGATCTTCATCAAATCCGCCCCTATGTCCGCAATCTTCGTGAATATCCCGCCACAGATGCGCAGCGCGCTGGCACCCAGGGATTCACCAATGGCAAACCCGATGAAACACGGCCCCACGAGATCCTCCGGCAGAAACACCAGAATGCAGATCATGAAGAACAACTCCACACTCACCAGCAGCAGGCCGACGCTCATCCCGGATTTCAACGGGATAAACAACATCTCCAGCGGATTGCCACGCAGGGAGGAGAACGCACTCCGGGAATTCGCCTGCGTGTTGATTCGAATCCCAAACCACGCCACGCCATACGACCCCAGAATTCCCAGAACGGAACACGACAGAATCACCAGCACGCTGGCAAACGGGTTGTGCTGGAGCCAGTAGAAATAATACAAAATACAGACCGCGATCAGGCCCCACAGAATCACCAGGAACCGGCCCTGCTGAATCAGGTAGGTCTTGCAGGTCTCCCAAATTATATTCGAGACCGCTCGCATCGAGTCGTGCACCGGCAACCGGGCCGTCTGCACATACTGCACCACTCCAAACGCCGCTCCCGCCAGACATACCACCAAGCCGATGTACATCAGCCACCGCCCGTCCACCTGCATCCCTCCCACATCGAATTGAACCGCGCTCAGGTCCGGAATCTTGATATCCGCCTCCCCCGCCACCAATGAAAGGGAGAGGCTGTTGAAGAGCGCCAGTAAACCGCCCCCGATCCAGTTTTTTGTTGTTCGCATAGGTTCGCCTCCGTATATAACGTTCTCAAGCTCGCAACCTTAGGATAACGACCGCACCCCGGGTTGCTTCGCCGGATTTGGGCGAAACACAACATCTTTAGCTCTCCCCAGTTTCTAAAATGCTGCAATTCTCCAGAAGACTCCGATAACAGAGCCGCAGGCGAACCCGCCTATTTCAACAATTCTTCCGCGATTTGCACCGCATTCAGCGCGGCTCCCTTGAGCAGCTGATCCCCCGAAACCCAGAAACAAAGTGCGTTGTCCAGGGCGCAGTCCATCCGCAACCGACCCACCTGACAGTTGTCCTTCTCGGCGGCATCCAACGGCATCGGATACCGGGAATTGGCAGGGTCGTCGACCACATCAAGCCCCGGGGCTTTCAGCAGAATCGCCCGCGCGGATGCCACATCAATCGGCTTCTCGAACTGAGCCGTCACCGCGACCGAGTGAGCCCGGTAGACCGGCACCCGCACGCAGGTCACACTGGCCCGAAACGCCGGGTGATGCATGATCTTGCGTCCCTCGTTCTCCATCTTCATCTCTTCCTTGGTGTACCCGCTGGGAAGGAAGGAATCGACGTGGGGCAACACATTAAACGCAATCTGATGCGGATACACCTCCCGGGTAACCGGTTGTCCCGAAACAATTTGTGACACCTGCTGCCTGAGCTCTTCGATCGCCTTGGCACCCGTGCCCGAAACCGCCTGATAGCTGGCCGCAATAATCCGCGTGACATGGAACGTCGCGTGCAACGGGTAAAGGGCCATCAGCGTGACCGCTGTGGTGCAGTTCGGGTTGGCCAGGATTCCCTTGTGCGATCGGACATCACCCGGGTTGACCTCCGGGACCACCAACGGCACCGTGTCGTCCATCCGGAAAGCGCTCGAGTTGTCCACCACCACGCACCCAGCCTGCACCGCGTGAGGAGCAAATTCGCGGGAGATGTTTCCACCCGCACTAAACAGGGCAATGTCTATCCCGTGGAACGCGTCCTTGGTCAATTCCTGAACCACGACCGGTTTCCCCTTGTAGTCGAGACACCGACCAACCGATCGCGCGGACGCCAGAAGCGTGAGTTTCCCCACGGGGAAATTGCGCCTCTCCAAGGTCCTGATCATTTCTATGCCAACGGCACCTGTGGCACCCACCACTGCGACATGCGGATTTTGATTCATATAAAAAACGACGGACTATACCTCCTGCCCCCATTCTGTCAAATTCCACGAGAACCCGTGTCAGCGACGGTTCAAGTGCAAACAGAAAGTCAAAGGGTGAACGCCCCGGGAACATTGGGCCAGACACCTGTCGGAGGTGAGGCACCCGTTTCTGGCACCTGCGCAGCCAAACCCACTTCCTCCCAATCAGGGCCAAACGAGACAGGTTGTGCTGATCTGGATCTTATGCTTTGCTCCATGCATGAAGAATCGGATTATGACTTTTTCGCGGTCCTGGCTGATCGGCGCGTGTGTTGCAGGAGCGTTATCCGGCTGCTCGAGCGTTCCCATCACGGGCCGAAGCCAGTTAAACATGGTTTCCCAGGGCGAAGAACTGGAGCTGGGGCTGACAAGTTTCCAGCAAATGAAAACAGAAGTCCCGGTCAGCGCGGATCCGGCCGCCAATGCCCTGCTGCAATCGGTCGGAAAAAAAATCGCAGATGTCGCATCGGGCGATCTGCCCAATGCACAATGGGAATTCGTGGTCTTTCAAAGCAACGAGATGAACGCCTTCTGTCTGCCCGGAGGCAAGATCGGCGTGTACACGGGCATCCTGCCGATCACAGCCAACGAAGCCGGCCTTGCCACGGTGCTTGGTCACGAGGTCGCCCATGCCGCGGCGCATCACGGTGCCGAACGAATGAGTGAAGCCACCATGATCAGCATAGGCGGCCAGTTGCTGGGTGCCAGTCTCTCCAAAGCCCAACCAACCACCCAGGCCACTGCGGCGCTCCTCTACGGTGCCGGCGCAAACCTCGGTCGCGCCCTGCCCCATGGGCGGCTTCAGGAAAGCGAGGCAGATCATATGGGGTTGATCTACATGGCCCGCGCCGGCTACGACCCACGCGCGGCGGTCGAGTTTTGGAAACGTTTTGCCGCCGCCACGAAGGCGGGCGACACCACTCCCTGGTTTCTCCGAACGCATCCCGTGACCGAGGAACGTATCCGTGATCTCACGAATCTGCTTCCGGAAGCTGTGGCCGAATACGAAAGAAACCGGACACCGAACAAATAATCCGCCCCTGCAATCCCATTCTCCAACCCCCATGTCCGACTCCTTCTGGCTCGTCAAACAGGAACCCTCCACCTACGCCTGGTCCCGGTTCGTCCAGGACAAAGGCACCGACTGGACCGGGGTGCGCAACTATCAGGCCCGAAACAATCTCCGCGCGATGAAAAAGGGCGATCTCGCACTCTTCTACCACAGCGGCGATGGAAAGGAGGTCGTCGGCATTGCACGGGTTTCCAAGGGACCTTACGCGGACCCCACCGCCACGGAAGGGGATTGGACGGCGGTCGATCTGGTGCCCCTCAAACCGCTGAACACAACCGTGTCCCTCGCCACGATCAAGGCCGATCCCCTCCTTCAGGAAATGTTGGTGGCGCGCAACTCCCGCCTTTCGGTGTCACCGGTCACCGAACAGCAGTTTCGGCACCTGCTGCAACTGGCCCAAACCAAGGTCTGATCACGGGCACTCAAGGCTACATGACATCGGAGATTCAGCCTGCATGCCGCCTGCTGGCGGTCTACGGTTCCCTGCGACGGGATCCTGCGGGACGGGAGCACCCGCTCATGGCTCCGGCGGAATTCCTGGGCACCGGACACTTCCCAGGATGCCTCTACGACCTGGGAGAGTTCCCCGGGGCAATCCAGGCAGACTCCGGAACCGTGGCCGTCGAGATCTTTCGGTTGCTGGATCCGGACACGGCATGGCCGCGCCTCGATCATTATGAGGACTGTCATGCTGAAGATCCAGAGGGGGGACTGTTCCGCCGCACCGTGCTGCAGGTGGAACGTGCCTCGGGAGTATCCATTGCCGCCTGGGTCTATCTGTACAACAAGCCGGTGAACGAATCCCGCCGTGTGTGGTCGGGGAACTGGGTGGCACCCCGTTAACCCACACGGTAGCCAGGCCAGTTGAAAAAGTAGGAGCCGACGTCAGAAGGCTCTAAAACACCGAAAGAATCGGAAGAAATTAGAGTCTCGTGACCTCGACTCCTACAAGATTTGGAGTTTTTTAACGGTCTGCTAACGCACGCCGCCCATCAGCTTGCGGATCGGGCGGACGAAGGCGATCAGGACAATACCGGCGACCACGGGGCCAATCACCACCCGCAGATAGAGGTCGGGCATCTGTTCGATCGCTTCCGGATTAATCTCTCCGGCAAACAAACCGGCGATCAGATTGCCCAGGGAGGCAGCCACAAACCACAACCCCATCATCTGCCCCACAAACCGGGCGGGGGCCAGCTTGGTCACTGCGCTCAGCCCGACCGGGCTCAAACAAAGCTCGCCGGTCGTGTGCAGCAGATAGGTGCAGATCAACCAGTAGGGCGCAACTTTGTTCCCGCTCACAACCAGCTTGGCAGCCGCCACCATGACCAGAAAACCAACCCCCAGGAAAATCATGCCAATGGCAAATTTCATGGGCACCGACGGGTTTAAATGGCGTCGCGCCAGGTTCACCCAAAGGGCGGCAACCACGGGTGCCAGAGCAATGATAAAGGCCGGGTTCAAAGTCTGAAACCAGCCGGCTGGAATCTCAAAATTCAGCCAGCTGACGGAGCGCTCGGTGTATCGTTCGGCAAACAGGCTGAGCGAGGAACCGGCCTGCTCGAAACCCGACCAAAACAAGGCCGCGCACAAAAGCAACACGACGATCACCAGGGTCCGCTTGGTTTCCGTGGCGTCCAGCTTTCCGAATATGAATATCCCGGCGAAATACGCGACGGCAATGCCGACAATGACGTAGGTGGTGTTCTGCGCCAGGACAATCGGATTGAAGGTAATCACCCGGGTCAGGGCCAGAAGGACCACGGCAAAAATCAACACAACGGCTCCACCCACAAAATACCAGGCCCGATCCAGACCTCCCGAACCAGCTGCAGCACCCGGTCGACGATGCGGTGTAAGCCCCGCAGTCCCGAGATGCCGGGCCGTGAGTTTAAACTGGGCCAGTCCGAACAACATGCCCACTCCGGCAGCAGCGAATCCATAATGCCAGTTCAGTTTCTCTCCCAGAGTGCTGCAGATCAGCGGTCCAATGGCTGCCCCCAGATTGATGCCCATGTAGAAGATCGTGAAACCGGCGTCGCGCCGGCCTCCCCCCTCGGGGTAGAGCTGCCCGACGATCGCGCTGATGTTGGGCTTGAGCAATCCGGTGCCCAGAACCACCAGGACCAACCCCACAAAAAATGCCTGCATCGAAGGGATCGCCAGAACAAAATGTCCCAGGGCAATGATCATCGCTCCGTACCAAACGGACCGCTGCGCCCCGAGCAAACGATCCGCAATCCATCCTCCTGGCAGGGCAACCAGATAGACAAACGCCGTGTATAATCCGTAAATCGACGTGGCTGTCTTGTCGTCGAATCCAAGCCCTCCGTGCTCCACCGTGTCCACCATGAACAGAACGAGCAGAGCGCGCATTCCATAATAACTGAACCGCTCCCACATCTCGGTGAAGAACAGCGTATACAAGCCCCGGGGATGTTTCGCCGGAGGTTCGGGTGTGTGTGCCGGATCGGTGTCGTGCATCGGTATTGGCCACTTCATCGCAAAATTCAACCGATAATGCAAGGTCTAGCCACACCAATGTCCTGGCACTCCAACCGCATCATTCCCGGGACAGCCCCGGAAGCAGCGCCCTGACTGTGTCAACCCGTCCCATCTGTGACGCTCCAACTGAGTCATTTTCACTCAACACCACCCCTTTTTTTCCGCCTCAATTTTGTAAAACCATTGCTCCCGAACGGCTTCCAGAATCGCCAGGCTGTGGCACGGATTCTGTTGTTGAATGAATTACCTGATGAAACAGGGGCGGGCTGAATAAGACGGGTGGCCGTTCAGCCTAGCCCTATGAACCAAAAACCCGAGCCACCCTTGATAGGAGACCATTGTATGAACACGATTACGCGTTGGAATCCATTCAAAGAAATGGAAGACCTGACAAACCGGTTGACTTCTTTCTGGGGAGTTTCACCCATGCGGAGGCCGACCGAGGAGTATATGACCGAAGCTGAATGGGCCCCTCTGGTGGATATCATCGAGGACGAAACGGAATATCTCATCAAGGCGGACCTACCGGAACTGAACAAGAAAGACATCAGCGTGCGCGTGGAGAACGGCGTGCTCTACATTGCCGGAGAACGCAAGCTGGAAAAAGCCACCGACGGCAAACGCTATCATCGCACCGAGAGAATGCATGGCAGCTTTGTGCGCAGCTTCACACTGCCCGAGGAAGCCAATCCGGAGGAGATCACGGCTGAATTTAAGGATGGCGTCCTGACAGTTCGTTTGATCAAACGCGAAAGCGCGAAAACCAAACTGATCGACGTGAAAGTCAGCTAAGTGCACCGCTGCGCCCCGTCTCGGGGCGGCTTCCCCACCCCCCGCCGCGCGGGGCGCGACGGGGATTGTCGATTGAACCGCCGCTGCCCCCTTTACCCCGGCAGCGGTTTCTCGACAAGAATGGCAGCAGTCACTCCGCCTGCCGGACCGGCAATCCGAGCGCGGACCGGACCAGCTCGGGAAGAAACTTCACCGGCACCGATCCCTGTTTCAGCACGGCTTCATGGTACCGACCCAGGTTGAACCTGGCCCCCATCTCGCGCTGGATCTGTTGTCGAAGCCGATAGTGGGCCATGCGCCCAACGAAATAGGTCGAGAGCTGCACGGAGCTCTGTTTGGCCCGGATGACCTTCAACCGGGCTTCTCCTTCGGACTGAAACACTTCGTCAACCAGGAATCTCAAAGCCTCTTCGTCGGTCATTTCGGTGCAGTGCATCCGGTGGTCCAGAATGGCATTTCCGACGGCTCGCAAATAAAACTTCAACTGCGAAAGCCGCAGTGCCAGGTCGCCCTCGCCGTATCCCTGATCAAGCAGGGTCTGCTCGGTGTAGACCGCCCATCCCTCGATCGTAACCCCTGAGCCGAGAATCCGGCGGATCAGGGACGGGTGCCGGTTCGCGTACTCCAGTTGCACGTAATGACCCGGATACGCCCTCGCCTTTGCTCCCTGTCAACCGCAAACGGTTACGAAAATTCTTCTTTCATCGACGGGGAATTCCGGCAAATGATCCTCTCCGCCTGACCGTGCCACCCGCACATCAGGCAGCTGCGGTGGCAAATCACCGTTCGGCCGGTACTGGGTGAACTGAAACGAGCTAAAACTGGAAGAATTTTTATGAAATCAGAATGGAACGGTGTTTTCCCCGCAGTCACAACCCAGTTGAAACGGGATCAGTCCCTGGACCTCCCGGCCACCCAACGCCATCTGGACACCCTGATCCAATCCGGTGTCAGCGGGTTGGTCATGTGCGGTTCCCTGGGCGAAAACCAGGCTCTCGCCCCCGAGGAAAAACGCCGGGTCATCGAGGCGGCCATCGAGACCAGCGCCGGACGTGTACCCGTCCTGAGCGGGGTCGCCGAGCCGAGCACCCGTGAAGCCATCCGATACGCCCAGGACATGGAAACACTGGGCGCAGACGGGTTGATGCTTCTGCCCGCGATGAATTACAAGGGCGATCCCCGCGAGACCATGACCCATTTCCGCACGGTCGCCAAGACCACGGGATTGCCAATCATGATCTACAACAACCCCATCAGCTACGGCAACGACATCACCCCGCAGATGTTCGCCGAGCTGGCAAACACCCCGAATTTCGTCGCGCTCAAAGAAAGCTCGGGGGACCCGCGCCGAATCACCGACCTGCACAACGCATGCGGCGACCGTTACAAACTTTTTACCGGGGTGGATGATCTGGCCCTGGAGAGCGCGATCCTCGGCATCGATGGCTGGGTGGCTGGCACCGGAATCGCGTTTCCCGCCGAGAACCAATATTTCTGGGACCTGACCCGGCAGGGCAAGTGGGACGAGGCACGGGCCATCTACCGATGGTTCTCCCCCCTCCTCCACCTGGATGTGCACGTCAAGTTCGTGCAGTACATCAAGCTGGTCGTGCAGGAGTGCGGCCTCGGCAGCGAATGGGTGCGCGCCCCGCGCCTGCCCCTCACCGGCGAGGAACGCAGGCGCGTTCTCAAAATCATCCACGACGGCATCGCCAATCGTCCCAAGGTTCCCGCACGACCGGCAACCAAACGAAAAGCGGCGAAATAATCCAAGCCACAGCCCCCGCCCGCACGCGGGGCCACAAAGGGGGACGTCCGGCAGGAAACACCATGCAAACCATCGAGGTCATCGACTCCCACACCGGAGGCGAACCCACCCGTGTGATCATCGACGGCGGCCCCGATCTGGGAACCGGTTCCCTGGGCGATCGCCTGGCCGTCTTTCAGAAACGGTTCGACCACTACCGCGCCGCCATTGCCGGAGAACCCCGCGGCTCCGATGTCTGGGTCGGCGCTCTGCTCACCCCGCCTGTGGAAACCGACTCCGCAGCAGCCGTTTTGTTTTTCAACAACGTCGGTTTTCTCGGAATGTGCGGTCACGGCCTGATCGGCGTTGTTCGCACCCTGTCCCACCTGGGACGCATCCTGCCCGGAACCCACCGAATTGAAACCCCGGTCGGAACCGTCACCGCGACCCTCTGCGACGACGCCTCGGTGTCGGTCAGGAATGTGCCCAGCTACCGGAAAGCCGCCGGCAACACCTTCGCCGTCGAGGGACTCGGCAACGTGACCGGGGACATCGCCTGGGGCGGCAACTGGTTTTTCCTGACGGACAACCACGGACAAACCCTCGAATCCGGAAACGTCGGGCACCTGACCCGCGTGGCAACCGCGATCCGAACCGCGGTCAACCAGGGCGGATTCCCGGAGGTGGACCACATCGAGCTGTTTGGACCGCCCGCCGATCCACGCGCGAACTCCCGCAATTTTGTACTTTGTCCCGGCCTCGCCTACGATCGATCGCCATGCGGCACCGGCACCAGCGCGAAAATTGCCTGCCTCGCAGCCGACGGGAAACTGGGCGAGAACGAACCCTGGGTGCAGGAGAGCATCGTGGGCAGTCTGTTCACGGGCAGGTACCATCGCGAAGGCGGTCACCTTGTGCCAACCATCTCTGGAACCGCATTCATCACCGGGCAATGCCACCTGATGTTCGACCCACTCGATCCGTTCGTCTGGGGAATTCACGGCGCCGTTCACCCTTCCGCCGATGTCTAAACGCATCCTCATTGTGGGAACCGGCGTAATCGGGCTTTGCACCGCCTACTACGCCATGAAACGCGGACACCGCGTCACCCTGATGGATCGCGCCCCGGCCGATCATTCCGGATGTTCGACGGGCAACGCCGGCATGATCGTGCCCAGCCATTTCATCCCGCTTGCCGCTCCGGGCATGGTCGGGCTCGGGCTGCGCATGATGTTCAACCCGGAAAGTCCATTCTCCCTGCGACCACGTGCGAGCACCGACCTTCTGGAGTGGGTCTGGAAGTTTTTTCAGGCATGCACCCCGAACCACGTCCTCCGATCCGCCCCCCTTCTCCGCGACCTCGGAATGGCCAGCCGCAGCTGTTTTGAGCAGATCGCCGACGACGCTTCGGCAACGTTTTTATTCGAAAAACGCGGGCTGCTCATGCTCTGCAAAACCGCGTCCACTCTGCGCCATGAATCGGCCACGGCCATCCAGGCCCACAAACTCGGCATGCCCGCCGAAATCCTTTCCCCGGAGGAAGCCGCCCGCCTGAACCCCGGCCTCCAGATGCGCGTCGCCGGCGCCGTGTATTTCCCGCTCGACGGCCACCTCTGCCCGGAACAATTTCTCCGTTCGCTCACCCGCACCCTGCAGCGGGCGGGTGTCGAATTCCTGTGGGAAACCGAGGCCGAATCCTGGATCCACCAGGGAAGGCGACTGACAGCGGTTCAGACTCAAAGAGGCGTGAAGCAAGCCGATGAATTCGTGATCGCAGCCGGTGCCTGGTCCCCCACCCTGGTCCGGGAACTCGGGCTGCACCTCCCGATGCAGGCGGGCAAAGGCTACAGCATCACCCTGCCCGCCCCCCGGCAAATCCCGTGCGTACCCTCCATCCTCACCGAAGCACGTGTGGCGGTGACTCCCATGGGATCCCGCCTTCGCTTCGGCGGCACGATGGAAATCGCCGGACACGACCCCTCAGTCAACCACTCCCGGGTGCGGGGCATGATCCGATCCATACCGGACTATTTCCCTGGATTCACCGAAGCTGACTTTAGAAATCAGCCCGTCTGGAGTGGACTGCGCCCCTGCTCCCCGGACGGTCTGCCCTATGTGGGACGTGCAGGAATTTTTGAGAATCTTTCGATCGCGGCGGGCCACGCGATGCTCGGATTGAGCCTGGGCCCGGTCACCGGCAGATTGGTCACCGAACTCATTTCCGGTGAAACGCCATCGATCTCCCTGGATCCGCTCAGCCCCAACCGCCACGCCCGCCCCTGAAACAGGGAAACCTGGAGAGGCCGACGCCCCCGATCCTCGCGATAGCGTCTTGGACTGCGGCAGCCCTCTGCCGCTTTTCCCGGAAACCCCAACGACTCCCCACCCTCTTCCCTTGCTTCCATCAACACCTGCGATACCCTCGCCGCTTTCCGTTTCGTCCCTTTCCGAAAGCGCCAGAGGACTCTGCACTCCACGACCTGGCGGAAGATGCGCAGGGTCCAGTGGCATGAGGTCACACAATTCACACCCGCGGAACCGGGAACGAGTCGCTCCACTTCCCGGCTTCCGAACTCCCCGACCCGCCCTTGAAGATTGACGGTCGCGGCCTCGCTCTTAAGATAGGCCGGATTCCAAGCTATTGAGCGAAGACTATGAGCAAACCAAGCAAAAACCATTCCGCGAACATTACCTCCATGTTGAACGAAGAACGCCTGTTCCCCCCGGACAAGGAGTTCTCCAAACGCGCTCACATCAAGTCGCTCGCGCAGTATCGCAAGATTTACAAGGAATCGATCGAGTCACCGGAGGTTTTTTGGGACAAACAAGCCCGGAATGAGCTTGTCTGGTCACAACCGTGGAAAAAGACGCTGCAATGGAAAGCTCCCAACGCGAAATGGTTTGTCGGCGGCAAACTCAACGTCTCGGTCAACTGCCTCGATCGGTATCTCGACACGGCGACCGCCAACAAGGCCGCCCTCATCTGGGAGGGAGAACCCGCCACCAACGGCACACCCGGGGAAGAACGTGTGCTCACCTACCGCCAACTGCATCGCGAGGTCTGCCTCTTCGCCAACGTCTTGAAGAAGCGGGGCATCACCAAGGGCGACCGGGTCCTGATCTACCTGCCCATGGTTCCGGAGGCTGCCATCGCCATGCTCGCCTGCGCCAGGATCGGAGCCGTGCATTCCGTGGTTTTTGGAGGGTTCAGCGCTCAATCCGTCGCAGACCGCGTGTTCGACTCCGGAGCCAAAGCCATTATCACCGCTGACGGCGGATTCCGCCGGGGCAGCGTTGTTCCGCTCAAACAGAACGTGGACGACGCCCTTGTGATCAAGGGTGCCGACAAGAAACTGCTTACCGCGACCATCGAATCGGTGATTGTGTTGCAGCGATGCGGCAACCAGATCTCGATGAAGGCCAACCGGGATTTCTGGTGGCATGACGAAATAAAAACCGTCAGCCCTGTCTGTCCGCCCGAACCGATGGACAGTGAAGCTCCGCTTTTTATCCTTTATACCAGCGGTTCCACCGGAAAACCCAAGGGCATCCTTCATACCACCGGCGGCTACCTGCTCTACGCGAAGATGACCACCCGGTATGTCTTCGATCTTCAGGACAACGACGTTTACTGGTGCACCGCAGACGTCGGATGGGTGACCGGACACAGCTACGTTGTCTATGGTCCATTGGCCAACGGTGCCACGAGTCTGATTTACGAGGGAGCACCCAACTGGCCGGAGCCCGACCGGTTCTGGAACATCATCGCCAGACACCGTGTCAGCATTCTCTACACGGCACCCACGGCGATTCGTGCGTTCATGAAATGGGGGATCGAATGGCCCAAGAAACATGATCTATCCTCGCTTCGACTTCTCGGCACGGTGGGGGAACCGATCAATCCCGAAGCCTGGATCTGGTATCATACCGTGATTGGAGGCAAACGTTGTCCCATCGTCGACACCTGGTGGCAAACCGAAACCGGTGGCATCATGATCACTCCGATGCCCGGAGCCACACCCACCACACCCGGCTCGGCCACTCTCCCGTTTTTCGGAATTCTCCCCGAGGTGGTCGACGAACAAGGCAATGCCGTCGAAAAAAACTCGGGAGGCAAACTGGTTGTCCGCAAACCCTGGCCCGGCATGCTGCGCGGAATCTGGGGCGACCCTCAGCGGTTCCAGGATGTTTACTGGTCCGAGGTCAAGGGCAGCTATTTCACCGGGGACGGCAGCCGGCAGGATAAGAACGGCTATTTCTGGATCGTGGGTCGGATCGACGATGTGCTCAACGTGGCCGGACATCGAATCGGAACAGCCGAGGTCGAAAGCGCCCTGGTCAGCAATCAAAATGTCGCCGAAGCCGCAGTTGTCGGACGTCCCGACGACCTCAAAGGCCAGGCACTCGTTGCCTTTGTCACTCTCAAGAGCGGGATCAAAGCCTCGCCCGAACTCATGGTCGAGCTTCGAAATCATGTCGGCAAGGAGATCGGGCCCGTGGCCAAACCGGATGACATTCGATTCGCCGAGTCCCTCCCCAAAACCCGGTCGGGCAAGATCATGCGACGACTCCTGAAGCAGGTCGCCTCCGGCCTCGAAATCAAGGGAGACACAACGACTCTGGAGGATTTCGCCGTTCTGGCGCAATTGACCAAGACGGACGAATAACCCCCCGGGGACCCCGGACCATCGATCGACGGATCAGCGTTTTACGAATCGGTGGAGTCCACCTCGTATCCGAGCTCGCGGAATCGTTGGATCTTGTAGGTCAGGGCGCGTCGGCTGATCCCGAGCGCCTTGGCAGTTTCGGTCCGGTTGCAGTGATTGGCCCGCAGCGCGTGTACGATCGCCTCACGTTCGATGTCTTCCAGACGTCCAGCCGGATTCTTCACACCGTTTCCCACGCTGCCAGCCGAACTCCGGACCCGGGCGGGCAGATGCTCCAGAAGCACCAGCTCGCCATGGCACATCAGGCTGGCTCTCTCCATGGCGTTGCGGAGTTCGCGCACATTTCCGGGCCAGTTGTAGTTTTGAAAACACTCCACGACCGGCGGTGACAGTCGGGCCCGGCGCCCTGTAAACTCAAGAAAGAATCGAGCGGCGAGTTCCAGAACATCCTCCGCTCGATCCCTCAGCGGCGGGATATAGATTTCCATCACGTTTAACCTGTAGAACAGATCTTCCCGAAACGCACCCGAGGCCACCTGTTCCTCGAGATTGCGATTCGTCGCTGCCAGGATTCGGGCGTCGGTCTGCCGGTCCCGGTTTGAACCCAATCTCTGAAACCGACCATCCTGGATCACTCGCAGCAACTTCGCCTGCAGATGCGGCGACATCTCGGTAATCTCGTCCAGGAGGATCGTGCCCTCATGCGCCTCTTCGAACCGCCCTTTTCGTTCCATGTGCGCGCCCGTAAACGCCCCCTTTTCGTGCCCGAAAAGCTCACTCTCGAGCAGCGTCTCGGGAATGGCAGCGCAATTGACCTTGATCATCGGCCCACGGACTCTTGAACTCCAGGAATGAATCAGATCAGCCAGAACTTCCTTGCCAACCCCGCTTTCCCCCGTGATCAGGATCCGGCTGTCGGATCCCGCCACCAACGCGGCATCCCGAAACACGGCCTGCATCTGCGTTCCCCTGGCAACGATATGCTCCGGCAACGGTTTATCGACCACCATCACCGGAGCTTCACGGGTCGACAAACCCGTTCCCCGACAAACAATCGCCAGCAATTCATCCAGATCGATCGGCTTTTCCAGATAGTTCACCGCACCGTCACGCATGGCTCCCACGGCATCCCGGATGTCCGGAAATGCGGTCACGAGGACCACGGGAAGCGCAATCCCCCGTTCCCGAATCTGATGCAGGGTCTCGAGACCTGAGATCCCGGGCATGCGGACATCAGACACCATCATCTCGTAGGTCCCCTGCCCGAGCTTTTTCAGAGCCTCCTCGCCGGATTCGGCAACCTCAGTCTCAAACCCCTGACCCTTGAGAAAGGATGTAATCAGGCTCCGTTGCCCGGCGTCATCGTCGACAACCAAAAGGCGGATGATTTTCGAACCGGTTCGGGAAGGCTTTGTAGGCATAGCTGAGTCCCCATTTCATATTCACAGAGCCCAACCCGCAAGGAGTTTCTGCCCCAAGGTCAACTCCCTGACCGCGAGATTCCCAGCAGCAACCCGTTTGGAGCGGATGTTTGCCATCGGAATGGATTCCAAGCCACGGCGTCCGAAGAACCACCGCGTTTTGGAGTGCGTGCGGCAGAGCGAAGCGTCGACGCCGCTTTGGCTTCACCCGGAGCAGACTATGAGCCTGTCCCTTTATCACCCTGGTTTCGCGGTCGCACTCTCTGCGTGGCTTCGTTGCACCGCTGGACGCGGCAGCTGTCTGTCGCAGCGCGACAGACTCCACCCTGTTTTGGAGAGGTCCCGAACACCCGTGTCACTTAACCAAACGCTTGATCCGGCTGACTCGAAAGATGGTTCCCTGGGGGGAGTTCGGAAGGCAGTCAATTTCCCATCCGTGCGCCGCCACAATCTGGTGCACCACGGCCAACCCCAGCCCGGTGCCGTCCTTCCGGGTTGTGAAATAGGGACGAAAGATTTCGGTTCGGTTCTCGGGAGCCACACCAGGACCGTTGTCCCGAAACTCGAGCAGAACCTCGGAGGAGTCGACCTTGACCGGAACCACCTCGATTTCGCCCTTGCACGGCACCGCCTGGATGGCGTTGATCAGGAGATTAAACAACAACTGCCGCAGCATCTGTTGGTCGGCATCGATGATCAACTCCTCCTGCTGGAGTTTTAAATGGATCTCCTTGTCCTCCAAATCACTCTGCAGGGCCCGGGCCACGTCCCCAATCACGGTGCCCAGATCGACCGAAGCCCGGCGCAGTTCACGCGGTTTTGAATAATCGATAAACTCGTTTAATTGCGAGCTGATCTGATCCACCTCCTCGGCGATCTCGGCCGACTTGGCCCGTATGTCGGGCGAGGCTTCCGCCTGTCGCGAGATCATCTGCGAAAGGCCGCGAATGATATTCAGGGGATTGCGGGTCTCGTGAGCCAACCCGGCGGCAGCCAGATTCATCTCGCGCAAATGACTGTTGAGCTGACTGGCCCGCACCAGGCGCATCTGGAGTTCGGAGGATCTCTCGAAAGTCCTCCAGGCAATGGCCAACCCGACCGCCGAAGCAGCTGAAAAACAACCGATCCACCAGCGAACCCAAAAATCCTGAACGGACGCCGCCCGAATCGATTGGGTCGCCATCACGATCACAAAACCCTGCGACCCCTGCTTTTCAATCAAAGCCTTGTATTCCTCGTCGCTCATCCGAAACGACGGGCGAAACGGCCACCTTCGTTCGCGTCCGCCCGGCGACCTGTCCCCATCGTCCGAACGCCGCAACAGGGAGGGCGGCACCTGACCTTCATTCGTCGACGACGGCCACTCCCCATCCGGTCTTCGGGGTGCCCACATCGGGGGAGGCGGGCGATCCGGGGAGGGTTCGGTGCCGGGTTCGCGTCTGGGCAGGATGACCCGGGTCTGATCGCGTTCCCCTTCGCCGGAAACATTTTCCCCGAGGTTAAACGGATTCACGAGGGTCATGCGGTCCGACTCCCAGTGTTCCCCAATCTCCATCGCCCCGCTCATCGCAGGATCAATGGGTGCGCCCGCCAACGCCACGACATTTCCGGCGGCACTGATGATGGCGATGGAAACAAGCTCATCGGATTTCACCAACTCCTGGAGAGCCGACTCCATCTGATCCTGACGCACGAACCGCCGTTGCGCCTTCATCACCATCCCAAGAGTTCCGGTGATGTCGCGAGCCCGGTGCACCAGGGCCGAGCGCGCCGCCGCCTTGACCCGATGATGCTCGACAGCCTGCCAACCCACGACGATGACCCACGCTGCCAGGAGCAAGCCGTAGACAATGGAACTGCGACTGACCATGGAACGTGAGTTTGCCCCTACTTGCGGCGACCACTCGGCAACCCCGGTTTATCGGCCGATGAGGCAGCGGGATCAGGCTGGGTCGGAGGGATTTTGTCGATGAACTTGTTCAACTCCTCCTCAGTGAAGGATCCTTTATGCAACTGCGATGCCGCAGTCTCACGTTCGCTCATCTGAGCCAACTGCGTGGCGTCCGCAACCACATAGGGCGTCAGAAAAATCACCAATTCCGTTTTTATGCTGTCCTTGATCTTTCGTTTAAACAGATTCCCAACATAGGGAATATCGCCAAGAAGCGGAATCTTCTTCTCCCGTTCGGTTTTCTGAGTCTCCATCAGACCACCAATCACGACCGTCTGACCGCTGGGCGTCACGACAACGGTTTGAGCATACCTCTGAGCGATCACCGGCGCGCTGTAGGTATCGCTGATCGCCACGGTCTCGGCGGTCAACGTTGAGATTCCCGGCTGAACAATCATTTCCACCAGTCCATCCGAGGTAATAAAGGGAGTCACGTTCAGCTCGATGCCAACATCCTCGTAAAGGACGCTTGTCGTGACCAAGCCGGTCACGCCCTGGGTCGATGGCCCGGGCAACGGCACCCGTTTCCCGACGGATATTGTAGCCAGCTGATTGTTGCGAGCCAGGATGGAGGGACGGGAGAGCACTTCAAGTTTGCCCGCCTCGGCGAGTGCCCGAAGGGTCACCTGAAAATCGCTGCCGAGCACCGAATAGAGCCCTCCCGGATTCGCCGGCGTCGCGCCCGCCGCCGCGAGACCGAATACATTGGCTACATTGCCGGTCGTGGAGTTGCCCATTCCTTTGGAGTAGTTGCCCTCGACCCCGACATCCAGACTCTTGTCATGGGTGACCTCCAGAAACAGCACCTTGATCAGGACCTGCGGCTTGGGACGATCCAGATTTTGGATCACCCTCTTGATCTGCTCGTTGGTCTGTTCATCGGAGATCACAATGATGCTCCGGGTCTCCGGATCGCTGGAGATCATCGCCTCGCCGATCTCGGAATTGCTCGGATACACCCCTCCCCCTGTCCGCGAACCTCCGGCACCCGCCGTTCGTGCGCTTCCGGTCCGGGTGCCGGTCCGCTGCTGGGCCAGATTCTCGCAGAGAGTCAGGCCGACGAGACCAAGAGCGATCAGGCAGATTCTGCCCCTTCTAAAAATTGAATACATCATAAGATCTGTGTTGCTTAAAAAATAGATCGACCCGGGACGCGACCCTGTCGCGCCCCGGGTCCGCAGGCCCTAATTTCTTTGACCGAACCCACCACCACCTCCAGCGCCGGCTCCTCCGGTTCCCTGGTTAAACTGATTTCGATTGTTGAGAGGATTGTTCTGCGCATTGTTGCGGGTCGAGTTCTGGGACGTACGGCTGCTCTGCGACTGAAACATCTCCTGAAGGATCAACGCGACGTCCTCGGCCTGGGCATTTCCAAGCGGATAAACAAAGACCTGCTGCTTGCGCGCGGGGTTTGCGTCGATCTGCTCGATCATTTGAGCGATCTGCGGCATCAACTGACTGGACGCACTGACGATCAACGAACCGGTGCGTTCATCGGGCACGGCGGTCACCTTGCCCAGTTTCTTGGATCGTTCGCTGGTTGATGTCTGGGAGGCCCCACCTCGACCGCCGCCGAACCCCCGGAACCCACCGCCAAACCCGAAGGCCCCGTTCTGGGAGGTTGTTTCATCCGGGAACAGCTGCGCGAGTTGGTCGGCCATTTCCGAAGCACTCGAATTCTTGAGATGAAACACTCGAAGCTCGGTGACATCATCCACCGACGAGTCGATCTTCTCCACCAGGTCTTCGATCGTCGGGATGTATTCATCCGGGGCGCTGACCACGAGCGAATTCGTGCGTTCATCAGCCACCGCAACCACGCGGGAAGCGGCGTCGCGGGCTTCGCTCACACCGGTGCCCTCAGTGCCCGGAGCAGCTCCGCCAGGGGCACCGCCGCCGCCAGGAAATCCACCACCACCGCGACCACCCCTCCCCCCAAACGGGTTGAATCCACGTCGTATGTTGTTGTTGCCCCCCGTCGAACTTGCCACCGGTTCAAAAAGCTCCTTCACCACCGTGGCCAGTTCAGTCGCATCGGCATACTTCAAAGGAAACACCCGAATCGCGGAGATGCTTGAGATGGATGTATCCAAAGCCCGCACAATCTCGGTCATCCGCCGAATGCTGGTCTGGGTATCGGTCAACACGAGGGCGTTGCCGCTCTCGTTCGCCGTCAGTGTGGCGTGTTCCGGGAGCAGCGGCGTCAGATCCTTCGTCAACTGCATGGCGTTGGCATACCGCACGGCGATGATCTGGGTGACCAGTTCGTCGTTTTTAGGAATCACATCGGGTTCCTGGTTCGTCGCAATCTTCCTGACCGGGATGCCCCGCTTCTTGGCATCCTCAACCGTCGTGATCGTGAGCACCTTGCCGTTGCGAATCGCCGAATATCCGTTCTTGTTCAACACGGTGTTCAACAAATCGACGGCTTCGTCCTTGCTCACCGGCTGATAGCTCCACACATCGACCTTGCCCTCAACCCGAACCTCGGGAACGATCACAAATCCGGCCGCCCTGCTCATGTATTCCAGAACGGTCTCCAGCTGCGCACCTCGAAAATTAAAGCGCAGCCCGTCTCCGTCCGTCACCTCCTGCACGGCGGCAGGGGCAGCAGCGGGCACGGCAGCTTCCGGCGGGGCGGGATCGGCCGGAGGGGTCGGGTTTTGGGCGGGCACCGTGGTGACTGCGGCCACGAAGGCCGCCGCAATTAAACTGGCACGTAAACTTTTCATTGGTTCTCTTCCTTTGCGCGTTGTTCCATGAGTCTCTTTAAAATCTCTTCCGGCGATCCGCCGCTCTCCACGGCTCCGCCGCCGTCCCGGCTCGAACTGGTCGGGGCACTCCGGCTCCCGACGACTGTCGAACCGTCTCCCCGGTCCCGTCGCGACGAATAACCATCCCGTCCGCCGCCCATTCGCGGGGAGGATGCACCGCGATCCCCGGAACCTCCGGACGAAGCGGCGGTCCCGACCTTCACCTGCCATGGACCGTCTCCCAGACGTTCCATCTGCATGAGCATCGGAAGTTCCACTTCAATTTCATTGGTCGTCTTCAACGTGACGGAATCCTCCAGGATCTTCGCGATGGTATGACCCGCGATGCTCTGCCCCTCTTCAAGCACCGCCTGATAGGCCGACTCGCTGCCTTCAAAAAACGCGTAATGCCCCTGCTTGGACAGGAGGGTGCCGTGCAGGGAGAATGCCTGAACCCTCGGGGGCGGAGCATTGGTGACAGCCGGTCTGTCGATCACTCGCACACGGTTCGCATTAAAAATATTCCGTTGCATGATGATCTTGAAAGCATCAAACGTTCCAGACGCCGCCACCGGGCTGTCAGCAGCCGTGGATGACACCGAAGGTGCAGGCTCCGGCCCCACCTCCGCCTCGGCACCACCGGACCCGGGCGCACCCAACAGGAACACCACCCACACGCTCAACAGGACACTCCATGGAGCGCGGCGGTTACCTCCACCAAAATCGATCCGCGCGACCCTGCTGGCAATCCGGATTTGATTCATTGTCATGAGGGATACGTTTGCAGGCTTCATTTTGATTTCCCGGTAAGAAGCAGACCGCTGAACCGGACTCCGACCATGAGTTCCCGACCTTCGCTGTCACGGGACGTGATCTCCAGGCTCTCCACCTTGACCGGAAGGGGATCCGCCTCCAGCGCAAACAGGAACTGCGTCACGCTCTCGATGTTCCCCGTGGCATCCACGCGAAACTCTACCGTGCCGTAATCGTCGTCCTGTTTCTTCCACTGCGGTTTTCTGGACCGGAATCCGATCCCACTCTCCTCCTGCCAGCGGGCGGCCGATTTCATGACGGCACCTTCGGCGACGGATTCGTCCGAGGACAGGACATTCGAACGAATCTCCTTCCAATAGTCGCGAATCGACGCTTCGCGATCCATCAGAAGCCGACCATTGCTGAGTGATTTGGAAAGCGCGGCGATCTGCGCCGATCGACCGCTCCAGGCGCGGCCGATTGGGGAGAAGATCAGTTTATCAGCAGCGAACAGGCCGATCAGGCCGACCGCCGCAAAAGTCAAAAGTCGTTCGCGGTTCTTAGTCATGAGCAACACCTCCGAGCCATTGAAAATTGATGGAAAACTGGAGGGGAGAATTCCCCTGCACCTGGTCCTGTTTCAGTTCCGCCACCGGCTTGAGCGCGCGCAACCGTTCGATCATCGCCTGATACGCGGCATAGTCGGTGGCGGTACCACTGCAGGTGACCATGGAAAGGTCCCGGATTTCGAGGCGCTTGGCGGAAACATTGCCCTCCACCGGGAACACCTCTGCAAGCGACCGCAGGATGGTCAGGGTCGGAAACGAGGAGTCAAACCACGATCGGTACCGTCGGATCCGCTGCTGTAGATCCTCCAACTCCGTCACCGTGGGCTGGATCTTGCGCCACTGATTCTCCAGCGACCGAAGCTGCACATGCTGAAACAGGAACGCGGCGATGGTGAGTATCAGGGCACTGACCACCACTATGATGGTGGAGGTCAGCTTCCGGGCCGACACCTTCGCCAGCACCTGCGGCAACGAACTGACCTTCGGCGGAAGGAATTCAAAACGAGGAGGAATGCCCAGCATCCGTTCGGCCGCGAGCCCCAGTTCAGGCAGCACCCCTTTCTCAGTCGGGAGCGGGGTTCCATTCAAGGAGGGCCCCGCCTGTCGATCGACTTTTAATCCCAGGCCCTCGACACGCGCCTGAATATCCGTCAGAAAGAGTCCCACAATTTCCGGAGGGCCAAAGACACGCAGCGTGCGGACGGTTTCTCCCAGCGCCCGCGGCATCTGTCCCAGCGTGATTTTCAACTCACGGGCAACCTGATCGGCGTCAATCCGCTGATGCCCGCCTTCGGTTTCGATCACCCCTTCGAGCGCTCGCAGCACAACGACACCGGACCCAAACACAACCTGCAGTTCCACGCAGGACTCGCCGACCAACAGATCAATCACCCCGATCCCGGGTACCGCTGGCGGCATGCACAGGGACGGAACGGCGAGCGAGAAACTCTGCGGTTTGAGCCGGGCCGCCTTGAGCACACTCTGCAGGCGCACGAGATGGTTCCTGGGAATCGCGACCAGCGTCGCAAACTGATCTCCGGATGCAGCCTGATAGCGGGAAGACGCGACACAGAGATCATCCGGGCTGTAGGGAAATCCTTTTTCAGCTTCGAGATCCAGGTAGCTGGCAGTGTCCTCCGCGGGCAGTTCTGGAACGGGAACCCTCACGGTCAAAGCCCAGTTGAGCGGCAAACACAACGTGCAGCGCCGTTCGCGCACTCCGGCTTCCGTGAGGTGGTTCAGAATCTCGCGCCCGACCAACTCGGGATCGTTGGTGAGAGGATCCAGCGAAAGCACGGCGCGAAATTGCTGGCGCACGGAGAACCCGCTGCCATTCCGATGGAGCACCACGCCCTGCAGCAGGTTGCGTCCAAGTCGCAGGCCGAGCAACGTCATCGGCGGTTTGGGTTTCAGGAACGGAATCATCGGTAGCTGGAATTTCCCTGGGTCAACTCTAGTGTGTTCATTCGCTCCCGCGCTTCAATGCCAAGAGCCCACCCGAAGCGGTTGAGGTCCCGCCTGTAAATCATCTTCGAATCGCCCTGACTCACATCATACACAAACCGGGTCCGGCGGTAACCCCGGCCCAGACGACCCACCGCCGCGATATCCGCCGTGAACTGGTAGGACCGTCCCGTAAGGTATGGCCCGGCCTGAACCGCGCTGGTCTCGTCAAGGGCCTCCGCCACCCACGCCAGCGATTTTAATTCGGTCTGGCGCCCCGCCCGCGCAGCAACCACCTGAGCCGCCTTCTCGGGGCCGATCCCCGGAATACAGGCGAGGACCTCCAAAGGAGCGGTATTTACATTGACCAACCCCCGGATCGACGTCGCATTGGTCACGCTCAGGTCGCCCTCCATCATTGCAAATTCGGTGGCGGTCATCTGGCTTCGAATAAAGAACTCGAGCAGACTGCTGTAGGTCGCGCCACTGCCAGTAATCTGCACCTGAACCTCGGCAGCGCGGGATTCACCCAGCTTTTCCTGAAGCAGGGTGGTCAGGTCGGTGCCCGTGGCGGCGTTCACATCGATTCGCGGACTGCCGTTGGTGCGCGTATTCGGATCCAGACTGTAGACGGTCAGAAAATCAAGAATACCACGGTCCAGACGTCCGTCGCGGTTGTCGAACGGCGGCGAAAGTTCACCATCATTCTCGTTGGCATCCAGAATGCCGTTCCGGTTGTAGTCTTCGCCATACAGGATTTCCGGAGTGGCACCGGCCACCAGACGCAATTCCTCCACGGTTTCGAACGGTGCATTCTTGCACGAATACGCCTGGATCAACGCCTGGTACGCCTCGTCTTCGGCACCGTTGTCAACCGGATCCGCGTCCGCGTCCCGCCAGTCAACAATCGCCGCCGCCAGATTCGGGGTCATCCCGGGCAATGCCTCCAGCATCGCCGCCGTCGCCGTATTCAGGTTTAACTTCGAAGACTCGTCCACGAGTCCAAAGTACGGGTCCTGTGCCTGCAACTCCTGATCAGAACGCCCGATCAACCAGAACGTGGCTTCGCCCAGGGGGACCTCTTCGGATTGAACCCATTGCGCATCCGGCACCTGTCCCTGCTCCATTACCCCGAGTGTAACCAGGTTCGTCAGCATATACCCCACGTACCGGGCGGCCCCCTCGATCGCCAGCTCAGCCTCCACCCCGGACGCATGATTATCGGCAGCGCGAAACTCAAAAAACATCGAATTGCCGAAGTAAAGCGCCAGACTGATCAACCCAAAGGTAATCCAAAGCACAATGATCAGCACCGATCCCCGTCTGCAATGGGTCCGCGGCATCTTCATCTTCCACCTCCGCCCTGCTGACCGCCTCCGCCACCGCCACCACCACCCTGCTGGCCACCACCGCCGCCACCCTGTTGTCCACCGCCCTGCTGACCGCCGCCCTGTTGCGTGCCTCCCTGCTGACCAGCTCCGGTTCCTGTTTCCTGCTCCGCAGCGGCCACCGCGTTGGTCATGGTCTGGGTCAGGATCGGAAAGACAAACTCAAACAACGGCTTCGTGATCGGATTCTCCAGGGATGCCTCGGGAAACTCCAGAGTGACCTTGATGGCGAGCGGCAGGGCAATTTCCTGATTGGTTGAATTCCAGGTATTGATCCAGTAGGTGCCGTCGTAAAACATAAACTCCATCGATTCCACACCGTCCAGAATCGGCTGTTCGTAGGAGTATTCTTCATTGATCGCCAGTGGATTTCTGAACACCGAACGAATCAGTTCCTGGCCGGAACGATTCCCCGGTGTTTCCGATTCGCGCAGGGAGTATTGCACCCGCTGAGCCTCGGGCCACGGTGCCGGCTCGTAGAATCCCAGCTCCCGGGGATCTTTCAGGATCGTGGAATCATCGGTGATGCCGGATGTCGTGGAGAACTGGAGGAAAACGAAATCACCGCGACCGCTGCCCGTGCTGCGTCCCTGAAGAGCCAACTGGCTGCCGCCCACGATCGGCCCTGCGAGCACGCCGGTGGCCCCCGGAGGCAGGATGTTCCGGAGATCCGATTTCATGAGAGCCACCAACCGGTTGAGCGGAAGGCCCTCCTCGACCATGCGCGTCGTGGTTTTCCCAAGAGTCAACGCGCCGGAGAAGATGGTGTTCATGACCACCAGCACCATCGCAAAGACGGCCGTGGCGATCAGGAGTTCGATCAGGGTAAACGCCCGGAAATGCCGGCGTCGGCGGGCGACGCGACGGACGGCAGATTCTGGATGGATTCCCAATTTCATTGATAGCTGACCGGTTTTACCAGGGTGCTCAGGCGCTCGGTATATTGCCGACCCTGGGCTTCGTAACTGACTTCCACGGTAATCAGGCGCAACGCCTCACCCCGCCACGACTCATTCTCGAGTCTCCATTCGTAACCCACATAATCATCACCAAACGTGCCCCTCTGAAGGGCTCCTTCCCATTGTTCCGTGACCGTGATTTCATTCAAAAAACTTTCCGCCAGACGAATCGCCACCGCCTTGCGATGGGCCACCAACCCGGCGCGGTTTGCAATCTGCAAACCTTCCATGGCCACCGGCACCACGATCGCCATCACCACCAGCGCCGCCAGGACCTCAGCGAATGTAAATCCCCCGCGGCGATTGCGCGTCCGGGCTGATCCGCTCCAAGGCGTTGCTTTCTTGAACAATTTCATATCTGGATTGGTCGCGCGACTGGGCGATCCAAATCTTGTCGACGATCTGTTTGCCTTCGCGGTCCGGTTGCTGGATTTGCAGCACCGGCAGGCTGCCTTCGTCGATCGTTCCATCCGGCATCAACCGGATCATGACGAACTGGGTGTTGGTCTTTCCCAGGATTTCCACGTCGAACCTTAATTCGTCCGCGAGCCGAAACTGAGGCAGCGTCACGCTCACGGGTTCAGCACCCCGGCTCCGGCTCAGGAGGAGCGATTCGGAGGGCAGTTGCTCGAACAGATACTGGTCCTGGGGGCGCACCCCGTAGGTCCCCAGATCCGGATCGATCCAGAGCATCATCGGCATTCCCTCGTTCACCGCCAGGTTCTGACCGTACCGCGCGAGCGACACAAACCGGCGCGCCTCCGAATCCAGCTTGCGCCCCTTGAAAAACTTCGACAACGAAGGGGCCGCCACTGCCATGACCGTGGCGAGCAACCCCATCACGAGGATAAACTCCACCAGCGTGAACGCACGGCATTCCCGGGACCGGGCACCTGCGGCATGACTGGCAAAGGGGTGCATTCGGGGCTCCAGTGCGACTATTCCTCGCGTTTGTTCGCCTGTTCCCAGTTGGTGATGTCGTCGTCCCCGCCGGTCCGACCGTCCGGTCCCATCGACATGATGTCGTATCCATCGGCATGATGTTTTCCGGGATACTCGTAAATGTAGGGATTTTTCCAGGGATCATTCGGGAGTTCCCCCTTCAGATACGGGCCCCTCCAGTTCTGGGCATCGCGCGGTTTCTCAATCAACGCCGACAGACCGTCCTTGCCGCGCGGATAAAAACCGTTGTCGACTTCGAACGCATCAAGCACCACGCCAAAGTTGGCGATCTGGGCTTTGGCGGCGGTCACCCGGGCCTGTTCCGTGCGGCCCGCGAATTTCGGCACCACGATGGCCGCCAGGGTGGCCAGGATGACCAGCACCAGGAGCAGTTCCACAAGTGTAAACGCGTTTTGCGTCTGTTTTTTTAGAGATCGATTTCTTGGTTTCAGGTTCATAGGGATTGGATTCGATTATTTGATGTAGTCTTGAATGGTGAAGATCGGGATGACCATTCCAATGAAAATCGTGCCGATGAAACCGGCGATCAGAAACAGCATCAGCGGTTCCGCCAGCGCCACAGCGGTTTTTAACTGCCGGTCCAGATCGCCCTCGGTCACATTCGCAATCCGCACAAGCTCCTGATCCAACCGGCCGCTTTCCTCCGCCACGGAAATCATTTCCAGCACCGAACCGGCAAAGAGATCACGGCAATCACCCAGACTGGGCCCGAGGGAATCCCCCTGTTTGACCCGTTCAATCGAGTTCGCCACCGCATCCACGAGAATCTGGTTGCCGATCGATTTGCGCGCCACATTGAGTCCGTTGATCAGCGGCACCCCGGCTCCGAGCAACGTGCCGAGCATCCGACAGAATCGGGCCATGGCAAACCGCGCGTTCAGAGGCCCAACCACCGGAAGCCTCAGAACCGCCCGTTCCATCAGGCGGCGTCCCTGGTCCGAGACCACCCAATTGCGAAGCAGATAGGCCCCAAAAGCCATCGCTACGACCACGTACATTCCGTAGCCCCGCATGATCTCGCTGGTCCCGACGATCACCTGGGTGATCAACGGCAGCGCGGCACCGAACCCCATGAAGAGCACCTGGAATTTGGGAATAAAAAACACCATCAGGTACACCAGCACTCCCAACGCCAAAAGCAGAAGCACCACGGGATACAGCAAAGCCGTCATCACCTTGCCTCGCAGTTCCTTTTCGCGCGCCTGGAAATCCGCAATCTGGTTCAGCACCACGTCCAGGAACCCGCCGGCCTCTCCGGCCTGGACCATCGCCACGTAAACCCTGGGAAACGTGTCCGGCGACTGCGCCATGGCATCCGCCAGGGACATGCCGTCCACCACCATGTCGTGCACCGATTTCCATTTTTCCTTGGCAACCGGAGACGAAGCCTCCTTGTGCAGGATCACCATCGCGCGGCTCAACGGCACTCCCGCAGCGAGCAGGCTGGAAAGCAACCTCGTGAAATTCTCCAACATCCGCGAAGTGACCTTGGTGGATTTCCAAGGCAGTTCGACGGGGGCCGCTTTTTTCCCTGGGACGGCCGCCCCGGCGCTTTCCGAAAGGCTGATCGGGCGCATTCCCCGGCTCTCGAGTTGCCGCATGGCATCCTGACGCCCTCCGGCCTCGATCCGCCCCTCGGCCACAGCCCCGTTTGCGCCGAGCGCTTTGTATTGGAAGAACGCCATGGTCTAATCGGAAACAGTGAGCTCGGGAGCCAGCGCCGTGTTCGCCGGATCCTCCACCGCAGCCGTCTCCCCGGCTCTGGGCGGTTCTCCCAGCGTCTGATCCTTGGTCACCCGCATGACTTCCTCCGGAGTGGTGATCCCCTTGCGAACCAACCGCCAGCCGTCCTCCCCGAGCGTGCGCATGCCGTGACGCCGTGCCGCCTCCCCAATCTCCCCGCTGGAGCAGGCTTTCAGCATCATCTGCCGCACTTCATAATTCATCTCCATCATTTCGAAGATGCCGTGCCGCCCGTGATACCCGGTCTGCCGACAGGCCCGGCATCCCGTCGCCTGATACACCGCCGTGTCGGCGGCGATCCCGACCTGCTCCTTGAGCGACCGGGTCGCAGGCGAGTCATCCACCCCCTTGCACTCCGGACACAGAACTCTTACGAGACGCTGCGCGAGCACGGCTTCAAGCGAGGAAGCCACCAGGTAGGGTTCAACCCCCATGTCCACCAGACGCGTCAGGGCCCCGGGCGCATCGTTTGTGTGCAGCGTCGAAAACACCAGATGCCCCGTGAGCGATGCCTGAACCGCAATCTGCGCGGTTTCATGATCGCGGATCTCACCAATCAACAAAACATCCGGGTCATGCCTCAGAATCGCGCGCAGGCCCCTGGCAAACGTGAGCCCGGACTTCTCGGAAACCTGGATCTGGTTGATCCCCTTGAGCTGGTACTCAATCGGATCCTCAATCGTGATGATCTTGCGCACCGAATCGTTGATGGCGCTCAGCGCCGTGTAGAGCGTCGTTGTTTTGCCACTCCCGGTCGGGCCCGTCACAAGAATGATCCCGTGTGGCAGCGCCAGAACTCTCTTGAAAATCTTCACTTCGCGATCCCCCATGCCGACCTCCGCAATGCCAAGCAGGGTCGCGTTCTGGCGCAGCAACCGCATCACCACCGCTTCACCATGCAGCATCGGGATCACCGAGACCCGGATGTCGACTTCGCTGGCATCAATCCGGATCTTGATGCGTCCATCCTGCGGGAGCCGTTTCTCAGCAATGTTGAGATGGCTCAAAATTTTGACACGGGACACGATCGCCGGTTGAAATCGTTTGATCTGGGCGGGCACAGGCACTTCCTGCAGCACCCCGTCGATGCGGTAGCGGATCCGCAATTCGTCTTCGAAGGGTTCCAGATGAATGTCCGACGCGCGCAGCTCGATCGCATCGCGCAGCACCTGATTCACGAACCGGATGATCGACGCGTCCTCGGCGGCATCGTCGAGATTGGTGTCATCCTCACCGCCCTCCTCGACCACCTGCAGGGCGCTCTCCTCCCCAAGTGTGTCGATGGTGTCGGCACCGACACCCAACCGCTTTTTCATTTCCCGCTGGATCGCTTCCCGCGGAGCCAACACCGGCTTGAGCTTCAGGCCGGTCAGGGTCTTGAGCGTGTCCAACCCCTGCGTTTCAAACAACCGGCCCGTGGCCACCTCCACCAAACCGTTGAGGCGTTTCAGGGGAAGCACCTCTTCTTTCAGCAGCACACGGGCCGGGAACAAAGACAGAAGTTCCCGATCCAACTCGACATCCTCCAGATTGGTGTAGCCGAGATCATACTCGTCAGCCAACCACCGGAGAACATCTTCCTCCGATTCCACGGCCGACACGGCACCCGACACGCATCGGCGCGCCAGCACATCGGCATCCATGAACGAGAGCTGTTTGGCTTCCACCATTCGGTCGAGCAACTCTTTCATGGGTGTCTCCTTGGAATTCATTGGATTGGGAACCCTTCAGACACCCTTAGTCGAGCGTGCCCATCAGGACCAGCTGGGCTTCCTGCTTGGCCGTCAAAACCTTGCGGAGCGACTCACGCGCCTGCTGCAATTCAGCGGCTGCTTTCTTGCGGGAAGCACGGTAATCGGCCAGCTTGGCCTTGATCCCCGCCGCGTCGCCCGCTTCAATGGCCGCTTCCAGAGCTGCCACTTCAGGGCTCGCGTCACCGCCGCCGCCACGACCGCCCCGGCCGCCGCCTTGTCCAGCCGCCCCCCCAGGACCGCCCCGTCCACCGCGTCCGCCAAAGGCAAAACCGCGTCCGCCGCCGGCCGCCGAGCGCTGTTTTTCCATCACCGAAGTCACCAGCGGCTCAATCGCACTCCACTCGGCGCTGCTCACCCCGAGCGCTTCCTGGTAACGCTCCATCATGCGCTGACGCATCTGTTCAGGATCAAATCCCTGACGTTGCTGCGCCATGACGCTGTTCGAACTGAAAAAGACTCCGACCGTCGCGACGGCCATTGCGAGATACTTGCTTGAACGTTTCATTGTATTAGACCTTCTGGATTTATAATGATTGGGATCCGGACCACGACCCCCACACGGAACTCGCCGTCCTGATCTGCTGACGTCCCTCTAGCAACTGGAGTGCCACGCAGCAACGCCCCCCCCCGCCCC